>NZ_MUBM01000426.1 GCF_002154505.1 Streptomyces carpinensis | reverse complement strand
TCGTCCGGCCGGACGACCGGCGGCTGCTCCAGGTCGTCCCGCTCGATCGCCGTCACCGACAGCCGTTTCAGCCCCCGGTCGGCGCCCACGAACCCCGCCACGTACGGGGACGCCGGGCTGCCCAGCACAGCCCCGGGCGTGTCGAACTGCTCGATGCGCCCCTGTCCGTACACGGCGATGCGGTCACCGAGCCGTACCGCCTCCTCGATGTCGTGCGTGACCAGCAGCACCGTCTTGCGCACCGCGGCCTGCATGCGCAGGAACTCGTCCTGCAACTGCTCGCGCACCACCGGGTCGACGGCCCCGAACGGCTCGTCCATCAGCAGCACCGGAGGGTCCGCGGCCAGCGCCCGCGCCACGCCGACCCGTTGCCGCTGCCCGCCCGACAACTGCTCCGGATAGCGCGGTCCGTACGTCTTGGGATCCAGGCCCACCAGTTCCAGCAACTCGGCGGCCCGCGCCCGCGCCCTCGCCTTCTTCCAGCCGAGCAGCGCGGGCACCGTCGCGGTGTTGTCCAGGACCGTGCGGTGCGGGAAGAGGCCGACCTGCTGGATGACGTAGCCGATACGGCGGCGCAGCCGCACCGGATCGACCCCGGCGATGTCCTCGCCGCCCAGGAAAATCCGGCCCGAGGTCGGTTCGATAAGGCGGTTGACCATCAGCATCGTGGTCGTCTTGCCGCAGCCGGACGGGCCCACGAGGGTGACGAGTTCCCCCTCGGACACCTCGAAGCTGAGCCCGTCCACGGCGGTGGTCCCGTCCGGGTACCGCTTGGTGACCTGCTCGAACCGGATCATTCACTCACGCTAACCGCGCCGCTCACTCCCCGCTCACCAGCACCACCTCCAGGGTGCGCGGCCCGTGCACCCCCTCCACCCGGTCCAGTTCGATGTCACTGGTCGCCGAGGGGCCGGAGATCAGGGTCAGCGGGCGCGCCGGGACGAGGCGGTCCAGGGCCTGCGGTACGGAGGAGACCACCTGGTCCGGGATGCGGATCACGCAGACGTGGTGGTCGGGGATCAGGGTGATCCGGCGGCGGCCCTGGTCGGGGGAGCCGTCCAGGACGATCGTGCCGGTCTCGGCGATGGCGACCGCGCAGCCGGTGACCACGCTGTCGACACGGTCCAGTTCGTGCGGTGTGCTGTCCGGACGGTCCGTGACCCGCGTCACCTCCGTGTCCGCCAGCCAGCTCTCGTCCAGCCCGGGCGGGACCAGGACGGTCTTCGAGCCCCGCTCGCCGAGCAGGTGGGCGATCAGCGCGGGCAGCCCCGCGGTGTCGCTGCGGTGCACGACCGCCCGGTAGTCCACCAGGTTCTCGGCCAGCAGATCCACCGTCTCCTCGGCGCCCCGGTCGCCGTGCTGCCGTAGATAGTCCCGCGAAACGGCCTGCTCGTACGGCGTGTCGTCCGGCGGCACGTCGGCCAGCGCGCGCCGCACCCGGCCCAGGATCCGGTCCCTGCTGCTCACTTCGCGCCGTCCTTTCCACCCTGGCCGCCCCGTTCGGCGTGCGTGCGCTGCCACCAGTCGCGGAAGGGTTCCGCGGGGAGGGCCGGTAGGTCCCGGGTGCCGCTCCACGCCTTGCCGGGGCCGGGCAGGCTCCGGGGGTGGAACCGGCGGGTGCGGGACGCCAGCCGCTGGCCGCCGCGCAGGAGACCCGGGTGGGAGAGGGCCAGGCGGGCCGCGCGCATCGCCGTCCGCTCGGCGGCGTGGCCCTTCGCGGGCTTGAGCACCACCTTGTTGCCGCCCCGGGTCGCCTGGCCGCCCTGGGCGACCCGTTCGCGCAGGTGCACCAGCACCTCGGGGATGTCGATGGCGACCGGGCACACCTCGTAGCAGGCGCCGCACAGCGAGGACGCGTACGGCAGGGAGGCGTCGATCTCGCTGCCGGTGCCGCGCAGTTGGGGGCTCAGGATCGCGCCGATCGGCCCTGGGTAGACCGAGCCGTAGGCATGTCCGCCCGCCCGCTCGTAGACCGGGCACACGTTGAGACACGCCGAGCAGCGGATGCAGCGCAGGGCCTGGCGTCCGACCTGGTCGGCGAGCGTGTCGGTGCGGCCGTTGTCCAGCAGCACCAGGTGGAAGGTGCTCGGTCCGTCCTGGCCGGTGGTTCCGGTCCACATGGACGTGTACGGATTCATCCGCTCGGCCGTCGAGGAGCGGGGGAGCGTCTGGAGGAAGACCTCCAGGTCCCGCCAGGTCGGCACGATCTTCTCGATGCCGACGACCGAGATCAGCGTCTCGGGCAGGGTCAGGCACATCCGCCCGTTGCCCTCGGACTCCACGACCACCAGGGTGCCGGTCTCGGCCACGACGAAGTTGGCGCCGGAGATGCCCACCTTGGCGCGCAGGAACTTCTCCCGCAGGTGCAGCCGGGCGGCCTCGGCGAGTTCGGCGGGGGTGTCGCTCAGGCCCTCGGGGGCCGGGCGGCCCCACGCGCTCATCTCTGAACGGAAGATGTCCCGGATCTCGCCGCGGTTGCGGTGGATCGCCGGCACCAGGATGTGGGAGGGCCGGTCCTTGCCCAACTGCACGATCAACTCGGCGAGATCGGTCTCGTAGGCGTGGATGCCCTCGGCCTCGAGAGCCTCGTTGAGGCCGATCTCCTGCGTCGCCATCGACTTGACCTTGACGACCTCACGCTCCCCGGTCCGCTTGACCAGGTCGGCCACGATGCGGTTGGCCTCGTCGGCGTCGACCGCCCAGTGGACGGTGCCGCCGGCCGCCGTGACCGCCTCCTCCACCTGGACCAGGTAGCGGTCCAGGTGCCGCAGCGTGTGGTCCTTGATCTGCCGGCCGGCCTCGCGCAGCGCCGCCCAGTCGGACACCTCGGCGACGGCCTTGGCCCGCTTGGCGCGGATCGTGTGCGTGGCGTGGCGCAGATTGCCGCGCAGGGTCTTGTCGCGCACGGCCTCGTGCGCGGCCTCGGGAAAGGACGGGAACTCCGGGAATCCCGGCATCCCCACGAATGTGGCGCTCATGCCGCGGGCTCCTCCTCCGTGCTCGCCAGGATCTCCGCCAGGTGCACCGGCCGCATGCCGGTGCGCAGCCGGGTCATCGTCCCGCCGATGTGCATCAGGCAGGAGTTGTCGGCCGCGCACAGCACCTCGGCTCCGGTCGACTCGGCGTTGCGCACCTTGTCGGTGCCCATCGCCGCCGAGACGTCGGGGTTCTTCACCGCGAAGGTGCCGCCGAAGCCGCAGCACTCCTCCGCGCCGGGCAGCTCCACCAGTTCCAGCCCCTTCACGGCCTGCAGCAGCCGGCGGGGACGGTCCCCGAGGCCCAGAACGCGCAGCCCGTGGCAGGTCGGGTGGTAGGTCACCGTGTGCGGGTAGTACGCCCCGACGTCCGTCACCCCGAGCACATCGACCAGGAACTCGGTCAGTTCGTACGTCTTCGGCACGACCGGTGCCAGCGTCCGGGCCAGGGTGTCGCCCCGGCCCTCGGCATGCGCCCGTTCGCCCATCCGCGGGTACAGGTCCCGCACCATCGCCCCGCACGATCCGGACGGCGTCACGATCGCCTCGTAGCCCCGGAAGACCTCGGCGAACCGCCGGGCCAGCGGCTCGGCCTCGTGCCGGTACCCGGTGTTGTAGTGCGCCTGCCCGCAGCACGTCTGGGCCATGGGGAAGTCCACGTCCACGCCCAGCCTGGTCAGCAGTTTCACCACGGCGCGCCCGGTGTCCGGATAGAGCGTGTCGTTGACGCAGGTCAGGAACAGAGCGACACGCATCGCGGCTCCTTGTTGTCGATCATCGGGTGGTTGAAGCCTATGGCCTCTCGTTTGCATCATGCCGGGCTCGCGGGGCCTGGCACGCAGATCTGCTGCATTGACGTCGGTTGCCGACGCTCCGCGTCGACGCCCTCCTCCGCCTTGCAGCTGCACGCACCAGACCCCGCTCCCTGATCCGGCCTGATCCAAACGAAAGACTCTGGTCATGCGGAGGATTCGGGGGGAGACCCCGCCCACGGCGTGGCGGAGAACCCTCGCCCGCGGCCCCGCCGTGGCGGCACGGGGGCCGAGCGCCGGGACCGGGCCGCGGCGGAGCACCGGGGCCCGACCGCGGCGGCTCGGCACGGTTCACGGCGTCGGCGTGGCGAGCCGGGCCTCGGCCGCGCGCCAGGCCGCCGTGTCGCGGCGCGGTTCGTAGCGCGTCAGCGGCTGCGTACGCGCGACCAGGTGCCGCATTCCGGCCCGGTCGCCGACGAGGCCGTGTGCGCGGGCCTGCACGAGGACGTTGCCGAGGGCCGCCGCCTCGGTGGGACCGGCCACCACCGGCAGCCCGCAGGCGTCGGCGGTCAGCTGGCACAGCAGGGCGTTGCGGGTGCCGCCGCCCACGATGTGCACGACGTCCACGGGATGGTCCGCGAGCCGCTGGGCGTCGCCGATCGCCCGGCGGTGTGCGAGGGCGAGCGAGTCGAGGATGCAGCGCGTGAACTCGGCCGGGGAGGCGGGCACCGGCTGCCCGGAGGCCCGGCAGGCGGCCGCGATCCGTTCCGGCATCCGGCCCGGGGCCAGGAAGGCGGCGTCCTGCGCGTCCACGACCGACCGCAGCGCGGGGACCTCGGCGGCCTTGCGCAGCAACTCGCCCAGGTCCGGCCCGCCCCAGGCCCGTACGCACTCCTGGAGCAACCACAGGCCCATGATGTTGCGCAGATACCGGACCGTGCCGTCGAGCCCCAGTTCGTTGGTGAAGTTGGCGGCGCGGCTCTCCTCGGTCAGCACCGGTTCGGCCAGCTCCAGGCCCGCCAGCGACCAGGTGCCCGTGCAGATGTATGCGAACCGCTCGCCCACGGCCGGCACGGCGGCCACCGCCGATGCCGTGTCGTGCGAGCCGACCGCCGTCACCGGCACCGGCCCGCGCAGCCCCGTCTCCTCCAGCACCTCCGGCCGCAGCACGCCCGCCGGATCGCCGGGCCGGCGCAGCGGCGCGAACAGCTCCAGGTCGATGCCCAGCCGGGCCACGACGTCGTACGACCAGTCGCGGGTGCGCGGGTCGACGAGCTGGGTGGTGGAGGCGTTGGTCAGCTCCGTACCCTGCTCGCCGGTGAGCCAGTACGTCAGCAGGTCCGGGATCAGCAACAGGCGCCTGGCGGAGGCGAGTTGCGCGGTGGAGCGGGCCGCCGTCAGCTGGTACAGCGTGTTGAACGGCGCGTACTGGATGCCGGTCGCCGCGTACAGCTCCGCGGCCGGAACTCTCGCCCACACCTTCTCGGGGACCCCCTCGGTGCGCGCGTCGCGGTAGTGCACCGGGTTGCCCAGCAGGGCGCCGTCCGCGTCGAGCAGGCCGTAGTCCACGGCCCAGCTGTCGATGCCGACGCAGTCCACCTGGCCCGCGGCGCGCAGCCCGTCCAGCACCCCGGCGTACAGCCCGAGCACGTCCCAGCGCAGCCCCTCGGGCAGCCGCAGCGGCCGGTTGGGGAAGCGGTGCGCCTCGGTCAGCTCCAGCGAGTCGGGGCCGGCGCGGCCGACCATGACACGTCCGCTGGACGCGCCGAGGTCGACCGCGGCGTACGCCTTCACGTCCACGCTCACCGCAGGAAGGCGGCCGCGACGCCGGCGTCGACCGGGACGTGCAGCCCGGTGGTGTGCGTCAGTTCCCCGCCGGTCAGGGCGAAGACGGCGTTGGCGACGTGCTCGGGCAGCACCTCCCGCTTGAGCAGCGTCCGCTGGGCGTAGAACTCGCCCAGCTTCTCCTCAGGCACCCCGTACACCGCGGCCCGCTGTGCTCCCCAGCCGCCGGCGAAGATCCCGGAGCCGCGCACGACCCCGTCCGGGTTGACCCCGTTGACGCGGATGCCGTGCTCGCCCAGCTCGGCCGCCAGCAACCGCACCTGATGCGCCTGGTCGGCCTTGGTCGCCGAGTACGCGATGTTGTTCGGACCGGCGAAGACGGCGTTCTTGGAGGCGATGTAGACGATGTCGCCGCCCAGCTGCTGCGCGATCATCACCCGGGCCGCCTCGCGGGAGACGAGGAAGGAGCCGCGCGCCATGATGTCGTGCTGCAGGTCCCAGTCCTTCGCCGAGGTCTCCAGCAGGGGCTTGGAGATGGAGATGCCGGCGTTGTTGACCACCAGATCGACCCCGCCGAAGGCGAGCAGCGCCGCCCGGAAGGCGTCCGCGATCTGCTCCTCGTCCGTCACGTCCACGCCCACGGCGACCGCCCTGTCCGGACCGCCCAGCTCCTCGGCGACGGCGGCGGCGTTGCCGGCGTTCAGATCGGCGACGACGACGCACGCGCCCTCCGCCACCAGCCGGTGCGCGATCGCCTTGCCGATCCCGCTGCCCGCGCCCGTGACCAGCGCCACCCGGGTCGCCAGCGGCTTCGGCCTCGGCATCCGCCGGAGCTTGGCCTCCTCCAGCGCCCAGTACTCGATGCGGAACTTCTCCGACTCCTCGATCGGCGCGTACGTCGAGACCGCTTCGGCGCCGCGCATGACGTTGACGGCGTTGACGTAGAACTCGCCGGCCACCCGGGCGGTCTGCTTGTCCTTGCCGAAGGAGAACATGCCCACACCCGGGACCAGCACGATCGCCGGGTCGGCACCGCGCATGGCGGGGGAGTCGGGCAGGGCGTGCCGCCGGTAGTAGGCGGCGTACTCCTCGCGGTAGGCGCCGTGCAGCTCCCGCAGTCGGGCCACGGCCTCCTCCACCGGGGTGGTCGGCGGCAGGTCGAGGACGAGCGGGCGGACCTTGGTGCGCAGGAAGTGGTCGGGGCAGGAGGTGCCGAGCGCGGCGAGCCTCGGGTGCTCGGCGCGGGAGAGGAAGTCGAGGACGACGTCGGAGTCGTCGAAGTGCCCCACCTGCGCGCGGTCCTGGGAGGCGAGCGCACGGACGTACGGCGCCAGTGCGGCGGCCCGCTCCCGCCGCTGGGTCTCGCCGAGCGGCTCGTAGCCCTCGATCACCGGACCGAAGGGCTCCGCCTTGCCGCGCTCGGCGAGGAACGCCTCGGCGGTGCGGATGATGTGCAGCGAGTTGCGCTCGCACTCCTCGGAGGTGGCGCCCCAGGCGGTGATCCCGTGCCCGCCGAGGACGCAGCCGATCGCCTGCGGGTTGGCCTCCTTGATCGCGGCGATGTCCAGCCCCAGCTGGAACCCGGGCCGCCGCCACGGCACCCAGACCACCCGGTCGCCGAAGCACTCCGCGGTCAGCTTCTCCCCGTCGGCGGCACAGGCGAGTGCGATACCGGAGTCCGGGTGCAGGTGGTCCACGTGCGGGGCGTCGACCAGCCCGTGCATGGCCGTGTCGATGGAGGGGGCCGCACCGCCCTTGCCGTGCAGGCAGTAGTCGAACGCGGCGACCATCTCGTCCTCGCGCTCGACACCGGGGTACACGTCGGTGAGGGCCCGCAGCCGGTCCAGCCGCAGCACGGCCAGCCCGCTCTCGGTGAGGGTCCCGAGGTCGCCACCGGACCCCTTGACCCACATCAGCTCCACGTCCCCGCCGGTCACGGGGTCGGTGCCGGTGCCCTTCGCGGAGGCGTTGCCGCCGGCGTAGTTGGTGTTGCGGGGATCGGCGCCGAGCCGATGGGACCGGTCGAGGAGGGCGGAGGCTTCGGGGTGGAGTGACATGGGGGTTCCTTTCAGGATGAGGGGAGTGCGGGAG
>NZ_MUBM01000425.1 GCF_002154505.1 Streptomyces carpinensis | reverse complement strand
CACGAAACGAAACGGTGCACATGCCCTCCTTTCGCATCAGCCCCGCCGTCGCCGACGCCTTCCCCGACACCCTCATCGCTCTCGTCACGGCCGCCGGCCTGCGCGGCCACGAACCCTGGCCGGACACCGCCACCGCACTGACGGACCTGGAGCAGCAACTGGCCAACGGCACCTGGCAGCCCGCCGACGAGACCGACCCCCGCATCCAGGCGTGGCACACCGCATACCGCTCCTTCGGCACCAACCCCCGCCGCATCCGCCCCAGCGTCGACGCCCTCGGCCGCCGCCTCGCCAAGAAGGGCAGCCTGCCGCGCATCAACCCCGCCGTCGACTCCTACAACGCCGTCTCCGTCCACCACGGCCTGCCCGCCGGCGCCTTCGACCTCGACCACGTCACCGGCGACGTCGACATCCACCACGCCCAGGGCGGCGAGGAGTTCACCCCGCTCGGCGAACCCGGCACCGTGGAGAACCCCAAGCCCGGCGAGATCATCTACGCCGACACCACCGGCGTCCTGACCCGCCACTGGAACCACCGCGACGCCCACCGCACCCGCGTCACCGAGGACTCCACCCGCGTCGCCTTCGTCCTCGAAACCCTCCACGCCGCCCGCGACGGCCACCTCCTCAAGGTCGCGGCCGAGGAACTGCAGGGCCTGCTCATCCCGCACACCGAACAGACCGCCGTGCACTACCTCAGCCCGGCACAGCCCGAGGCCACCGTCTGACCTACCGCCGCCCGCGGGTGGGCGTCACCGAGCGACTGGAAGCCGAGGTCGCCTTCGCCGGTCCGGGAGATCACAGCGCCGGCCCTCCGGCCGGGTGGTGCACACGGTTCGTGGCGCACACGGCCGGGCCGGGGGCAGGTGGCGGGACCGCGGCGACGCCGACGTACATGGTGTCCTCGCAGGCCTTGCCCTTCACACCGGTCGACGCCCTTCGGGCCGGAGCCGATACACCACACTCCGGCGCAGCGGCCCGTCGGGCACGCTCGGGTCGTCGAAGTCATCGGCCGGATCGCGGGTCATGCCGATACGACGCATCACCGCCTGCGAACGGAGATTGGTGGCCGTCGTCACCGCAAGGATCTCCGCCAGCCCGAGACGTTCGAAGCCGAAACCGATGACCGCTCGGGCGGCCTCGGTGGCATAGCCGTGTCCCCACGCCCGACGGGCCAGGCGCCAGCCACATTCCACCCCCGTGAACGGCATGCCCTCATCCACCGGATCCAGCCCGGTGAACCCGATGAACTCGCCGGTCGTCCTCACCTCCACGGCCCACCATCCCCAGCCTCGCCGGTCGAGATCAGCTTGAAAACGGGCCGCGGACGCCTTGCTCTGCTCTCGCGTGAGCACGTCCGGGAAGTACTCACGGACCTGCGGATCAGCATTCATCGCCGCCCACGGGTCGAGGTCGGACTCCCTCCAGCCGCGGAGCACAAGGCGATCGGTTCGCAGTTCAGACATCACGCCAATCTGGCGTTCTCACGCACGCGAGGCAATCGAATATCGGCGACGGCCCAGACGGCAGCGCACAGCCGCCCGCGCCATCGTCCTGACGTCGCGGCCCGGGTGCGGCATGATCTAGGGCTCTCGTTCGGATCATGCCGGGCTCGCGGGCCTCCCTGATCCGGCCTGATCCAAACGAAAGACCCTAGCCGGCCGCCGTCGCGGCTTGGAGGATCAGGTCGGCGACGGCATCCGGCTCGGCGATGAGGGACACATGGCAGGAGTCGATCTCCTCCGTGTGGGAGTGGGCCCGCTTGGCCTGGAATCGCTCCTGGTCCGGGCTGATGGTCATGTCCTGCCGGCCCACGAGGGCCCAGGACGGGATGTCCTTCCAGGCGGCGACCTTGGCCGTCTCGGAGAATGCCGTCGTGGCGGCCGGGCGCTGGGTGACGCCCAGCAGATTCGCCTGGCTCTCCGACAGGCAGTTCGCGAAGACCGGGTGGACCTTGTCCCTCTTCAGGTAGAGGTCGGTGCCGCTCATATCGACGCTCTTGTACGGCACGGAGTCGGTGGCGGTGGCGAGGGCGCTCGGGAAGCGTGCGGACAGCGACATGCCGCTCTCGCCGACGTCGGGCATCAGCGCGTTGATGTACACCAGGGACTTCACCCGGGGATTGCCGGCCGCGGCCGTGCTGATGACGGCACCGCCGTAGGAGTGGCCGGCCAGAACGATCGGACCCTTGATCGACTTCAGGACGGAGGCGATGTACGCAGCGTCGCTGTACAGGCCGCGCAGCGGGTTGGCCGGGGCCATGACGGTGTAGCCGCGGCGCTTGAGCCGTTCGATCACTCCGTTCCAGCTGGAGCCGTCCGCGAAGGCACCGTGGACCAGGACGATGGTCGGCTTGGCCCCGCCCGCCCCGCCCACCGCCACAGCCGGGTGCGCGGTCACCGCGCACAGGGCGGCGGCCGCACACCCGGCCGTCGCAACGCGAAGGCGTGCGGCGTGGAGCAGTGAGCCACGTATCGCAGTTAGCGTCATCTCGACCTCGCTCTTGAAGGGGCCTACGGCACCTCAGCGTTCACGCAGTCGGCCGAATGGGCCCGCCGGCACCGTCCATCCGGGTGACTCGGGCGGCGGGGCATCGAGGTGACTGCTCACGCCTTCTTGCCGCTGTCACTCCAGTGGCCCACCTTCGATTGTCCGAAGGAAGGAGCGGCAAACAGGCTGGGTCCAGGTCTCGGACACAGGTCTCGGGCATCCCGGCGAGGAGCAACTGCCATGAACCGTACGATTCAGCGCTGCCGGCTGCGGCGCAGGGCCCGCTGTGTCGGCGCCATAGCCGCCACGCTCACCGTGGCCGTCGGCCTGGCCTCGTGCGGCACGCGGAAGACTTCCGGGACTGTGGACCAGCCTGCCGCCGCCGCGGCGTCCATCGCCCACGTCCCGTGCGGAGATCCACCGGTGACGCTCGAGAAACAGGATCAGGACTTCCTGGATGGACTGGCGGCCGCCGACGGTACGCCGCTCTACAAGCTCTCGTACGCGGCGGCCCGGGACGTACTGAACAAGTTGCAGGCCGGACCGGTGAACATGCTGCCGGCCGAGATCACCGAACGTTCCGTCCCCGGTGGCCCCACGGGCCCGGTGTCCGTGCACGTGGTCCGCCCGGAAGGTGTTGCCGGAGACCTGCCCGGCATCGTCTACATCCATGGTGGCGGATGGGTGCTCGGCAACTTCAGGACCCACGAGCGGCTGGTGCGGCAGATCGCCGACGGGGCGCGTGCCGCAGTCGTCTTCGTCGACTACACCCCCTCGCCCGAGGCGCAGTTCCCCGTTCCCGTCGAGCAGGCCTACGCCGTCGCAAAGTGGGTCGCCGCCAACGGCCACCAGGTCGGCGTCGACCCCTCACGCCTCGCCGTCGCAGGCGACTCCGTGGGCGGCGACATGACCGCCGCCGTCACCCTGCTCGCCAAGCAGCGCGGTGGCCCGCACTTCAGGCAGCAGGTGATGCTGTACCCGGTGACGGACGCCGACTTCGACACACCCTCCTACCACCGCTTCGCCGAGAACTGCTGGCTCACCCGGCCGGCCATGAAGTGGTTCTGGGACGCCTACGCCCCTGACGTCAAGGACCGCGACAACCCCATCGCCTCTCCCCTGCGCGCAAGTCTCGACCAACTGCGCGGACTGCCGCCCGCGCTGGTGATCACGGACTCCGACGTACTGCTCGACGCGGCCGACGCCTACGCGAGAAGGCTCAGGCAGGCGGGTGTGTCCGTCGCCCTCACGCACTACCCGGCCATCACGCACGACTTCATGATGCTCGACGCCCTGGCCGGAACCGCTGCGGACAAGAAGGCTGTCGCCGAGACCACAGAGACGCTTCACAAGGCGCTTTACAAGGACGAGACCGGCTCCGGCAAGTGACGTGCCATCAGGGTGTCCGGACGACTCAGCGCGTCGCAAACCGGGGAGAACCGTGTCAAGGACGCAAGAAGGGTCACCGTACCGGCACAACCACGGCCTGCGCGGCTCAGAGCGCGTTGACCGCGGATGGCGCCCGCTCCGCGCGAGACAAGGCGCGCAGCAACGCTGCCTGGCCGTGTCGGCGGACGGCCAGTCTGCCCAGCAATGTCAGCACGGGATCAAAAGCCCTGGCCGAGAGCTCCGGCGCGGCGAGGCCCACGCTGACGGCCAAGTCGTCCATGTGAACGGCGAGTTCCATCATGCGCGTCACAAGGAAGTCGTCGAGGCTCAGCGCCCACCCGGTTTGGGGCATGAACACGACCCAGTCATCCGGGATCACCGGAAGGCCCACCGCCTGGCCCGCAAGTGCCGCGCGGGCGCGATCTTGCAGCGCTCGGGCGCCTTCGGACGCGATGTCCTCACCCTTCGCCCGAATGCCGGCGTTCACCTCGCTGTCGAGTGGCGCATCGATCCACGCGGCGCGGGCGTAATGCTCGAGGAGCGGGATCGGCACCTCTCGCGATGCGGGTTCCCGCAGGGCTGGAGTGACGCTGAAGACCTGGTAGGCAAGATGGCCGGCCAGGGCGCCGACGGTCATCTCCTTCAGCGCGCTGGGCTTCTGCCAGGAGGCAGCGACTTCCGGGGCACCGAGCAGTGTCACCGCCTGAGCCGCAACGTCCAGATACGCGTCCGTCAGACCCATCGGACCCCCGTTATCGACTGACCCCAGTATGCCCGGCGGCCCGGGAGATTGCAGGCGCCGGCTTGCGGTGAGCCCGAGGCGTGGCAGTGCGTAGCTGCAGGGCGTGGTCCATGCGTATGTCCCCCTGAGACGGTCCGGCGTTCGCGCCCCAGCATGGAGGAGTCCGGCAGACGGCACCTGAGTACGCGTACTCGACCGGACAGTGGAGGAGTTGGAAGCGGTCCAGGCCAGGGCCGAGTCCATGGGCAGGTGCCGAACCACCGGCGCTGGCCGTGCCCCGGCACACATGTTCGGCCGAGCTGGCCTCCGGAAGCGAGTCCTGTTGTCGTGACGGACAGTGATGGCGTCGCAGAAGTTGTGCCAGAGCCCGAGTTACAACAGCGGGTGTTCACCGCTCGCGGAGGCACCCACTTCGAGCCAGTATCGATGTTCGCGAGAACGGTCAGCACCCCGTCGGCATGATGGATTGGTGATCAATCCGATAGCCCCGGTGGTGCCCCCTGGCCGGATGAAGCAGACCCGTCAGCCCGACTTGGCACCCCCTGAGGGCATACGTCTGCGCCCCTGACGGGAGAGTGACGCGCAGGTTCTGGTGCAGTCGTGTCTCGATCCGGACACCCAGCACTGGAACCGCCCCGGTCAGCTGACCGTCGGGGCAGCCCAGGGTCGTCAGGCGCGCAAGGCCCTGCTCGGGACCGGGCGGCGTGCAGACCGCGGACAGCACACGTACCAGGTCCTGACGGCGGGAGGTGGCAACGTAGGGACACACCGGGCCGCGCCGGCCGAGCTGCGGGTCGGGACGCTGATGTAGTGGGTCAGCCAGGTCTCGATCTGGCGAAGGGCCGCCTGATCCGGCGTACGGAAGATCACGTCATCGCCCGTCATGCGCGTACCCCGGGGCGAGATCGGACGTGAAGGCGTCGACGGTGCGTCGTTCGACGTGCGAGACGCACACGATGTGCGCGCGGTCTCCTTCCACCGCCACGTGCCATTTCTCGACCACCCAGGGCGCGGGCCGGGCGAACGTGACCACGATGGAGTACTCCAGCCGGTCGAGAGCGGCCTGCGGCACCGTTGCGAGGGTCTCGGCGGCGTACGCCGCAGTGTCCAGACAGTACCGGACCCGCTGGCGCAGTCCCTGGTGACCCCAGGCTCGCAGCCGTCGCCACAGGAGCAGGACAGCAAGACCGGACCGCGAGCAACCCCGAGTCCGGTGGGTGGCACTCACGTACTCGGCGCCCACTGTTCCCGCGCCAACGAGGTCCCGGCGAAGGTGAACGTCTCCGGATGGCCGATGGTCGTCCAGTCGGGGTGCAGGGTGAGGTCCGCGGCGGCATGCCGCGCCGTGTCGTACTCATCCGGGTGCGGTGGGACGGCCGTGGGCTCTTCTGGGCCAGTAGAGGAGGGGGCAGACATAAGGCTCCGATGGCCGGTGTGCGAGGGCGCCCTCGCACACCGGCCGCACCCAGGCTGTCACGGGCGATCGCTATTGCGCGTCGAGCGCCAGCGCGGCGAAGGAGGCCAGCCAGTGATCAGTGGTGAAGTCGCCGCGTTCCACGGCGGGCAGGCCCGCCTTGACGTGGGCTTCGGCCGCCTCGGCCAGGCGCGTGCGGACCGGCCCGTCCGGCAGTGCGGCCGCGATCGAGCGCAGTGCGGCGACCCTGCTGAGGGTGAGCCCCAGCAGATGGCCGATCTGCGGGTCGGCGTGGTCGGAGACCACGGGCACGTCCAGCAGCGGGCAGGGTGCGCCGGAGCGCAGCGCGGGCAGGAAGCCGTCGAGCCACTGCGCGAACCGCTCCCCGTCCAGCACCCTGCGCATCGCGTCGGCCTCGGTCAGCGCCGGGGACAGGAAGTCCTGGCCCGACGGTTCCCAGTGTGCGGGTGCGTCGTGGTCGTCGGCGAACCAGGCCAGCAGGCGTTCCCGTGCGGCGTCGGCGGTCGCGGCGGACAGTTCCCCCGCGTCGAGCACGAGACCCAGTGCGAAGGCGCTGTTGGGATGGTTCCCGTGGCGTACCGGATAGGTGGCCTTCGGCAGCCAGTCCGCCAGCAGGCGGTCGACGGCGGCGACCCCCGGGGCCAGGGCCTCGGCCCAGCGGGCGCCGGCCGGGCCCCCGTACGCCCGGCACTCGGCGGCGAGCGCGACCAGCCAGGCCCAGCCGTACGGCCGCTCGAAGGAGGGCCGGTCCAGCAGATAGGCGGCCTCGGTGGCGATGTTCTCGGGGGTGAGGTGCCTGTCGAGTACGGCGACGACCGGCTCTGTGTCCGTGAAGGCGGGTGTTCCGCCGTGACGGCGCAGCAGGCGGACGAGCAGCCAGTGCATGTGGACGGAGGAATGCCAGTCGTAGGCACCGTAGAAGGCCGGATGCAGCGTGCTCGGCCGGAGTTGCTCGTCCGGTGAGATCACCAGGTGAGCGGGGAAGTTGGGGTACTCGCGCGTGACGTTGGCGAGGGCGATGCGGGCGAAGTCGGCCGCGTGGGCGGTGAGCGGCATCAGTGGGTGGCTCCCTCGGTGACCTTGAGGTCCTGCTCTGCGGGGATGTCGGCGGCAATGACCAGCAGGGCGCGCAGGCCGCGGGCGACCGTGGCGGGCTCCAGCACCGCGGCGGTGCCGTCGGTGACCTGCTCCGGAGCCCAGGGGACATGCACGAAACCACCGCGTACGCCGGGGAATTCGGTGGCGATGAGGTGGCCGAGGCCATAGGCGACGTGGTTGCAGACGAACGTGCCGGCGGTGTTCGACACGGCGGCCGGGACTCCGGCCCCGCGCAGGGCTGCGACGCAGGCCTTCACCGGGAGTGCGGAGAAGTACGCGGCGGGGCCGCCCGGCACGACCGGCTCGTCGATGGGCTGGTTGCCCGCGTTGTCGGGGATGCGTGCGTCGTCGACGTTGACGGCGACGCGTTCGACGGTGACGCCGGGGCGGCCGCCCGCCTGGCCCAGGCAGAGCACCAGGTCGGGGGCCGACGCGTGGATGGCGTCGCGCAGTGCGTCGATGGACTTGCCGAACACGCAGGGGAGTTCGGTGGCGGTGACGGTGAGTCCGGCGGGCGGGTCGGCGGCCACGAGGGAGGCCGCCTGCCACGACGGGTTCACGCTCTCGCCGCCGAAGGGGGCGAAGCCGGTAATGAGCACGCGCGTCATGGCAATTCCCTTCACGGGTGGGAGTGGCTCGGATGTGCGAGGGCCCGAGGGCGATGGGCGGCTCAGAAGGCGAACACCGACATGATCACGGTGCAGCAGACCAGAAGCGGGAGCGCCGTGGGGATCTGCGCCTTGATCGGTCCGTACTGGTCCTTCAGTTCGAGCAGCGTGGCCGGGACGATGTTGAAGTTGGCGGCCATCGGCGTGCACAGGGTGCCGCTGAAGCCGGCCAGCATGCCGATCGCCAGGACGGCAGGCTCGTTGCCGTGCATCTGCTGGATGAGGATCGGCCAGCCGATGGCCGCGGTCATCACGGGGAAGGCCGCGAAGGCGTTGCCCATGATCACCGTGAACAGGAACATGCCGACGCAGTAGGCGATCACGGCGAGGTACTTGGAGTTGCCCGGCAGGACGTCGTGCACGATCTTGCCGACCTGCGTGCCGACGCCGGCCAGAGCGAAGATCGAGCCGAGCACGGCGAGGAGTTGAGGCAGCAGCAGGGCGGAGCCCATCGCCTCGAGCATGGAGCGGCCGGAGTGGATCGGGACGGAGAGCTTCTTTTCGCCGGTGACGAGCATGCCGACGACGAGGGCGACGAGAGATCCGACGCCGAGCCCGATGAGGGTGGCCTGACCCTTCTCGAACAGGCCGGAGTCGTCGAGCACGGCGGCGCAGATGATGGCGACGAGCGGAATCGTCAGGGCGGGGACGAAGATCTTGCTGCCGAGCCGGCCGGCGGAGGCTTCACGCTGCTCGGCCGTGGTGGTGACCGGGACGCCCTTGCCGAGGAAGTTGAACCCGGCGAGCACGATCAGGGCGAGGACCGCGACGCCGAGCGGTTCGGCGGGCAGCGTCCAGCCGCCCTTGCCCGACTCGGCGTTGGCGACTCCGGTGCCGTACGGGAAGGTGAGTCCGAGCAGGCCCCAGAACCCGGCGGACGTCCAGCGCCTGGGGTTGCTGCGGTCGGCCGCCATCTGCACTGCCATGACGACGAAGACGAGGCCCACCAGCCAGTAGAGCCATTCGACCTTGATCACTTGGTGGTCTCCTTCGGAAGCGGCAGGTCGTGCTCTGCGGCGGCGAGTGCCATCTCGCGCTCCAGTTGCCTGTCCAGGAGCAGCAGGCGGGCGCCGTGGACGACGAAGGCGCAGGCCGCGAGCGGTATCGCCCACAGGGCCAGCTGGGTCGGTTCGATGTGCTGCTTGTACGTCGAGTTCACGAAGCCGGTGATCAGCAGGATCGAGCCGATCGCGATGAAGCAGTCCTCGCCGAAGAAGACGCCCACGGTGTCGGACGACGCCGCGTAGGAACGCACCTTCTCGCGCAGGCGGTCCGGCAGTGGCGCGCCCGCCGAGCGCTCGGCGG
>NZ_MUBM01000424.1 GCF_002154505.1 Streptomyces carpinensis | reverse complement strand
TGCTGCGCATCGCCGGCGGCGGCCTCCAGGGCGGTCAGGGCGCGGCGGGGGTCGCCGCCGGCGATGCGCAGCAGGTGGTTCTCGGTGTCCTCCGGGAGGGCCACGGTGTCCTTCAGGCCCCGCTCGTCGGTGAGCGCGCGGCGCAGCAGGCCGCGGATGTCCTCGTCCGTGAGCGGTTCGAGGGTGAGCAGCAGGGAGCGGGACAGCAGCGGGGAGATCACCGAGAAGTAGGGGTTCTCCGTGGTGGCGGCGATCAGCGTCACCCAGCGGTTCTCCACCGCCGGGAGCAGGGAGTCCTGCTGGGCCTTGCTGAAGCGGTGGATCTCGTCGAGGAAGAGGACGGTCTCCTGACCGTACCCGCCGGAAGCGCGGCGGGCGCCGTCGATGACCGCGCGGACCTCCTTGACGCCCGCGGTGATCGCCGACAGCTCCACGAAGCGCTTGTTGGTGGCCTTGGAGACGACGTAGGCCAGCGTGGTCTTGCCGGTGCCGGGAGGCCCCCACAGGATCACCGAGGACGGTCCCGCCGGGCCGCCCGCGCCCTCGCCGACCAGCCGGCGCAACGGCGAGCCGGGCTTGAGCAGGTGCTGCTGGCCCACCACCTCGTCGAGGGTGCGCGGGCGCATCCGGACCGCCAGGGGGCTGGCGGCCGGGTCCTTCTCCTGACGTTCTTCTGCTGCGGCGGTGAACAGGTCGGGCTCCACGCTGAAACCCTATGGCACCGCACTGACAACGCCGTCGGGGCCACTGACAACGCAGCCGGGCCCGGGCCGCCGAGCGGCTCGGGCCCGAAGCCACCCGACGGCCCGGGCGCGGAGCCTTGTGAAGGCTCAGGCCCAGAGGCTGCTGCCCCAGCGGGTGAGGATCAGCATGGCGATGACACCGCAATGGGTGACCGGCAGCACCCAGGTGAACTCGGCCAGGAAGTTCTTCACCGGGCGCGGGGCGGGCAGGAAGTCGTTCCGGACGTTGAACGAGGTCACGTACCAGAACATGGTGATCGTGGCGACCCAGGCCAGCGAGCACCACAGACACAGCGCGTTGATCCGGTACAGCGACTCGAACTGCAGCCAGGTCACGAAGCACACCCCGAAGAGCGTGCCGAAGTTGAAGGTCAGCCAGTACCAGCGCGGGAAGGCGGCGCGGGTCAGCAGGCTCATGCCGACGCAGATCACGATGCCGTAGCAGACCAGGCCGAGCAGCGGGTTGGGGAACCCGAACACGGCGGCCTGCTTGCTCTCCATGACGCTGCCGCACGAGATGATCGGGTTGATGCTGCAGCTCGGGGTGAAGGTCTTGCCGCTCAGCTTGCCTTCGAGGATCTTCTGCTTGTCGATCGTGATGACCCAGGCGGCGAGCAGCCCGGCCGCGCCGGTGATCACCAGCAGCAGCGCGAAGGCGCGACTGCCTCCCACCGTCCGCGGTCCTGCGACCGCGCGCTTCGGTTCGGGCTCCGTGGAGACGTCCTTGACTGTCGTCTTGCTCATCACGCCGATTCCGTCACTAGGGGGTCGGACCTTCTTCGGGCAGGGCCATTGTGCCGCACGCGCGCGCCTGTCCACCGTTCGACGGACATAAGGAGGTACGCACGGTCGTCCCCGAACGTTCGGTTCCGGGTGACGCTCGGGACATGACATCGAACGAACTCGCGGTGGACGTACGGGGGCTCCGCAAGCGGTACGGGGACGTCACCGCCGTCGACGGAATCGACCTCGGCATCAGGAAGGGCGAGGTGTTCGGCCTGCTCGGACCCAATGGCGCGGGCAAGAGCACCACGGTGGAGATCCTCCAGGGCAACCGCTCGCGGGACGCCGGCGAGGTGACCGTCCTGGGGTCGGACCCGGAGACCGGCACGCGCGCGTGGCGATCCCGTGTGGGAATCGTCTGGCAGGACGAATCGGCACCCGCGGAGTTGACGGTCCGCGAGACCGTACGGCACTTCGCCCGCTACTACCCCCGGCCCCGTGACCCGGAGGAGGTGGTCTCGCTGGTCGGTCTGGAGGCGAAGGCGGACAGCAGGATCAAGGCGCTGTCGGGCGGGCAGCGACGCCGGCTCGACGTGGCGCTCGGCGTGATCGGCGGCCCCGAACTGCTGCTCCTCGACGAGCCGACGACCGGTTTCGACCCGGCGGCCCGCCGCCGGTTCTGGGACCTGATCCGCCTGCTCGCCGACGAGGGCACGACCATCCTGCTCACCACGCACTATCTGGAGGAGGCGGAGGCCCTCGCCGACCGGCTGGCGGTGGTCGCGCAGGGACGGATCGTCGCCGAGGGCACCTCCGGCGCCCTCCGGGAGCGGTACGGCACCGGTGCCACCGTGGAGTGGACGGAGCCCGACGGCACCCCGCGCGCCGAGCACACCGACACCCCCACCAGGACCGTCGCCGAGCTCATGCGCCGCTTCGACGGCGAGATCCCCGGCCTGAGGGTGAGCCGCCCCACGCTGGAGGACGTCTATCTCCGGCTCACCGGACAGGAGGGGACGCGATGACCACGACGGCCGTGGGCACCCGGACGAAGGCGTCCTGCGACCGCGTGCCGGGGGCATGGGGCATCGGGCTGAGCCGGGGCGCCCTCGAGATCAAACAGTTCTTCCGGCAGCGCGAGCAGGTGGTGTTCACCTTCGCCTTCCCGGTGGTCTTCCTGTTCCTGTTCGCGTCGATCTTCCACGACGACGTGCGCGGCACGGGCATCACCGCCTCGCAGCTGTACGTCCCCGCGATGATGGCCTCGGGCATCATGTCGACCAGCTTCCAGTCCCTGGGCATCTCGATCGCCGTGGAACGCGACGAGAAGGTGCTGCGCCGGCTGCGGGGCACGCCGATGCCGCCGGCGGCCTACTTTTTGGGGAAGATCTGGCTGGTTCTGTTCACCGGTGTCCTGGAGACGGCGATCCTGCTCCTCGTCGGGACCACGCTCTACGGCGTCGACCTCCCCACGGACGCGACGCGCTGGTTCGACTTCGCCTGGATCTTCGTGCTCGGCCTGACCGGGTGTGCGCTGCTGGGCATCGCGATCAGCTCGGTACCCAGGTCGGCGAAGAGCGCCAGCTCCGTGGTCGTCCTGCCGTTCCTGGTGCTGCAGTTCGTCTCCGGCGTGTACATCTCCGTCGACACGATCCCCGGCTGGATGCTGGACGTCGGTGCCGCGTTCCCGCTGAAGTGGCTGTGCCAAGGCCTGCGCGGGGTGTTCCTGCCGGACTCGGCACGGGTGCTGGAGCAGGCGGGCAGCTGGGAATTCGGACGCATCGCCCTGGCACTGGCCGCCTGGTGCGTCGGAGGATTGGCGCTGTGTCTGCTGACGTTCCGCTGGAAGGACCGGCGCACGGGATGACGAGCACGGGCGCGGCCCGCGCCGCCCACGCCTGGGACCGGTCGCTGCGGTCGTGGGACGCGTACTTCGCGGTGGCGTGGGCGGCGACCGTGGTGTTCGTCCTCGGCGCCGCGCACCCGGGGTGGCCGCTGCGCGCTGTGGCGGCTGGACTGCTCGTGCCGCTGGTGCCCTGGTACGTCGCCGTGGGGCGACGGCTCATACAGCAGGAAGTGCCGGGTACGGAGCGGGCACTGGGCTATCTCGCCGGTGCCGTGGCGCTGTTCCTGCCGTCGACGGTCCTGGTCGCCGAGACACGGCTGATGGCGGGCGGGCTCATCCCGCAGTGCTTCATGCTCCTGCGGATGCGGTGGGCGCTCGGCGTCGTGACCCTGATCAGCTTGGCCCCGGTGGCGGGCTGGGCCCTGCTGTGGCGCCCGGACGCCAGAGACCTGCTCGCCAACTCGGTGTCCGCGCTGGTCACCCTGGTTCTGTCGGCGGTGATCGGCAGCTGGATCATCCGCATCATCGAACAGAGCGCGGAACGCGCCGCCCTCATCGCCGAACTGGATGCCAGCCGCCACGAGATCTCCCGGCTCTCGGCGGCGCACGGCGCCCTCGCCGAGCGGGAGCGGATGGCGCGGGAGATCCACGACACGCTCGCCCAGGGCTTCACCAGCCTGCTGATGCTGATCCAGGCCGTCGAGGCCGAGCTGGACCACGACCTGCCGCAGGCCCGCCGCCATCTGACGCTGATGGACGACACGGCCCGGCAGAACCTCGCCGAGGCCCGCGCCCTGGTCGCCGGCGCCCCACCCGCCGACCTGAACGGGGCGTCGCTGCCGGACGCGCTGCGCCGGCTCGCCGACCGGCACGAGGCCTCGCTTGAGGTGACCGGTCCGGTGCGCCCGCTGCCCGCGGGCGCCGAGGTGGTGGCGCTGCGCGCCTGCCAGGAGGCGCTGGCCAACGCCGACAAGCACGCCGGGGGTTCGGCCGCCGTCGGGATCCTGCTGACGTACGCGGACGAGGGCCTGACCGTCACGGTCCGGGACGACGGTCACGGCTTCGACCCGGCCGCCCCCTCGGGCGGCTACGGTCTGGCGGGACTGCGCGCGAGCCACCGAGGTCGGCGGCACCGCGCAGGTGCGCAGCGCTCCGGGCGACGGTACGACGGTGACCGTACGCCTGCCCGTCCCCCGCCCCGGCGCCGTCCCCGACGCCGTGAGGAGTGAGGTCCTGTGATCCGGATCGTGCTGGCCGACGACCATCCCGTGGTACGGGAGGGGCTGCGGGCGATGCTGAGCGCGGAGCCGGACCTGGAGGTCGTCGGCGAGGCGTCCAGCGGCCCGCGGGCCGAGGCGCTGGCGGCCGAACTGCGTCCCGACATCGTGCTGATGGACCTGCGGATGCCGGACGGCGGGGGCGTCGACGCGATCGAGCGCATGACACGCGCCGAACTGCCGTGCCGGGTGGTCGTCCTGACCACCTACGAGACGGACGGCGACATCCTGCGGGCCGTGGAGGCGGGCGCGGCGGGATACCTGCTGAAGGACCTGCCCCGGCGCGAACTGGCGGACGCGGTGCGGGCCGCCGCGCGCGGGGAGACGGTCCTGGCCCCGTCGGTCGCCGCCCGTCTGGTGGACCAGCTGCGCACCAGGCCGGAACGCCCCCGCCTGTCCGAGCGGGAGACGGCGGTGCTGCGGCTGGTGGCGGAAGGATGCACGAACGCCGAGATCGGGCGTCGGCTCTTCATCGGGGAGTCGACCGTGAAGACCCATCTGCTGCGTGTCTTCGGCAAGTTGGGGGTGGACGACCGCACCGCGGCGGTGACGAGCGCCATGCGGTACGGGCTGCTGGAGCGGTGAGGGAACGGAAAGCGCCGGGGCCCGTCGCGGGGACCCGGCGCCTCCGGTGGCCTGGAGGAGCCTCAGCCGAGCCGCGACTCCAGCTCCGCCACGATCTCGTTCACGCCGATCGCCGTCTGCTCGCCGGACTCCATGTCCTTGAGCTGGACGATGCCTTCGGCGAGGTCGCGTTCGCCGGCGACGAGGGTGTAGCGGGCGCCGCTGCGGTTGGCGTTCTTCATGGCGCCCTTGAGACCCTTGTGGCCGTAGGAGAAGTCGGCCGCGATGCCCACCTTGCGCAGCTCGGTGATCTTGGTGAACAGCACCCGGCGGGCCTCGTCGCCGAGCGGGACGGCGAACACGCTGGTGCTGGCGGGGAGTTGCAGTTCGACGCCCTCCGCTTCCAGGGCCAGGACCGTGCGGTCCACGCCCAGCGCCCAGCCCACCGAGGGCAGCGCGGGGCCGCCGATCATCTCCGACAGCCCGTCGTAGCGGCCGCCGCCGCCCACCGCGGACTGCGAGCCCAGGCCGTCGTGGACGAACTCGAAGGTGGTGCGCGTGTAGTAGTCCAGGCCGCGGACCAGCTTGGGGTCGTCCTCGAAGGCGACGCCCTGGGCCACCAGCAGGGACCGCACCTCCTCGTGGTACGCCTTGCACGCGTCGCACAGGTAGTCGCGCAGCAGCGGGGCGCCGGTCAGCTGCTTCTGGACGGATTCCCGCTTGTCGTCGAGGACCCGCAGCGGGTTGATGTCGACGCGGCGGCGGGTGTCGTCGTCCAGGTCCAGGCCGTGCAGGAAGTCCTGCAGGGCGGCCCGGTAGACCGGGCGGCACTCCTTGTCGCCCAGGCTGTTGAGCAGGATGCGGAAGTCGGACAGGCCGAGAGAGCGGTACGCCTGGTCCGCCAGGATGATCAGCTCGGCGTCGAGCGCCGGGTCCTCGGCGCCGATCGCCTCCGCGCCGACCTGGGAGAAGTGGCGGTAGCGGCCCTTCTGCGGACGCTCGTAGCGGTAGTAGGAGCCGGAGTACCAGAGCTTGACCGGCAGGTTGCCCGCCTTGTGGAGGTTGGCCTCCAGGGCGGCGCGCAGCACGGAGGCGGTGCCCTCGGGACGCAGGGCCAGCCGGTCGCCGCCCTTGGTCTCGAAGGCGTACATCTCCTTGGTCACGATGTCCGTGGACTCGCCGACGCCGCGGGCGAACAGCTCGACGTTCTCGAAGCCGGGCGTCTCGATGTAGCCGTAGCCGGAGTTGCGCAGCGGGGCCGCGATCGCCTCGCGCACCGCCAGGTACTTCGCGGAGTCCGGCGGGATCAGGTCGTACGTGCCCTTGGGGGCCTTGAAGGTGCTCACGAAGTGTCTCGTCACATTCCTCGTCGGGCAGCGGCGTCCGCGTCCGCTGCCGGGCCGGCGGCCACCTGCCGCAGATAGGGGTTGGTGGCGCGCTCCTGGCCGATGGTCGTCTGGGGGCCGTGGCCGGACAGCACCACGGTCGAGTCGTCGAGCGGCAGGCACACGCGGGCCAGCGAGTCGAGCATCTCGGCCATGTCACCGCCGGGCAGGTCGGTGCGTCCGATGGAGCCGGCGAACAGCAGATCCCCGGAGAAGAAGACCGACGGGATGTCCGCGGTCTCCGGCATCTGGAAGGTCACCGACCCCTTGGTATGGCCGGGCGCGTGCGCGACGGAGAACGTGAGGCCGGCCAGGTCCAGCCGGGCGCCGTCGGCCAGCTCCTTGACGTCGTCCGGCTCCCCCACGGTCAGCTCGCCCATCAGCGGCATCCCGATGGAACGGCCGAGGGCCTTCTCGGGGTCGCTCATCATGTACCGGTCGTCCGGGTGGATCCAGGCCGGTACGTCGTGAGCGCCGCACACCGGGACGACCGAGGCCACATGGTCGATGTGCCCATGGGTGAGGACGACGGCGACGGGCTTGAGCCGATGCTTCTTCAGTGCTTCCTCGACGCCTTGCGCGGCCTGGTGGCCGGGGTCGATGATCACGCACTCCTCACCGGCGGCGGGGGCGACGAGGTAGCAGTTCGTCCCCCAGGCCCCGGCGGGGAACCCGGCAATGAGCACGATCGTCCTTCGTTTGTGTCGGTACGGGAGGGCATCGGGTGACTGCGCCTGTGCTCAGAGCCTACCGGCGCTGCCGAATCCTCAGCGAACCCATATACCGTACGGGGCACACGCAGGCGGTCGGCTCACAGGACGCATGAGTACCGGTCGACACACGACACGCATGAGGAGAGAACCCGGTGGTCAGCCAGGAGCAGCGGCGGCGTCAGCTCGCCCGGGAGAAGTTCTTGCGGCAGCAGCAGCGGCGTACCGCCGCACGGCGCAAGGCGCACATGCGCAACTCGGTGATCGCGTCGGTGCTGGGCGTGGTCGTGATCGGCAGTGTGGCTCTGTACACGACCGGAGTCATGAAGAACGACAACAAGGACGACAAGGCGAACGCCAGCGCCGACGTCACCCCCAGCGCCTCGGCCACCAGCAAGGCGCCGGACCCGTGCGAGAAGCCGGCCGCGGGCGCGGTGAAGAAGCTGAGCTGGAAGAAGGAGCCGGCGATGACGATCGCCACGTCGGCGAAGTACACCCTGAAGCTCGCGACGACGTGCGGCGACATAGACGTGGCGATGAAGACGGCCGCCGCGCCGCACACCGTTAACTCGTTCGACTTCCTGGCCGGAAAGGGCTTCTTCGACCACACCAAGTGCCACCGGCTGACCACGAACGGCATCTACGTGCTGCAGTGCGGCGATCCGACGGGCACCGGCAGCGGCGGACCCGGCTACACCATCCCGGACGAGAACCTCAAGGACAAGAGCCTGAAGGGCAACGTCTACCCGGCGGGCACGGTGGCGATGGCGAACACCGGGCAGAAGCACACCGGAGGCAGCCAGTTCTTCCTGGTCTACCAGGACAGCCAGCTGCCGCCCAGCTACACACCGTTCGGTACGGTTTCCGAGGCCGGACTGAAGGTGCTCAAGAAGATCGCCGCCGCGGGTGAGAACACCGGCGCCGGCGACGGGGCGCCGAACGCGACGGTTGTGATCAACAAGGCCACGGTCACCAAATCCTGACCGTCAACTGCGTAATTTCGGTCGTGCTGGATGCGGACAGGCAACCCGCCGGTCGCCTATGTTGGCCGTGACGAAACTGTGGACGATGCCCGGGGGAGCTTCGAGGCCCCTCGCAGGCATCATGTGGAGGAGGCGCTGTGAGCAGCGACCCGTGGGGCCGCGTCGACGAGACGGGGACCGTGTACGTGCGGACGGCCGACGGCGAGCAGGTCGTCGGTTCCTGGCAGGCCGGCTCCCCTGAGGAGGCGCTGGCCTACTTCGAGCGCAAGTACGAGGGCCTGGTTGTCGAGATCGGCCTCCTCGAGAAGCGAGTACGGACCACCGACCTGTCGGCCAAGGACGCCCAGGCAGCGGTCGACCACCTGCGCGAGCAGGTCGAAGCGCACCACGCGGTCGGTGACCTGGACGCGCTGCGCGCCCGCCTGGACAAGCTGGTCGCAACCGTCGAGGCGCGGCGCGAGGAGCGCAAGGCGCAGCGCGCCCGTCAGGCGGACGAGGCCCGGCACGCCAAGGAGGCCCTGGTCGTCGAGGCGGAGGAGCTGGCCCGGTCGGATCAGTGGCGGGCGGCCGGTGAGCGGCTGCGCGCGCTGGTGGACACGTGGAAGGGGCTGCCTCGCCTGGACCGCAAGTCCGACGACGAGCTGTGGCACCGCTTCTCGCACGCGCGGTCGGCGTTCTCCAAGCGGCGCAAGGCGCACTTCGCGCAGCTGGACGCGCAGCGCGAGGAGGCCCGCAAGGCCAAGGAGCGCTTGGTCGCCGAGGCCGAGGCGCTGTCGGACTCGACGGACTGGGGTCCGACGGCGGCCCGCTACCGCGAGCTGATGGCGGAGTGGAAGGCCGCGGGCCGCGCCCAGCGGGAGCACGAGGACGACCTGTGGAACCGCTTCCGCGGTGCCCAGGACGTCTTCTTCGCCGCCCGCAGCTCGGTGTTCGCCGAGCGGGACGCCGAGCAGTCGGAGAACCTGAAGCTGAAGGAGGAGCTGGCCGAGGAGGCCGAGAAGCTCCTGCCCATCGCGGACCTGAAGGCCGCGCGGGCCGCGTTCCGCTCGATCAACGAGCGCTGGGAGGCCATCGGCCATGTGCCGCGGGACGCCCGGCCGCGGGTCGAGGGCCGGATGCACTCGGTCGAGCGGGCTCTCCAGGAGGCCGAGGAGGCCGAGTGGCGCCGGACGAACCCGGAGGCACGCGCGCGTGCCGAGGGTCTGACCGGTCAGCTCCAGGCCGCCGTGGACAAGCTCAAGGACCAGATCGAGCAGGCGCGGTCCCAGGGCAACGCCGCCAAGGCCGACAAGCTGGAGAAGGAGCGGGAGGGCCGCCAGGCTCTCCTGGACCAGGCTCTGAAGGGCCTGCAGGAGTTCGGCGGCTGATTCCCCCGCTTTCCGTCGCGAGAGGGCCCCGTACGGCGTGTACGGGGCCCTCTCGGCTTGGTGGGTACGGGGTTACGCCCGGGTGCGTGCCGACGTCACGCGATACACGTCGTAGACGCCCTCGACGCCGCGGACCGCCCGCAGGACGTGCCCCAGGTGCTTGGGGTCGCCCATCTCGAAGGTGAAGCGGGAGGTGGCGACGCGGTCGCGGGAGGTCTGCACGGCCGCGGAGAGGATGTTGACGTGCTGGTCGGACAGCACTCGGGTGACGTCCGAGAGCAGCCTCGAGCGGTCCAGGGCCTCTACCTGGATGGCGACCAGGAACACCGAGGACTGCGTGGGCGCCCACTCGACGTCCAGGATGCGCTCGGGCTCGCGGGACAGCGACTCCACGTTGACGCAGTCGCTGCGGTGAACCGATACGCCGCTGCCGCGGGTGACGAAGCCGATGATCGGGTCGCCGGGCACCGGAGTGCAGCAGCGGGCCAGTTTGACCCACACGTCCTCGACGCCCTTGACCACCACGCCCGGGTCGGCGCTGGAGCGGCGCTTGCGGCCGCGCCCGCGCGCGGGCGGCATGCTCTCGTCGATCTCCTCGGTGGCGGCCTCCTCGCCGCCGAGGGCCTGGACGAGCTTCTGCACGATGTTCTGCGCGGAGACATGGCCCTCGCCGATCGCCGCGTACAGCGCGGAGATGTCCGAGTAGCGCATCTCGTGCGCGAGGGTGACGAGCGAGTCACCGGTCAGGATGCGCTGGATCGGCAGGTTCTGCTTGCGCATGGCGCGGACGATGGCGTCCTTGCCCTGCTCGATCGCCTCGTCGCGGCGCTCCTTGGAGAACCAGGCACGGATCTTGTTGCGGGCCCGTGGTGACTTGACGAAGCCGAGCCAGTCGCGGGAGGGGCCGGCGCCGGTCGCCTTGGAGGTGAAGACCTCGACCAGGTCGCCGTTGTCCAGGGTGGACTCCAGCGGCACGAGGCGGCCGTTGACCCGGGCTCCTATGGTGCGGTGGCCGACCTCGGTGTGGACTGCGTAGGCGAAGTCCACCGGGGTGGCACCGGCCGGGAGCGCTATGACGTCGCCCTTGGGCGTGAAGACGAAGACCTCGTTGCGGGAGAGGTCGAAGCGCAGCGACTCCAGGAACTCGCCGGGGTCCTCGGTCTCCTTCTGCCAGTCCAGCAGCTGCCGCAGCCACGCCATGTCGTTGATGGCGTCCTTGTCCTTGGCGGACGACTTGGGCGCGTCGGTACGGACCTTGGAGGCGCCGGCGACCGCCTCCTGCTTGTACTTCCAGTGCGCGGCGATGCCGTACTCGGCGCGGCGGTGCATGTCGAACGTGCGGATCTGGAGTTCGACCGGCTTGCCGTTGGGGCCGATGACCGTCGTGTGCAGCGACTGGTACATGTTGAACTTGGGCATCGCGATGTAGTCCTTGAACCGGCCGGGGACCGGGTTCCATCGCGCGTGCACGGTACCGAGGGCGGCGTAGCAGTCCCGGACGGTGTCGACGAGGACGCGGATGCCCACCAGGTCGTAGATCTCCGCGAAGTCACGGCCGCGGACGATCATCTTCTGGTAGACGCTGTAGTAGTGCTTCGGGCGGCCGGTGACGGTCGCCTTGATGCGGGCGGCACGCAGGTCCGCCTGGACCTCGTCGGTGACGATCGCGAGGTACTCGTCCCGCTTGGGCGCGCGCTCGGCGACCAGACGGACGATCTCGTCGTACATCTTGGGGTAGAGGATCGCGAAGGCGAGGTCCTCCAGCTCCCACTTGATGGTGTTCATGCCCAGGCGGTGGGCGAGCGGCGCGTAGATCTCCAGGGTCTCGCGCGCCTTCTTCTCCTGCTTCTCGCGCTTGAGGTAGCGCATGGTGCGCATGTTGTGCAGGCGGTCGGCGAGCTTGATGACCAGGACGCGGGGGTCCTTGGCCATGGCGACGACCATCTTGCGCACGGTCTCGGCCTGCGCGGCCTCGCCGAACTTGACCTTGTCCAGCTTGGTGACGCCGTCGACGAGCAGGGCGACGGTGTCGCCGAAGTCGCGGCGCAGCTGGTCGAGGCCGTACTCGGTGTCCTCGACGGTGTCGTGCAGCAGGCCGGCCATGAGGGTGGCCGGGTCCATGCCGAGCTCGGCGAGGATGGTGGTGACGGCGAGCGGGTGCGTGATGTACGGATCGCCGCTCTTGCGCTTCTGGCCGCGGTGCCAGCGCTCGGCGACCTGGTAGGCGCGCTCGATCTGGCGCAGTGTGGCGTTCTCGATCTTGGGGTCGTTGCTGCGCACTATCCGCAGCAGTGGCTCCAGGACCGGGTTGTAGGGGTTGGCGCGCTGGACGCCGAGACGGGCGAGGCGGGCGCGGACGCGGTTGGAGGAACCGGTGCGGGTGGGCTGGCCGGAGGCCGCGCGGACGACCGGGGGCTGGGCGGGCTTGGGACGCGCGAGCTCGGCGGGCTTGTCGACGGGGGCGGCCTGGGCGTGCTCGGGTGTCCCGCGGACATCGTTCTTCGCGTGCGACGCGTTCGGCGCGGGCTTCGCCGCGGACGCCGAGGCGGACTCGGGCTTGGCGGCGGTCAGTGGCTGGGCCTCGTCTGGCAAGAGGGCTCCTCGTGCGCGATCCGGGTCCCCCGGTCAGGCTCCGGAGATCCCATGGTAGCGATCCCGGGCTCCAGGATCGCCTCCAGCCCGATGTGAGGGCTTTCCACAGGTGAAACGAACAGGACGGCTCCCGGATTCCTCCGGGACCGTCTCGGCGGGTCTCGCGGCCGTATGCCCTTGTAGGTACCGCGGGGTGTACGCCCCCGTATGCCCGGCGCCGGGGGCGCCTGCGCCGGGGAGTACGGGCCCCTTCTCCGCACCTCGACCGCCGCGCGGGCGGGCGGTGGAGGTGCGCGGGGAAGCCGCGCAGAGCGACCGCGCATCGCGGCCCGCCCTAACCGGCGCGCAGGCCCGGGACGGGAGAAGCAGCAAGCCGCCGTCGTGGGGCGACGGCGGCTTGCTGTCGGTGGTTCGGGGGTGCCGGTCAGAGCCGCAGCAGGGACTCCAGCGGGGCACCGTCCAGGGCCGGTTCCAGACGGGCGCGGCCGCCGAGGAAGCCCAGCTCCATCAGGACCGCCACACCGGCGACCTCGGCTCCCGCGCGGCGGATGAGCTCGATGGACGCCTCGGCGGTGCCGCCGGTGGCGAGGACGTCGTCGACGACCAGGACACGGTCGCCGACGGCCAGGTCCTCGGCGTGCACCTCGATCTCCGCCGAGCCGTACTCCAGGTCGTACGCCTGGCGGAGGGTGGCGCCGGGAAGCTTGCCCGCCTTGCGCACGGGGATGAAGCCGAGGCCCGCGCGGACGGCGACCGGCGCGCCGAGGATGAAGCCGCGGGCCTCCAGGCCGACGACCTTCGTGGCACCCTCCCGGGTGCCGATCCCGGCCAGGGCGTCGGTCAGGGCGTTGAACGCCGCCGGGTCGGCCAGCAGCGGGGTGATGTCCTTGAACATCACGCCCGGCTCCGGGTAGTCGGCCACGTCGCGGATGCGGCTGAGGAGCAACTCCTGTATGTCGGTCATCGCGGTCACCGGCGCTTCCCCGAGGGTCGGCCACGGCCCCGGTTGCGCGAGGCGGGCTGGTTGCGCGGGCCCACCACCGCGGGTTCCTCGGGCTCGTCGCCGAACGACGACTCGTCGGACTCTGCCGCCACCGGCTCGCCCTGGGCCGCCGCCTGGGCGCGCTTGGCCAGGACGCGCTTGCGGAGGGCCTTCATCTGCGGCTCGCGCTCCTTGAGGTCGGCGACGAGCGGCGTGGCGATGAAGATCGAGGAGTACGCGCCGGCCGCGAGGCCGACGAACAGCGACAGCGAGATGTCGTTGAGCATGCCCGCGCCGAGCACGCCGCCACCGATGAACAGCAGGCCCGCCACCGGCAGCAGCGCGACCACCGTGGTGTTGATCGAACGCACCAGCGTGCCGTTGATGGAGCGGTTGGCCACGTCGCTGTAGGTCCAGCGGGACTGCCTGGTGATGTCCTTGGTCTGCTCCTTGAGGCTGTCGAAGACGACGACCGTGTCGTAGAGCGAGTAGCCGAGGATGGTCAGCAGACCGATCACCGTACCGGGGGTGACCTCGAAGCCGACGAGGGCGTAGATGCCGGTGGTGATCGTGATGTCGTGGATCAGGGCGACCAGTGCGGCCAGCGCCATGCGCCACTCGAAGGCGATCGCCAGGTAGATCACGACCAGGATCATGAAGATCGCCAGACCCTGCCAGGCCTTGTTGGCGATCTGCTGGCCCCAGCTGGGGCCGACCAGGTCGGCGTTGATCTGCTCCGAGTTGACCTTCAGATCCTTGGACAGCGCGTCCTTGATCTGGTCGGACTTGCCGGTGTCGATACCCGCGATCTGGATGCGCAGGCTGCCGTCACCGAGCTTCTGCACGATCGCGTCGTGCCCGGAGGCGTCCTGCGCGTACGTCTCGGCCTGGCTGACCGAGGTGCTCATGTGCTTCGGCGTGGTGAAGACCGCTCCGCCCTGGAACTCGATGCCCATGTTCAGGCCGCGCACCGCCAGGCCCAGGATGGCCGTGATGGTGATCAGGATGGAGATGCCGTACCAGATCTTGCGGTTCTTGACGAAGTCGTAGCCGACCTCGCCACGGTGCAGTCGGGCGCCGAGGTTGCCGAGCTTCGACATCTCTCACGCCTCCTTCGTCTCGACGGGGCCGGCTGCGGGACCGGAGGGACGGCGGGTACGGCGCAGCGGCGGCGTGACACCCAGGCGCCTGGGGTCCAGGCCGGACCAGCTGTGGCCGCGTCCGAAGAACTTGCCGCGGGCGAGGATCGTCATCAGCGGCTTGGTGAACAGGAAGACGACGACCACGTCGAGCAGGGTGGTCAGGCCGAGCGTGAACGCGAAGCCCTGCACCTTGCCGACGGTGACGATGAAGAGCACCGCGGCGGCCAGGAACGACACGAAGTCGGAGACCAGGATGGTGCGCCGGGCCCGCGGCCAGCCGCGCTCGACGGCGGGGCGCAGTGAGCGGCCCTCGCGGAGCTCGTCCCTTATGCGTTCGAAGAACACGATGAACGAGTCCGCCGTGATGCCGATGGCGACGATCGCACCGCACACGGCCGGCAGGTTCAGCGCGAAGCCGATGGCCGGGCCGAGCAGCGACATGATCACGTAGGTGAGGATCGCCGAGACCAGCAGCGAGGCGACCGCGATCATCGCCAGGCCGCGGTAGTACACCACCAGGTAGAGCACCACCAGGGCCAGGCCGATGGCGCCCGCGATGAGACCGGCGTGCAGCTGGTCGCCACCGAGCGCGGCGGTGACGGTGGTGACGCTGTCCTCCTTGAAGGTCAGCGGCAGGGCGCCGTAGGACAGCATGTTGGCCAGGCTCTGCGCCTGCTCCTGCGTGAAGCGGCCGGAGATCTCCGCGTTGCCGCCGGTCAGCGCCTGGCTGACGTAGGGGTCGGAGACGACGTCACCGTCGAGGACGATCGCGAACTGGTTCTGCGGCGACTGGTTCTGGGCCAGCTTGCCGGTGATGTCCGCGAACTTCTTGGCACCCTTGGAGGTGAACTCCATGGTGACGGTCCAGCCGGAGGCGTTCTGGGTGTTGAAGACCGCCTGGGCCTTCTTCACGTCCGTGCCGTCCACGGCGGCGGGACCGAGGACGTACTTCTGCCACAGGCCCTGCGAGTTCTGGCCGCACGCGACGGTCGGGTCGGTGGGCTTCACGCCCTTGCCGGCGGTGGCGCGGACGTCCTTCTTGGAGCAGTCCAGCGCGGCGTACTGGGCCTGGAGCTTGGCCGTCGCGTCGTTGGAGGTGCCGCCGCTCGCGGACGGGGCGGGGCTGGTGGACGCCTTCGGGGTGGTCGAGGCCTTCGGGGACGTCGTGCCGCCCGCGGAGGGGGTGGCGTCCGCCTTCAGGCCGTCGGTGACGGCGCGCCCCTGCTTGGTGGCGGTGGCCGACGGGGTGGCGGAGCCGGTGGAGGTCGCCTTGTCGCCGGTCTTGTCCGTCGCCTTGTCACCGGCCTTGCCGGAGGAGGAGGCGCTCGGGGACGGGCTGGCGGCGGCGCCGCCGGAGACCTCGGTGGCCAGGACCGGACGGAAGTACAGCTTCGCGGTGGTGCCGACCTGCTCCCGGGCCTGCTTGGAGTTCGTGCCCTTGGGGATGTTGACGATGATGTTGTCGTTGCCCTGGGTCTGGACCTCGGCCTCCGAGACACCAAGACCATTGACACGGCGTTCCATGATGTTGACGGCCGTGTCCATGTTGGCCTTGTTGATCGCGGATTCCTGACCGCGTTCGGGGACCGCCCGCAGTGTGATGCTCGTACCGCCGGCCAGGTCGATGCCGAGACGCGGCGTGGTGTTCCCGGAGGCGAACATGCCTCCGGTGAGCGCCACGATGGCGATCAGGATGAGGGCCAGCGAGCGCCATGGCTTGCTCTGGGCGCCCGCGCTCCGGCCCTTCTTAGGTGCTGCCACCTTCTCGTACTCCCTCTCGGGCCGCTCCGCGCCGGTGGGCCCGGGGGGCGGCCATGACATGGTGTCGGGATCCCGCAGGAAGTGAAACACGACCCAGGGCGCGCGGGCGGTACCGCGCGCCCTGGATGGTGACTACTTCTCTTCGGAGTCGCCGTCGGTCTTCTTCGGCTCTTCGTCCGTCTTCGCCTCGGCGGTGGCGTCGGCGGGCTCCTCGGCCGCGTCCTTCTTGCCGAGGTCGATGGGCTTGTCGTCGGAAGCGTCGGCGGCGGGCTCGTCGGTCTCGGTGAGGGAGGAGGCGTCGTCGGGAACGAGGTCGGCGTCGGACTTCAGGTCGTGCTCGATGCCGTGGACGATGCGGTTGTACTCGTCGTCGGACAGGACGGTCGCGATGGCGTTCTTGGCGAACAGCAGCTCGACGCCCGGTCCGGCGTCCAGGAGGACCGTGTCGTCATTGACCTCCTTGACCGTCGCGTACATGCCCCCGATGGTGCGGATTCCGCTACCGGGCTGCATCTGGTTCCGCATTTGGGCGGCCTGCTGCTGCTTGCGCTTGGCCGACCGGGTCATCAGGAACATGGCCCCGATGAGCACGATGAACGGGAGGAGGGTCACGAGACTCACGGGTCGGAACTTCCTTCACACGACCGCGAAAGTGAGCGGCCTGATGGTTGGGGGTATGTGCGCTGCCGACAGGGGCGGCATCGGCGGAGTCTAAGCGAGTCCGCGCGCAAGGAACAACGCTCAGCATGGCACCAGGGTTCCTGCTGGGCCAATGCCGTGCGCCTCACGCCCCGAACAGGTCCTGTTGTCCGTTTCCCGCAGCTGACGAGCCGGGCGGGGTGAGACCCAGATGCGCCCAGGCCGCCGGCGTGGCCACACGCCCGCGCGGAGTGCGGGCCAGCAGGCCCTCCCGGACGAGGAACGGCTCGGCCACCTCCTCCACGGTCTCACGCTCCTCCCCCACCGCCACCGCCAGCGTCGACAGCCCGACGGGCCCGCCGCCGAACAGCTTCAGCAGCGCCTGGAGGACGGCACGGTCGAGCCGGTCGAGTCCGCGGGCGTCGACCTCGTAGACGGCGAGGGCCGCCGCGGCGATCTCCCGGGTGATGATCCCGTCGGCCTTGACCTGCGCGTAGTCGCGCACCCGGCGCAGCAGGCGGTTGGCGATGCGGGGGGTTCCGCGGGAGCGGCCGGCGATCTCGGCGGCGCCCTCGGTCTCTATCTCCACGTCGAGCAGGTGCGCCGAGCGGTGCACGACGCGCTCCAGCTCCGCGGGTTCGTAGAACTCCATGTGCGCGGTGAAGCCGAAGCGGTCGCGCAGCGGGGGCGGCAGCAGGCCCGCGCGGGTGGTGGCGCCGACCAGCGTGAACGGGGGCAGCTCCAGCGGGATCGCGGTGGCGCCGGGGCCCTTGCCGACGATCACGTCGACGCGGAAGTCCTCCATCGCCATGTACAGCATCTCCTCGGCGGGCCGGGACATGCGGTGGATCTCGTCGAGGAAGAGCACCTCGCCCTCCTGGAGAGAGGACAGGATGGCCGCGAGGTCGCCGGCGTGCTGGATGGCGGGGCCGGAGGTGATCCGGATGGGTGCGCCCATCTCGGCGGCGATGATCATCGACAGGGTGGTCTTGCCGAGGCCGGGGGCGCCGGAGAGCAGCACATGGTCGGCGGTGGCGCCGCGCGCGCGGGCGGCGCGCAGCACGAGATCGAGCTGTTCGCGGACCTTCTCCTGGCCGATGAACTCGCCGAGGTCCTTGGGGCGCAGGGCGGCCTCGACGGCCTGGTCCTCGCCGTCGGCGGCAGGGCCCACCAGCCGCTCCGCGGCGGAGCCGACGAGCCCCTCGCCGGCCGGGGTGTCGGTCGTGTCGTCCCAGTTCATGTGGTTCGCCTCAACGATGGTCGAGTCAGCGGGCTCGGTTCAGGGTCTGCAGGGCGGCCTTCAGCAACTGCCCCACCTGGGGCGTGCCCCCGGCGGCCTCGGCCCGCGGGGCCACGGCGGCCACCGCCTCGTCGGCCTCACGGGTGGCGTAGCCGAGGCCGATGAGCGCGGCGTGCAACTGGTCGCGCCAGCCCTGGGTGACCGGCGCGCCCACCGCGGGGGCGCCGACCGGCTCGCCGAGCCGGTCCTTGAGTTCCAGCAGCAGCCTCTGGGCACCCTTCTTGCCGATGCCGGGGACGGCGGTGAGGGCCTTCTCGTCGCCGGTGGCGACCGCGAGGCGCAGCGCGTCCGGGGAGTGCACGGCGAGCATGGCCTGGGCCAGGCGCGGGCCGACGCCGCTCGCGGTCTGCAGCAGCTCGAAGACCTGGCGCTCGTCGTCGTCCGCGAAGCCGTACAGGGTCAGGGAGTCCTCGCGCACGACGAGGGAGGTGTGCAGCTTGGCGGGCCGGCCGACGCGGAGCGTGGACAGCGTGTTCGGCGTGCACTGGACGGCCATGCCGACGCCGCCGACCTCGACCACCGCTGCGTCGGGGGCGAGTGCGGCGACGGTGCCGCTGACGAAGGCGATCATGCCGTACGGCCTTTCGATGTGATCGGGGCTCGGGTCGGGGCCGTGGTCGTGTGCCGGGCGACGGCCTGCTGGAGCCGGTTCTGGGCCGGGGCGCGCCAGATGTGGCAGATGGCGAGCGCGAGGGCGTCGGCGGCGTCGGCCGGCTTGGGCGGCGCGCCGAGCCGCAGCAGCCGGGTGACCATGGCACCCACCTGTGCCTTGTCGGCGCGCCCGCTGCCGGTGACGGCGGCCTTGACCTCGCTGGGGGTGTGCAGGGCGACGGGGATGTCCCGGCGGGCGGCGCACAGCATGGCCACGGCGCTGGCCTGGGCGGTCCCCATGACGGTGCGCACGTTGTGCTGGCTGAAGACGCGCTCCACGGCGACGTACTCGGGCCGGTGCTCGTCCAGCCACTGCTCGATGCCCTGCTCGACGGCGAGCAGGCGGTGGCTGAGGTCGGCGTCCACGGGCGTGCGCACGACACCCACGCCGAGCATGGTGAGCGGACGGCCCGCGACTCCTTCCACGACGCCGACACCGCAGCGGGTCAGCCCGGGGTCCACCCCCAGTACACGCACGCGCGCCCCTCCCTTCGATCGCCTGTTTGTGCAGGCTATCGGGTGCCACCGACAACGCCGCGCATCTGCGCCCGGCAAGGCGACGGGCCGACGGGTTGTCCCGTCGGCCCGTGAGCCCAGCCCGCAGCGGCGCTACGCGCCGACCTTCTCCATGATCTCGTCGCTGACGTCGAAGTTGGCGAAGACGTTCTGCACGTCGTCGCTGTCCTCGAGGGCGTCGATCAGCTTGAAGATCTTCTTGGCGCCCTCCTCGTCCAGCTCGACCTGGACGGACGGGACGAAGCTGGACTCGGCGGAGTCGTAGTCGATCCCGGCCTCCTGGAGGGCGGTGCGGACCGCGACCAGGTCGGTGGCCTCGCTGATGACCTCGAAGGTCTCGCCGAGGTCGTTGACCTCCTCGGCACCCGCCTCCAGGACCGCGCCCAGCACGTCGTCCTCGGACAACTCGCCCTTGGGGACGATCACGACGCCCTTGCGGCTGAACATGTACGACACCGATCCCGGGTCGGCCATGTTGCCGCCGTTGCGGGTCATGGCGACCCGTACGTCGGAGGCGGCGCGGTTGCGGTTGTCGGTGAGGCACTCGATGAGGACCGCGACACCGTTCGGGCCGTAGCCCTCGTACATGATCGTCTCGTAGTCGGCGCCACCGGCCTCGAGACCGCCACCGCGCTTGATCGCGGAGTCGATGTTCTTGTTCGGGACCGACTGCTTCTTGGCCTTCTGGACGGCGTCGTAGAGGGTCGGGTTGCCGTCGAGGTCGACACCGCCCATACGCGCCGCGACCTCGATGTTCTTGATCAGCTTCGCGAAGAGCTTGCCGCGCTTGGCGTCGATCACGGCCTTCTTGTGCTTCGTCGTGGCCCATTTAGAGTGGCCGGACATCTGCCTGTCTCCTTCGCGTAACCCATCTCTGCAACGAACTCCAGAGATCCTACAAGGACTCCGGCTTCCGGTCGGCGCGCACCATGTCGACGAACAGGGCGTGCACGCGGTGGTCGCCGGTCAGTTCCGGATGGAACGACGTGGCGAGCGCGTTGCCCTGGCGGACCGCGACGATGTGGCCGTCGTGCTCGGCGAGCACCTCGGCCCGGGCACCGACGGACTCGACCCACGGGGCGCGGATGAAGACGCCCTCTACAGGATCGCCCTCGACGCCGCGGACGTCGACCGCCGCCTCGAACGACTCGTTCTGCCGCCCGAAGGCGTTGCGCCGCACGATCATGTCGATGCCGCCGATGGTCTCCTGGCCCGAGCGCGGGTCGAGGATCTTGTCCGCGAGCATGATCATGCCCGCGCAGGTGCCGTAGACGGGCATGCCGTCCCGCACGCGCGCGCGGAGCGGGTCCATCACTCCGAACAGGACGGCCAGCTTGGAGATGGTGGTGGACTCTCCGCCGGGGATGACCAGGCCGTCGACCTCGGCGAGCTCTTCGGGGCGCCGCACCGGCCTGGCCACGGCGTCGGCCGCGGCCAGGGCGACGAGGTGCTCCCGTACGTCGCCCTGGAGGGCCAGGACGCCGATGACAGGGACTTCGTTGGACATGGAGGTGATTACCAGCCGCGGTTCGCGTAGCGCTCGGTCTCGGGGAGGGTGTCGCAGTTGATGCCGACCATGGCCTCGCCCAGGTTGCGGGAGGCGTCAGCGATGATCTTCGGGTCGTCGTAGAAGGTGGTGGCCTTCACGATGGCGGCGGCGCGCTTGGCCGGGTCGCCGGACTTGAAGATGCCGGAGCCGACGAAGACGCCCTCGGCGCCGAGCTGGCGCATCAGCGCGGCGTCGGCCGGGGTGGCCACACCGCCGGCGGAGAAGAGCACGACCGGCAGCTTGCCGAGCTCGGCGACCTCGCGGACCAGCTCGTAGGGGGCGCGCAGCTCCTTGGCGGCGGCGTAGAGCTCGTTGTTGTCGCAGCCGCGCAGCTTGGCGATCTCGCCCTTGATCTGGCGCAGGTGGCGGACGGCCTCGACGACGTTGCCGGTGCCGGCCTCGCCCTTGGAGCGGATCATCGCGGCGCCCTCGGCGATGCGGCGCAGGGCCTCACCGAGGTTGGTGGCGCCGCACACGAAGGGGGTGGTGAAGGCCCACTTGTCGGAGTGGTTGACCTCGTCGGCCGGGGTCAGGACCTCGGACTCGTCGATGTAGTCGACGCCGAGGGACTGCAGGACCTGGGCCTCGACGAAGTGGCCGATGCGGGACTTGGCCATGACCGGGATGGAGACCGCTTCGATGATCCCCTCGATCATGTCCGGGTCGGACATGCGGGCCACGCCGCCGTCCTTGCGGATGTCGGCGGGGACACGCTCCAGGGCCATGACGGCGACGGCGCCCGCGTCCTCGGCGATCTTCGCCTGCTCCGGCGTGACGACGTCCATGATCACGCCGCCCTTGAGCTGCTCGGCCATGCCGCGCTTCACTCGGGCGGTGCCGGTCTCGGGAGTCTGTGCGGAGTCGGAAAGCGTGGTGGACACGGGTGACCTCACTCGGTGAAAAGAGGGTTTGGTGCACGAGTGAGGAAACGCGAGTGGACCAGTCCACGGCAAGGGCCAATGGGAACCCGGTGGATCCTTTTCCGCCCGACGGCAACCCTGTCCGCACACCGGAAGGGACCCGTCCGCCACCGCTCGGCCTGCCCTCTGCCTGCCCGAACGACCCGCCGCCCACCCGCCGGCACGCGCCCGAACCGCCCTGGTGGTCCCCGTGGTCTGTGGGTTCGGCAGCTAGCGGTCCCCGGCCTCCCGGACGGCCCGGGTCAGCGCCTCGTGAGCGGTGACCGGCGCGTCCGCGGCGAGGAGGAGCCGGTGCGCCGTCACGGCGGAACCGTCGCGCAGCCGCAGCTCCACCGGCTCCCGCAGCACCACCGCGATGTCGGCGCCCCCGGCGACGGTGCACACCACGTCGCCGTCGCTGCCGGGCCCGGGCCGGACACCGCGACAGGGAGCGGACGCCGGCTGTCTGCGGACCGACTCGACGGCGCGCAGCGGAAGCACGATCTCGTCGAAGAGCCCGGCCCGGATCCGCAGCGCACCGTCGGTGAGCCGGTGCGGATTGCGCTGGGTGACGGCCGCGAAGAAGAGGGCGAGATCGACGAGCACGGCCATCCAGACCAGATGGAAGGGCTGCCAGGCGGGCGGCACCACGGAGACGTCCATCAGTGCCTCGACCAGCACCTCCATGCCCAGGAACGCGAACACCGTGCTCCGCAGCGCGCCCGAGTGCCCGATGGTGACCTCACCGGACCGGGTGAGAGGCCGTCTCGTCAGCCATGCCGTCAGGTCGCGCAACGCCGGCCCCAGCAGGTCCCGCGCTCCCGCCGTCGCCACCACGATCGCCATGCCGCTCCCTCCGGTCGCCGAACAGTCCCGAAGTCGATCACAGCACGGCATGACGGCCGGGGGACAGGACGGCGCCGGACGCGCACTGACCGAAAACGATCGTGAACTCGACCGCGATCGGTGCGCCTAGACCGGCGTCCGGCCCGCCAGGGCCGTCGGGGGCTCGTCGTCCATCTCGAAGGCCATGGGGAACGGGGCGTGGCCGGCCAGCCTGAACCACCGCACCTTGCGGTGCTCGCGCAGTCTGCGGGCCGCGCCCACGGCGTCGTTGTGGAAGCGGCGGGCCATCGGCACCCTGCGCACCGCCTCGGTCAGCTCGCGCGCCGCCTCCTCTCCCCCGGGCGCCTCGCGGACCGCCTCCACCTGCGGCGCCTCGGCGAACACCGCCCGCAGCGCCTGGCTCAGCTCGCTCTCGGCGACCTCCCGCTGCTCCTCCTCGGCCTGCCGGGCGGCGTGCGCGGCCTCGTAGAGCACGATCGAGGCGGCGGGATCGAGCACTCCGGAGGTGGCCAGCTCCTGGGCCACGGACGCGCGCCGCAGCAGCTGGGCGTCGAGCGCGGCCCGTGCGGCGTCGATCCGGGCGTGCAGGCGGTCCAGCCGCCCCGCCGTCCAGCTCAGATACAGTCCGACCACGACCAGCGCGACAAGGATCCAGATCAACGTTGCGGTCACGGGCGGCAAGGCTACCGGGCTCCCCGCCC
>NZ_MUBM01000423.1 GCF_002154505.1 Streptomyces carpinensis | reverse complement strand
CGGTGGAGGCTGTCGAGGGGGTGAGGGGCTGACGGGCAAGGGCGAGCGGTTGAGGGACGAGCATGTGTACGGCTAACCGACGGAGGTCGTCGACGAGCTGGTCCGGCAGTTGCTCGGGATACTCCGGCCGGTTAGATGGCCGGCCGGGTAGTTCGAAAGTTTCGGGGCTTGATCGGTCACCTTGCGGCCGACCTCGGTGAACTCCAGCTGGGCGCTCCTAGTGACCGTCGCGCGTTCGCCGGTCCGTGAATTGTGCCCTGCATACGCCTTGACCCTGGTGAACGGCCGACCTTACATTCCCTCGAGTCATTCGTACTCTTGATGTGCGTTCACATATGTGATCATCGTTGAGTGAGGTCACCGTGCTCGAGGGCATTCTGTTCTTCCCGGTCACTCCCTTCACGGCAGATGGGTCGGTAGATATTTCGAAACTTTCGGTCCATCTTGAGTCCGGGATCGGGGCCGGCGCGGGCGGGGTGTTCGCCGCATGCGGAACGGGGGAGTTCCACGCGCTCGGGGTGCAGGAGTTCGCCGCTGCGGTGCGCACCGCGGTGGAGGTGGCCGGCGGCCGGGTCCCGGTCTTCGCCGGCGCGGGGGGTCCGCTGCCCCTGGCCCGGCAGTACGCGCAGGCCGCGGAGGAGGCCGGTGCGGACGGGCTGCTGCTGATGCCCCCGTACCTGGTGGCGGGACCGCCGGCCGGACTGGTGGCCTACGTGCGCCAGGTGCTGGCGGCCACGTCGCTGCCGGCGATCGTCTACCAGCGCGGCACGGCCCGGTTCGACGTCCCCTCGGCCCTCGAAGTGGCCCGCCTGCCGCAGGTGGTGGGCCTGAAGGACGGCACCGGCGACCTGGACCTGCTCGCGCGGATCGTCACCGCGGTGCGGTCCGATCCGGCCACCGGCGGCAGGGACTTCCAGTTCTTCAACGGGATGCCCACCGCCGAGGGAACGGTACTCGCCTACCGGGGCATCGGCGTCGGGCTCTACTCCTCGGCGGTCTTCTGCTTCGCACCAAAGATCGCCCTCGCCTTCCACCGGGCCGTCACCGCGGGGGACGACGACACGGTGCAGCGGCTGCTCGCCGGCTTCTTCCATCCCCTGATCACGCTGCGCGAGCGCGTTCCCGGCTACTCGGTGGCCCTGGTCAAGGCGGGCGTCCGGCTGAGGGGACTGGACGTGGGCGGCGTGCGTCCGCCGCTGGCCGATCCGGCGCCCGAGCATCTGGCCGAGCTGGAAGAGCTCATCGCAAGGGGCTCGGCCCTCCTCACAGATGCCCTCCCGGCCGGCGGGGCCGCCGTGACCGCCCAGGCGGCGGTCCGATGAGCGAAGGGCTGCGGATCACCCGTGTCGACATCACCCCCGTGGCGTTCAAGGACCCCGCCCTCCTCAACGCCGTCGGCGTCCACGAGCCCTACGCGCTGCGCGCCGTCGTCGAGGTGACGACCGATCAGGGCGTCACCGGACTGGGCGAGACCTACGCCGACGAGGGCCACCTGCGCAGGCTGCGCGCGGCCGCCGACGCGATCACCGGGATGGACGTCCACGAACTCGGCCCGATGCACCGGCGGATCGCCGGGGTGCTCGGCGGGGACAGCGGCGGCGACGGCCACGGACTGACCGGCATGATCACCACGAGCAGCACGGTGGACCGGGTCTTCGCCCCGTTCGAGGTGGCCTGCCTGGACATCCGGGGCCGTGCCGCCGGCCGCCCGGTCTGCGACCTGCTCGGCGGCGCCGTCCGCGACCGGGTGCCGTTCAGCGCCTACCTCTTCTACAAGTGGGCCGCGCACCCGGGCCACGAGCCCGACGACTGGGGCCCCGCCCTGGACCCGGAGGGCATCGTCGCACAGGCCCGGCGCATGGTGCGGGAGTACGGCTTCACGGCGATCAAACTCAAGGGCGGCGTCATGCCGCCCGAGCAGGAGGTGGAGGCGGTCCTGGCCCTGCGGGAGGCGTTCCCCGGCGTCCCGCTGCGCCTGGACCCCAACGCCGCCTGGACCGTGGAGACCTCGCTGAAGGTGGCCCGCGACCTGGAAGGGGTCCTGGAGTACCTGGAGGACCCCACGCCCGGCCAGGAGGGCATGGCCCGCGTCGCCCGCGAGGCGGCGATGCCGCTGGCCACCAACATGTGTGTGGTCGCCTTCGACGAACTGCCCTCCGCGGTGCGCGGCGACGCGGTGCAGGTCGTGCTCTCCGACCACCACTACTGGGGCGGTCTGCACCGCTCCAAGCTGCTCGCGGGAATCTGCGACACCTTCGGTCTGGGCCTGTCCATGCACTCCAACTCCCACCTCGGCATCAGCCTGGCCGCGATGACCCACCTGGCCGCCGCCACGGAGAACCTCACCTACGCCTGCGACACGCACTGGCCGTGGAAGGACCCGGCGGAGGACGTGGTCGTCCCCGGCACGCTCGGCTTCCGTGACGGCTCGGTCGCCGTGCCCCGCGCCCCGGGCCTCGGCGTGGAACTGGACCGCGACGCGCTGGCCCGGCTGCACGAGCAGTACGTGCGTTGCGGCCTGCGCAACCGGGACGACACCGGCTACATGCGCCGGCTGGATCCGTCGTACGAGAAGAAGTCCCCGCGCTGGTGACCCCGGGCCGCACCCGTCGGCCCTCTCGACCCCGAAGCGCCCGCCATGTGACCGGAGTCCTCCTCGCGCCCCCGACGGCCACGCCCCGAGGGCCTTCGCACCCCTGACCCTGTCCCCGAACCTCCTCGCGACAAGAAGGTCCTCCCATGCACTGGCTCGACTGGGCCGCCGTCGGCGCCTACTTCCTGGTGATGCTCCTCATCGGAGTGTGGTCGCACCGGCGCGTCAACGACGTCTCCGACTACTTCACCGGCGGCGGCAGGATGCCCTGGTGGCTGACCGGCATCTCGCACCACATGTCCGGCTACAGCGCCGCCGTGTTCGTCGCCTACGCCGCCGTCGCCTACAACTACGGCATCACCGTCTACGTCTGGGCGTTCCTGCCGCTCGCCCTCGGAACCGGCGTCGGCGCCTGGCTCTTCGCCCCCCGGTGGAACCGGCTGCAACGGCGCTACAAGGTGGCCTCCCCGCTGGAGTACCTCGCCCGCCGCTACGACATCCCCACCCAGCAGGCACTGGCCTGGAGCGGTGCCCTGCTCAAGGTCTTCGACGTCGCCGCCAAATGGGCCTCGGTGGCGGTGCTCCTGAAGGTCTTCACCGGCATGTCGATGACCAACGGCATCCTGCTGACCGGCGTCGTCACCCTGCTGTACTGCACGGTCGGCGGTCTGTGGGCGGACGCCCTCACCGAGTTCGGCCAGTTCGTCATCCAGGGTGTGGCCGCGCTGTCGATGATGTGGGTGGTCCTCGACCGGCTCGGCGGCGTGTCGAGCCTCGGCAGCCTGTGGCACCGGCTGCCGTCCGGTCACACGCACCCGCTCGTGGGTCCCTACACGGCCGGCTTCCTCACCGCGTACGTCGTCGTGAAGCTCTTCGAGTACAACGGCGGCATGTGGAACCTGGCCCAGCGCTACATGGCCACCGACTCACCGCGTGCCGCCCGCCGCTCGGCCGGGCTGTCGGCCACCCTGTACCTGGTCTGGCCCGCCGTGCTGCTGCTGCCCGCGGTCGCCGCGCCGGTGCTCATGCCGCATATCAAGGACCCGCAGCAGACGTACGCGCTGATGGCGCAGTCCTACCTGCCGATGGGTCTGGTGGGCCTCACCCTGGCCGGAATGTTCTCCCACACCATGGCCATGGCCTCCTCCGACGCGAACGCCATCTCGGCCGTGGTCACCCGTGACATCCTGCCCGCCCTGCTCCCCGGCTTCCGCGACGCGAGCACCGAGCGCGGCCTGCGCGTGGCCCGGGTGGTCACGGTCGTCTTCATCACCGTCTCCATGGTCGTGGCCATCGAGGCCGACCACTTCGGCGGAGTCCTCGGGATCATCGTCGGCATGGTCGCGGCCGTCATGGGCCCGATCTCCATCCCCATGCTGCTGGGCCTGCTGCCGGCCTTCCGCCGCTGCGGTCCCCGCGCCGCCCTCGCCTCCTGGGCGCTCGGCCTCGGTGGCTACTTCCTCGTCAAGTACGGCCTGGACGGGGCCTCGCAGACCACCGTGGTCGTCACCCCGCTGGTCACCTCGCTCGTCGTGTACATCGGCCTCGGCCTGCTGCTGCCGGAACCGGACGAGGACGCCGACGCCGTCGTGGCGGCGGTCTCCGGCCCGGAGCCCGGCCCCGAGACCGCCGCCCTGAACCCGCTGGCGGAGCAGGCCTGACGGTTTCCGGCTCTTCCGGCTCGACCGGGGCTTTCCGGGCACCACCCGGCTCCACCGGGGCTCTCCGGGCACCACCCGGCACCACCCGGCACCACCCGGCACCACCCGGCACCACCCGGCACCACCCGGCCACCGAAAACAGATGGAGGTAATCCGCGGATGAAGAGATCCTCGCTGGTGAGCGTCGCCGTCGCGCTGGTCGTCGGCGCGGCGGGCTTCACCACGCACCCGGCGTCCGGTACGGGCGACGCGGCACCCCGGTCCGCGCAGGCCGCCGCAGCCGCCACGACCGAGAGCGGTCACTGGGTGGACACCTGGGCGTCCATGCCCCAGTTGACCGAGGCCGGCAACATGCCGCCCGCGCCCTTCACCGAGACCGACCGCGTGTTCGAGCACGCCACGCTGCGCCAGACCGTGCACGTCTCGGTGGGCGGGCAGCACCTGCGGCTGCGCTTCTCCAACGCGTTCGGCGGCACCGACCTGCCCATCACCGGTGTCTCCGTGGCACGCCCGGCCGACGGCAAGGCGGGCGTCGGTGCGATCGTGCCCGGCAGCGCCCGGCCGGTGACGTTCGGCGGCCGACCGGGCTTCGACGTCCCGATGGGCGCCCAGGCGGTCAGCGACCCGCTGGACTTCGACGTCCGGCCCGGAACCAACCTCACCGTGACCCTCTACCTCGCCGACGGCCAGGCCTCCACCTCCATCACCTCACACCCGGGATCGCGCACGACGTCCTACATGCTCGCCGGCGAGCA
>NZ_MUBM01000422.1 GCF_002154505.1 Streptomyces carpinensis | reverse complement strand
TAAGGGACGGGAGGGGAGGCGGGGGGAGAGCGCGGCGGGGTCGGGGACGGTGGAGCTGCTCACCAGGCCATTGTCGCCGGACGGCCCCCGAGCTGCTGAGCAGGGCTCTCGCCGGACGTGGTCCCCATGTCTGCCCGGCGCGACAGTGATCCATTCCCGCTCTTTCGTGTAATGGCACGAGGACGCTGCGTGATGGAAGGCTGGCGCACGCGAATCGATGCCCGGCCCCCATCGTGCCGGGTAGGAGCGGGAGGGCAATTCTCTATGTCGGTAGGCGAAGAGGTCCGCGAAGAACAGGGTCGGCCGCAGCAGAGCCTCGGCACCGCGGCCGCGCGGAACCTGGCCACCACCACCAAGTCCGTTCCCCAGATGCAGGAGATCAGCTCGCGCTGGCTGCTGCGGATGCTGCCATGGGTGGACGTGCAGGGCGGCACGTACCGGGTGAACAGGAGGCTCACCTACGCGGTCGGCGACGGCCGGATCACGTTCGTGAAGACCGGCGACCGCGTCGAGGTGATCCCCGCCGAACTCGGCGAGCTGCCGGCGCTGCGCGGGTACGAGGACGACGGCGTGCTCTCCGAGCTCGCCCAGCGCTGCCGACAGCGGGAGATCGCCGCCGGGCAGGTGATCGCCTCGTTCGGCAACCAGTCCGAGGAGGTGTACCTGCTCGCGCACGGCAGGGCCGAGAAGGTCGGCACCGGGCCGTACGGCGACGACCAGGTCCTCGGCGTTCTCGCCGACGGTGCCCACTTCGGCGACCAGGCGCTCCTCGACCCGGACGCCATGTGGGAGTACACGGTCCGCGCGGACACCGCGTGCACCGTCCTGATCCTGTCCCGGCACGACTTCCAGCAGGTCGCCGAGCGCGCAGACTCGCTGCGCGACCACCTTCGCCGGCTGCGTTCGATCCCCGGGCAGCGCACCAACAAGTACGGGGAGAAGGAGGTCGACCTCGCCGCCGGGCACAGCGGCGAGCCGGACATCCCGCACACCTTCGTCGACTACGAGGCCAGGCCCCGCGAGTACGAACTGAGCATCGCGCAGACCGTCCTGCGCATCCACTCGCGCGTGGCCGACCTCTACAACCAGCCGATGAACCAGACGGAGCAGCAGCTCCGGCTGACCGTCGAGGCGCTCAAGGAGCGCCAGGAACACGAACTGATCAACAACCGCGACTTCGGTCTGCTCCACAACTGCGAGTACGACCAGCGGATCCAGCCGCACGACGGCGTCCCGAGCCCGGACGACATGGACGAGCTGCTCAGCCGTCGCCGCAGCACCAAGCTGTTCCTCGCCCATCCGCGTGCGATCGCCGCGTTCGGCCGCGAGCTGAACAAACGCGGGCTGGTGCCCGAGACCATCGACATCGGCGGCAACCGCATCCCCACCTGGCGCGGTGTTCCGATCTACCCGTGCAACAAGATCCCGGTCACCGAGGCCCGGACCAGCTCGATCATCGCGATGCGTACCGGAGAGGACGACCAGGGCGTCATCGGGCTGCGCGCCAAGGGCATCCCGGACGAGATCGAGCCGAGCCTGTCCGTGCGGTTCATGGGCATCAACGAGCAGGCGATCGTCAAGTACCTGGTGACGTCCTACTTCTCGGCGGCGGTGCTTGTCCCGGACGCGCTGGGCGTCCTGGAGAACATCGAGGTCGGCCGTTGGCGATGACCTCCCGCGCCCACTCGCGGTGTTCCCGCCCGCCGGGCCGGGTACTACATCCCGGGGGTACGCACCCGGTTCCGGCAATGTGGACGCCCGTGTGCGCGGACTTTCCGAGGGGGAGCGGATGGCCGAGTTCATGACGGAGACGACAGCGCGTGTGCCGGGGGCGCAACGCACCGCGCGGACCGCTCGGCCGGCAGGCTCGGCGGCCACCGGCCCGCCGGTCCCGCGGGCCGCCGACAGCCGTCACGGTGACGGGACGGCAGGCGGAGCGCCGGCGACCGAGGGCCGGACAGCCGCAGCGGACGGGCACGACGCGGCGGTGATCCTCGACCGTGCCCGGGCCTGTGTCGATCCGGAACTGCGGGCGGCGATCGCCTCGTTGCCGGCCTCGATGCGCCGGATCGCGCGCTACCACTTCGGCTGGGAGCACGCCGACGGAACCCCGGCCAACGGGAACGCGGGCAAGGCGATCCGTCCCGCGCTGGTCCTGGCCGCGGCCGCCGCGCTCGGGGGAGCACAGGCGCGGGCGGACGCGGCGCGGGCCGCCGCCGCGGTGGAACTGGTCCACAACTTCACGCTGTTGCACGACGACGTGATGGACCGGGACACCACTCGCCGGCACCGCCCCACGGTGTGGACGGTGTTCGGTGACGCCGACGCCATCCTCGCCGGGGACGCCCTGCAGGCGCTGGCCCTGCGGCTGCTCGCCGAGGACCCCCACCCGGCGTCCCGGGCCGCCGCCGCCCGGCTCGCGGCCTGTGTCGTGGAGTTGTGCGCGGGCCAGCACGCGGACACGGCCCTGGAGCGGCGCGCCCCGGACGAGGTCACGCTCACCGAGGTGCTGGCCATGGCCGAGGCCAAGACGGGCGCGCTCCTCGGGTGCGCGTGCGCCGTCGGTGCCCTCTACGCGGGGGCGGCCGAGGAGGAGGTGGAGGCGCTGGACGCGTTCGGCCGGCAGGCGGGGCTCGCATTCCAGCTCATCGACGACGTGATCGGCATATGGGGCGACCCCGCCCGCACCGGCAAGCCGGCCGGCGCCGACATCGCCGCCCGCAAGAAGTCCCTGCCGGTGGTCGCCGCGCTGACCTCCGGCACCCCGGCCGCAGGTGAACTCGCCGAGCTGTACGCCCGGCCCCACCAGGAAGGAGAGGAGGAGGGTGCCGCGCTGATGGTGGAGCGGGCCGGCGGCCGGGACTGGGCACAGTCCCAGGCGGCCGACCGGATGGCCCAGGCCGTCCACGACCTGTCCCGCGCGGTCCCGGACCCGGTCGCCGCGGGCGGTCTGCTGGCCCTGGCCGAGTTCGTCACCAGACGCACCACCTGATCGCAGCCGTCCGCTGACGCTCCACGTGACCTGGCGCGTCAGCGGACGCCGAGGCACGGACCCGGTTCGCGCCCAGAGCCCGGAGCCACCGGGACTGAACCGGTTCCTCGCCCGGATCCCGGAGCCACCGGGTCCGTACGGCTCCTGACCCCGTACGGCCACCGGGGGCTCCGGTCCGGCGGGTCCCGCACTGCCCCACGGTGTGCGGGGCCCGCCCCCTCGCACCGCCCGGCCGAGGCACCGGGTACGCTCAACGCCCGTACGTCCAGGGCAGTTTGACGTGAAGGGGCGCGAGATGGGCGTGGGGATCCGGCGGGCCGGCGAGGACGACCGGGAACTGGTCGTGCGGCTGCTGGACGAGGCCTTCCAGGACGACCCGGTGAGCGGCTGGGTCTTCCCCGGCGAGGAGTACCGCCGTGCGACCCACCACCGGTTGATGGCCGCCTTCACCGACGTGGTGTTCGCCGAGGGCTGGATCGACGTCGCCGAGGACGGCTCGGCGTGCGCGCTGTGGCTGTCGGTACCCGCGGGCCACGCCCCGGAAGGCGGCGACGGCCCCGACGAGGCGGTTCTGCTGCGTGAGGCCGTCGACCCGGCGAACCTCCGTGTGGAGGAGATCACCCGGATGATGGCCGAGTCACACCCGGCGGACCGCGCCCACGCCTATCTGTGGATGATCGGCGTCGTACCCGACCGCCAGGGCGAGGGCCTGGGTGGCGCGCTCATCCAGCACGTCCTGGACCGCTGCGACCGGGAGGGCCTGCCCGCGTACCTGGAGGCCAGCAGCGCCCGCAGCACCAAGCTCTACGAGCGCCTCGGCTTCGCCTTCACCGGCCGCACCCTCGATATCCCGGACGGCCCTCGCATGTGGCCGATGTGGCGCGAGCCCGTCTCCCACCTGACACCCGGTAGCGCTGGCCGGCGGTAGCGACACGACGGGGTCCTGGACAGCCGGGGGCAGGACGGCCCGCGGGAAGTGGCACGGCATCACTCCCGCCGGCCGGCGGGGAGCCCGCCCGTGTCCGGATCCCTTCCGGTCAGGCAGTACAGGTCGCCGGCCGGGTCGCGGAGCACCGTCCAGTGGGGGTGGTCGGCGACGCGGGTGGCACCGAGGCTCTCGTGCCAGGACCGGGTGGCGCCGATGTCCGAGCAGGCCAGGTCCAGGTGGGCGGAGGCGGGGCGTTCCTCGCCCAGGCGTTGCAGCAGGATGCGGACCGGCAGACCGGGTGGCGGCTTGAGCACGTGGTACTCGGGGAGGGACCCGGGCAGCGACTCCCAGCCGGCCACGGTCAGCAGCCCGCTCCAGAAGGCGACTTCGGCGTCGTAGGACGAAGGTCGGACATCGAGGCACACCTGGTCCAGCCGGCTGCCGCGGACGACGGGCGGACGCACCGACTCACCCTGCCAGGCGACCGCGCAGAACAACTGCCCGGCGGGCGACCGCAACACGGCCCGGTCCTCGTGCTCGGCGACGACCTCGGCCCCGAGCCACAGGGCCGACGCCACGAACGCCGGCACGTCCTCGACGGCGAGGTCGAGATGCGCACCGCCGTCTCCGGAGGCGACGCCCTGGCTCTTGAGGAAGGCATCGCCGCCATCGGCTCCGTCCGGCAGCAGGGTGACGAACCCCCCGCCCGCGCCACGCGGTTCGGACGGCCGGGTGCCGGTGACGGCCGTCCAGGACTCCAGGGCGCGGGCGACCCGGGCGGTCGGCCGATCGATGAAGGCGCAGGTCCAGCGGATGCTCATGCCGTGATCGTAGGGCGGGGCGTCGCCGCGATCGGGTCCTTCCGCATGCGGCCGTCGCTACCGCTTGCCCCACAGGGCGCCGACCGCCTGTGCGGCCGACCTGCCCTGGGCGAAACCGGCGTGGCCCGCGGGGGGTTCTGCTGGCGGGGGACAGCGGGTCGGGGCCGAAGGCGGCGAGAGCGGCCTCGTCGGGCGTGACGACCTCGACCAGGCCGCCGCGCCCGGCGATCGCGGCCGCGTCGGCCTCGAGCACCGGATCGGGCATCGGAGCGACGACGAGGGTGCGTGCGTGGCCCCCGGCGAGGTCGAGGTTGGTGAAGGAGCGGACGCCACCGTCGAGGTAGCGGGCGTCACCGACCGTCACCGCGGGCCAGACGCCGGGAACGGCGCAGCTCGCGGCCACGGCGTCCACCAGGCCGACTCCGCAGGTGCGGTCGAAGAGCCGTGTCTCACCGGTGACGGCGCTGACGGCGACCACGGCAAGATGGTGCTCCGGCCACGAGTGGGAGGGCAGCCGGGCCTCGATGACGGGCCGCCGCTCGGCCTCGGTCACGGTGTCCGCGGCCAGTGCCATCGCACCCATCCGGCGCAGGCGTTCCGCCGGGTCCGTGACCTCGGTGTCCAGCTTCTCGCCGAACTCGAAGACCTTGGTGAGCGCGCCTTCCGTCGGCCTCAGCTCCTGAGTCTGGAGAGCGGCGTCCACCTGCGTCCGGAACAGCGCCGGCAGCTCCGCACCGCTGGTGATCTGCGCGGCCACCACCGACCCCGCCGAGGTGCCCAGCAGGAAGTCCGCGTCGGTGACATCGACGCCGGCGTCGGCGAGTCCGGCGAGCACGCCCGTCGCCCAGGCGATACCGGCGACTCCGCCACCACCGATGACCAACGCCCGTTCGTTCTCCATCCCTGCCCCCACTCCTGGCTGCCGATGCGAGCTTTCGACCCTGCCAGGTTCCGGGTGAACGCCCGCACCCGGCCCCCTCGCGGCCGCCGTGGTCGGCGGCCCGCGGGTGGACCGGGTGCGGACAAGGAGACACTGCGGTCAAAACGACCGCAGGTCAGAGGGCGTGATGCGAGATCAGGCCTTCTTGGTCTCCCAGAAGATCTTGTCGATCTGGGCGATGTAGTCCAGCGCCTTCTGGCCCGTGGCCGGGTCGGTGGAGGCCTTGGCGGCGGAGAGGGCCTTGAGAGTGTCGTTGACCAGCTGGCTCAGCTCGGGGTACTTCTCGAAGTGCGGAGCCTTGAAGTAGTCGCTCCACAGCACCGAGACATGGTGCTTGGCCAGCTCGGCACGCTGCTCCTTGATGGCGGTGGCGCGCATCTGGAAGTGCGGGTCGTCATTGCCGGCCATCTTCTCCTGGATGGCCTTCACCGACTCCGCCTCGATGCGGGCCTGGGCCGGGTCGTACACACCGCAGGGAAGGTCACAGTGCGCGCTGACCTTGACCTTGGGGGCAAACAGGCGGGAAAGCATGGAGCATTCCTTCCTCGTGATCGTCTTCTCAGGTGGGACATTACTCCCTGCAAGGCGTGTTTTCGCGAGTGCCCCCTAGGGCTTAGGACAAAAGTCCAGGGTCAGACTGAGACTGGTGGAGGAACGGACCGGGGAGGTGCCGGGGATGCCGGAGCTGTCGCAGGAGACCGAGCGAAGGGGGGCAGCGCTGCCCTTCGGGCTGGCCGAGGTGACCGGGCCGTCCATGGTGCCCACGCTGTACCACGGGGACCGGCTCGTCGTGCAGTACGGCGCCCGCGTCCGTCCGGGGGACGTGGTCGTCCTGCGCCATCCGTTCCAGCAGGACCTGCTGGTCGTCAAGCGCGCGACGGAGCGGCGCGACGGCGGCTGGTGGGTGCTGGGCGACAACGCGTACGCGGGGGGAGACAGCACCGACTACGGGACCGTGCCGCAGGAGCTGATCCTGGGGAAGGTGCGGTTCCGTTACCGGCCGCTCCCCTCCGGTCAGCGCTCCCCGCTGGCGGTGGTGCGCTGGGTGCTGTCGGCGGCCAGGCCCGTGTTCACCGACCGGTCGGCCTCCAGGCGCTTGCGGGCGCGGTAGGCGGCCACGTTGGCGCGGGTGGCGCAGCGGTCGGAGCAGTAGCGGCGCGAGCGGTTGGTCGAGGTGTCCAGGTAGGCGTTGCGGCACGGGGCGGCCTCGCACAGGCCGAGGCGGTCGACGCCGTATTCCGTCAGATGGAAGGCGAGACCCATCGCCGCGATCGCCGCGTAGCCGGCGGTCACGTTGGACGGGTGGTCCGCCAGGTGCATGTGCCACAGCGGACGGCCGTCCTCGTCGCGGTAGTCGTGCCCGGAGATCTGCGGGCTCACCGGGAACTCCAGCAGCAGCGAGTTCAGCAGGGCCACGGCCAGGGTCTCGTCGCCCTGGTCGGCCGCTTCGAAGACGGCGCGCAGCCTGGCCCGCACCGAGCGGAAGCGCGTCACGTCCGCGTCGGTGGCGCGGCGGGCCGCCGAGGCGTTGGCGCCGAACAGGTCCCGGACCGCCTCCACCGACGTCAGGGTGTCCTTGCCCCGGGCCGGTTCCTCGGTGTTGACGAGACGTACGGCGTAATCCGAGTAATAGGCCAGTTCCACTTGTAGTCCTTACGAGGGAGCTCTATGGTCATGGATGCGGTCGGGTAACAGCCGGTCGTGCTTTCAGGGTATTACGCGAACAGGGTTCAGGGAGGGCGGCGATGACGGACACGAGTACGAACACCACTGCGGCGGGGGCGGACTGGCGGGCCTGGCAGGAGAGCTGGGACCGGCAGCAGGAGTGGTACATGCCCGACCGCGAGGACCGCTTCCGCATCATGCTGGACATGGTGGAGGCGCTGGTCGGCACCGCGCCGCGGGTGCTGGACCTCGCCTGCGGCACCGGCAGCATCACCGCCCGCCTGCTCGCCCGCTTCCCCGAGGCCACCAGCACCGGCGTCGACCTCGACCCGGCCCTGCTCGCCATCGCGCGCGGCACCTTCGAGGGGGACGAGCGGGTCTCCTTCGTCACGGCCGACCTGAAGGACCCCGACTGGCCGGCGAAGCTGCCGTACGACTCCTACGACGCGGTGCTGACCGCCACGGCCCTGCACTGGCTGCACAGCGACCCCCTCGCCGCCCTCTACGGTCAGGTCGCGGAACTCGTCCGCGACGGCGGTGTCTTCATGAACGCGGACCACATGATCGACGAGACCACGCCCCGGATCAACGCGGCCGAGCGCGCCCAGCGGCACGCACGCATGGACCAGGCCAAGCAGGGCGGCGCCCTGGACTGGGCCGAGTGGTGGCAGGTGGCCGCAGCCGACCCGGTGCTCGCCGGGCCGACGGCCCGCCGTTTCGAGATCTACGGCGAGCACGCCGACGGCGACATGCCGTCCGCCGCGTGGCACGCGCGCGTGCTGCGCGAGAAGGGTTTCGCGGAGGCCCGGCCGGTGTGGTGCTCGCCGTCGGACACGCTGCTGCTGGCCGTGAAGTAGGAGCGGATCACGCACCTCAGGTTTCGCTCAAGTCCCTTTCTCCTCGCGGGCTTCGGTGAGAAGGTCGGCGCGAATGATCGTCGAGCGCTCCGGGCCTGACCAGCCCTCGCCTGACGGCGGTGACGCAACCCGACTGACGACCACAGGGGTTTCGTCCTTGGGCGCGGCGCCGGTCGAGGACCGTGAGCACATGAAGGGGGAAACATGAGGAGAATGCGTGCTGCCGCCACCTCTGTAGCGGCACTGGGACTGGCATTCGCGGGCAGCGTGGCCGCGACTGCGCCCGCCCAGGCGTACACCAAGGTCTGCACGGTCGACCAGAACGCGTACAGCATCTGCTTCGACGGGAACGGCGACAAGTTCATCGTGGACGATCTGAGGGCCGACGGTGAGCGGGCCGTTGTCAAGTGGTACGCCTACGACGGGTCCGGCCGGGAAGGCGAGTGCGAAGACGCGAACGGCTCCTTCAACGGGCCGGTCGTCTGTGACTACGACTTCAAGGAAGGGCGCACCAACTACGTGTCCTTCATGGGATTCACCCGAAAGGGCAAGACCGGTGCGAAGCACAACGAGTCGTGGGCATACACCGGGTACATAACTCCCAGGTAGTCACCGCCTCGAGCGGACCGTGAGCGGTGGGCCCTGTCACGCCGGGAGGCGCGACAGGGCCCACTTCATCGGTCCGCGGATCTCACAGCACCTTCGACAGGAACGACTGCGTGCGCTCGTGCCGCGGGTTGGTCAGGACCTCCCGCGGGTGGCCGGACTCGACCACCACGCCGTCGTCCATGAAGACCAGGTTGTCGCCGACCTCCCGGGCGAAGCCCATCTCGTGGGTGACGACGACCATCGTCATGCCGGACTCGGCGAGGTCGCGCATGACGTCCAGGACGTCACCGACCAGCTCCGGGTCGAGCGCCGAGGTCGGCTCGTCGAACAGCATGAGCTTGGGATCCATGGCCAGCGCGCGGGCGATCGCCACGCGCTGCTGCTGGCCGCCGGAGAGCTGCGAGGGGTAGTGCCCCGCACGGTCGGCCAGACCCACGCGCTCCAGCAGCTGCACCGCCCGTTCCCTGGCCTCGCCCCTGTTCGTGCCCTTGACCTGGACCGGCGCCTCGATGACGTTCTCCAGCGCGGTCATGTGCGGGAAGAGGTTGAAGCGCTGGAAGACCATGCCGATGTTCCGGCGCTTCATGGCGACCTCGCGGTCGCGCAGCTCGTAGAGCTTGCCACCGTGCTCGCGGTAGCCGACGAGTTCGCCGTCCACGTACAGCCGGCCCGCGTTGATCTTCTCCAGGTGGTTGATGCAGCGCAGGAACGTGGACTTCCCGGAGCCGGAGGGGCCGATGAGGCAGAACACCTCACCGGGCCTGACCTCCAGGTCGATGCCCTTGAGCACCTCGACCTGGCCGAAGGACTTGTGCACGCCCTCGGCCTTGACCATCGCCACGCCGGTGCCGCGCTCGGGGGCTTCCTGCTTGGTGAGCTTGTCGGTCATACCGTGACCTTCCTACTGGAGAAGGACGTCAGGTGCGCCCTGACCTTCTGCCACGGCGTCGGCGGCAGCTGGCGGCTTGAGCCGCGGGCGTAGTACCGCTCGATGTAATACTGGCCCACGCTGAGGACCGAGGTCATCACGAGATACCAGGCGGCGGCGAGGAAGTACATCTCCACGGGGGCCCCGGAGACCTGGCCGATGTCCTGGGCATAGCGGAAGAGTTCCGCGAACTGCACCTGGGCCACCAGCGAGGTCGTCTTGAGCATGTTGATGACCTCGTTGCCGGTCGGCGGCACGATCACCCGCATGGCCTGCGGAATGATGATCCGGCGCAGGGTCTTGCCGTGGCTCATGCCCAGCGCGTGGGCGGCCTCGGTCTGGCCCTCGTCGACGGCGAGCAGGCCGGCGCGGCAGATCTCCGCCATGTACGCCGCCTCGTTCAGACCCAGGCCGAGCAGCGCCGTCAGCAGCGGCGTCATGAAGTTCGACCAGTAGTCCTTGTAGAACGGCATCAGGTTGATGTACTCGAAGACCAGGCCCAGGTTGAACCACAGGAACAGCTGGACCAGGACCGGGGTGCCGCGGAAGAACCAGATGTAGAACCAGGCGATGGCCGAGGTCACGGGGTTCTTCGACAGGCGCATCACCGCCAGGACGATGCCGCCGGCGATGCCGATCACCATCGACAGGACCGTCAGCAGGAGGGTCTTGCCGACGCCGGTCATGATCCGGCTGTCGAAGAAGTAGTCCGGAACGGCGTGCCAGTTGATCTTGCCCTGGCCGAACGCGTAGATGATCGCGACGAGGATGGCGATCGCGATGACGGCGGTGAGGTACCGGCCGTAGTGCCGGACCGGAATGGCCTTGATGGCCTGCGGTCCGGCCGGCGTGTCCTTGGGCCCTGCCGTCTTGTCGATGTCAGCAGTCACAGGTGTTGCCTCTCGGTGGCCGCGGGCGCGGTCACTTGCCGCCGTTGATGACGGACTGCTTCACGGCACCGTCCTGGGCGCCCCACTTCTCCAGGATCTTCTGGTACTCGCCGTTCTTGATGATCGCGTTCATCGCGGCCTGCAGCGCGTCGCGCAGCTGAGTGTTGCTCTTGCCGACGGCGATGCCGTACGGGGCGGCCTCGACCTGGTCGCCGACGATCTGGAAGTCCTTGCCGCCGCCGGAGGTCTTCACCGCGTACGCGGCGACCGGGAAGTCGGAGGAGACCGCGTCCGCGCCGCCCGAGCGCAGACGCGTCTGGGCCTGCTGGTCGTCGTCGAAGGCCTCGATGGTGAGCTTCTTGCCGCTCGGGCACTTCTTCGCCTCGGCCTTCGCGAGGTCGTTCGAGACGGTGCCGCGCTCCAGGGCGATCTTCTTGCCGCACAGGTCGGACCAGGAGGTGATGCCCCCGGTGTCGCCCTTGCGGGTGTAGATCGACACGCCGGCGGTCAGGTAGTCGACGAAGTCGACGCCCTCGCCGACCTTCTTGCCCGTGGCCGGGTCGACACCCTCCTGGCGGCTCTTGTTGTCCGTCATCGCCGACATGGCGATGTCGTAGCGGTTGGAGCGGATGCCGGTGAGCAGGGCGTCGAACGTGCCGTTCTCGAACTGGAAGGTCACGCCGAGCTGCTTGCCCAGGGCGGCCGCGACATCGGGGTCGAGGCCGACGACCTTGCCGGAGTTGTCCTTGAACTCGACCGGCGCGTACGCGATGTCGGAGCCGACCTTGATGACACCCTTGTCACGGACCGACGCCGGCAGCTTGCCGGCCAGCGGGGCGGAAGCGGCGGACGCGCCACCGGAGGACTTGTCCTTGTCCTTGGTCTGGTCACCGCAGCCGGTGAGAATCAGGGCGCCTGCGACCGCGATCGCACCGACCGCGGCCAGACGGGAGCGCGCGGCGGTCGTACGACGGGTGGAGCCTGCGGTCATGGTGGGTTCCTCCGGCGGATGGGTGGAGTTGCCGATGGGTCGACGAGAACACACACCTTCGGGTGTCGCGACCTCGTGTGATTGACGCATCTTGCCATTCAGGTTGCGCCATTCAGGGCACACGCCATGTCAAAATCGGATAACGGGTGACCCCCGAACCGCCCACGGGCGGCCCATCAAGGCCGGACCATCTGCGGAAATACCTTCTCCCCGCCGGAAGATCTTCGGCCCGTCTCGCCGCGTGGCGTGTCGGAACAGGTCCTATGGGTAAATTCGAGTTGTTGTCAAGCATTCGGCGATGACTTGTCCCTATATTGGGCCAAGTGTCGGCTCGGCGTCATGTGACCTTCGCGTTATGGACTCGTCGTCGACGCCGTCCGTCCGGTAAGAAGGTTCTTTACACCCCTCATCCGGGGCTCAGGGCGCGTGTGCGGCGCGCCCGTCGCGTATGTGCCCGAGCGCATCACTCACTGGGCCGTGCGCGGTCCCGCCCACCCCTCACCAGGAGTGGCCACCCTCAATCCATGAACAATTAAGGGGTAAAACCAAGTGGCAGCGGAGATCGTCAATCCTCGCAGCGACAGCAGTACGGATCAGGACGGCGGGGCAGAGCCGCTCGATGCCTTCGATCCGGCGTTCGCGCTGCACCGCGGCGGCAAGATGGCCGTGCAGGCCACCGTGCCCGTCCGTGACAAGGACGACCTGTCCCTGGCGTACACGCCCGGCGTCGCGCGGGTGTGCACCGCCATCGCCGAGCAGCCGGAGCTGGTCCACGACTACACGTGGAAATCGTCCGTGGTCGCCGTCGTGACCGACGGAACGGCCGTGCTGGGGCTCGGGGACATCGGCCCTGAAGCCTCCCTTCCGGTGATGGAGGGGAAGGCGATCCTTTTCAAGCAGTTCGGCGGCGTGGACGCGGTGCCGATCGCACTCGACTGCACCGACGCCGACGAGATCGTCGAGACCGTGGTGCGCCTCGCGCCGTCCTTCGGCGGCGTGAACCTGGAGGACATCTCGGCCCCCCGGTGCTTCGAGATCGAGCGCAAGCTCCAGGAGCGCCTGGACATCCCGGTCTTCCACGACGACCAGCACGGCACGGCGGTCGTGACCCTCGCGGCGCTGCGCAACGCGGCGCGGCTGAGCGGCCGGGGCATCGGCGAGCTGCGGGCCGTCATCTCCGGCGCGGGCGCGGCCGGTGTCGCCATCGCCAAGATGCTGGTCGAGGCCGGCATCGGGGACGTCGCGGTGGCCGACCGCAAGGGCATCGTCTCGGCCGACCGGGAGGACCTGACACCGGTCAAGCGTGAGCTGGCCGAGTTCACCAACAAGGCGGGCATCACCGGGTCCCTGGAGGACGCGCTGGCCGGCGCCGACGTCTTCATCGGCGTCTCCGGCGGTACGGTGCCGGAGACGGCCGTGGCGTCGATGGCCAAGGGGGCCTTCGTCTTCGCCATGGCCAACCCGAATCCCGAGGTGCACCCCGAGGTCGCGCACAAGTACGCGGCGGTCGTGGCGACCGGTCGGTCGGACTTCCCCAACCAGATCAACAACGTCCTGGCGTTCCCCGGCATCTTCGCGGGCGCGCTGCAGGTGCGGGCGTCCCGGATCACCGAGGGAATGAAGATCGCGGCGGCCGAGGCGCTGGCCGGGGTCGTCGGCGACGACCTCGCCGCCGACTACGTGATCCCCTCGCCGTTCGACGAGCGGGTCGCCCCCGCCGTGACGGCGGCCGTCGCGGCAGCGGCGCGCGCGGAGGGCGTGGCCCGTCGCTGACGTGACCCGAATGGCCCCGTCCCCTCGGGCGGGGCCGTTTTCCTGCCCGGCCGCCTCACCGGTGCTTGCCCGGCAGCGGGCACTTGGCAAGAGGGCGTGTGTCACAGGCGCCCCAGGTTCCGTCGGCGTCGGCGCACCCCTATCGTCAAGGTCATGTTCGCTGTCTACGCCGCCCGAATCGACCGCGACCAGCCGCTGAACGGACTGGAGTCGGGGGAGCGCCCGGCCCCCGAGGCCCGCCCCGGCTGGAGCACCGTCAATGTCAGGGCCGCATCCCTGAACCACCACGACCTCTGGTCGCTCAAGGGCGTGGGCCTGTCCGAGGACAAGCTGCCCATGATCCTCGGCTGCGACGCCGCCGGTGTCGACGAGGACGGCAACGAGGTCGTCCTGCACTCCGTCATCGGACAGAGCGGGTACGGCGTCGGGCCCGAGGAGCCCCGGTCCATCCTGACCGAGCGCTACCAGGGCACCTTCGCCGAGCAGGTCGCCGTACCGACCTGGAACCTGCTGCCCAAGCCCAAGGGGCTCTCCTTCGAGGAGGCCGCCTGCCTGCCCACGGCCTGGCTCACCGCCTACCGCATGCTCTTCACCAACGCGGGCGTACGCCCCGGTGACTCCGTCCTCGTCCAGGGCGCCGGCGGCGGTGTCGCCACGGCCGCCATCGTGCTGGGCAAGGCGGCCGGCCTGCGGGTCTTCGCCACCAGCCGCGACGAGGCCAAGCGCAAGCGGGCACTGGAACTCGGCGCCGTGGAGGCGGTCGAGTCGGGGGCGCGGCTGCCGCAGCGGGTGGACGCCGTGATCGAGACCGTCGGCGCGGCCACCTGGTCCCACTCGGTGAAGTCGCTGCGCCCCGGCGGCACCATCGTCATCTCCGGCGCCACCAGCGGCGACCAGCCCTCGCACGCCGAGCTCACCCGGATCTTCTTCCTGGAGCTGAAGGTGGTCGGCTCGACGATGGGCACCAAGGACGAGCTGGAGGACCTGCTCTCCTTCTGCGCCACCACCGGCGTCCGCCCCGTCATCGACGAGGTACTGCCCCTCGACCGCGCCCGCGAGGGCTTCGAACGGATGGAGTCGGGCGGCCAGTTCGGCAAGATCGTGCTCACCAACTCCTGAACCGGCCCCGACGGCGCCCGGCGGGTCTGCCACCGCCCGCCCAGTCGGACCGTACAGACGACCGGCGGGCCCCTGGTACGGGGGCCCGCGGAGCGTGTGTCCGGCCGTCAGGCCTTCGGTGCGCGCAGCACCGCCGCGATGTGGGCGGCGGCCGTCGACAGGTGGCGGCGGGTGTCGCGGAGCTGGTCGGACGTCACACCGTGGTCGCGGGCCGCGTCACGGACATCGTCCCGGAAGCGGTCCAGGATCCGGTCCAGGTCGCGGGCGGGGTCGCCGGTGAACTCCTCGTGCGCCCAGGCCGGTTCGTACTCGGCGGGGAAGTCCTCCGGGGTCTGCGAGTACTCCGCCCGCGCCGTCGCGGTGTCGCCCGCCGGGCGGCCGAAGCCGAAGTCCCGGCCCAGGTCCTTGCCGAACTCCTTGCCGAAGTCGCCGAATTCCTTGGCCAGTTCGGTCAGGCCCTCGCGCACCCCGGTGGGCCAGTCGCCCCGCGCGAAGTGGTCCTGCACCTGGTCCTGGACACGCCGGGCGATGCGCTGGAACTCCTCCTGCGCCTGCACCCGCGCCCGCTCCTGGGCCTCCTTGGCCTGGCGCCGGGCCCGCTGGGCCTCCTCGCGGGCCCGCCGGCTCTCGTCCTTGGCGCGCCGTGCCTGCTCCTTCCACTCCTGCTTGACGCGGCGCATCTCCTCCTTGGCGGCCCGCCAGGCCTCCTTGTCGTCGGCCTCGCCCGGCCCGGTGTAGTCCCCGGCGGCCGTACCCGCGCCCGAGCCCTGGCGGGCCTGCGAGGCGGCGGCGCGCATCTCGCGCCGCAGGTCCCCCGCCGCGCCTCGCACGTCGGCCCGGATCTCGGCGGCGAGTTCGGCGACCGACTCGCGGATCTCCAGCTCCAGATCGGCCAGTTCACCGCTGCGGTCGGCCAGCTCGGCGCGGCCCGCGTCCGTGATGGCGTACACCTTGCGGCCGCCCTCGGTGGTGTGCGTGACCAGGCCCTCGGCCTCCAGCTTGGCCAGCCGGGGGTAGACGGTGCCGGCCGAGGGGGCGTACAGCCCCTGGAAGCGCTCCTCCAGCAGGCGGATCACCTCGTAGCCGTGGCGCGGGGCCTCGTCGAGCAGCTTCAGAAGGTAGAGGCGCAGGCGGCCGTGAGCGAAGACGGGAGGCATGTCAGAGCACCTTCTTGTCGGTCGTGCCGTCGTTGCCGTCGCCGGCCGGGGCCGGGCCGGAGCCCCATGGACCGTCCTCCGCCGGCGGGCGACGGAGCAGGGCGATCGAGCCGGAGACCGTCGTCGCCTTCAACCTGCCGTGGCCTGTGCCCAGCCGGCCGGTGATCCGCTTGGCGCCCCACTGGCCGCTGACCCGCAGGTCCTCGAAGGCGTTGGACACCGACCCGCTCGCGGTGTTCGCCTCGACCTCCGTGTCCGCCGGGTGGGGCAGCCGGATGGCGATCTCACCGGAGACGTTGGTCAGGTTGATGTCGGTGGGGCGGCCCGCCGGATCCAGGTCGACGATCATCGAGCCGCTCACGGAGTCCGCCCGGACCGAGGAGCCCGCGCCCTCGACCACCGTCAGATCCCCCGAGACCGAGTTGAACCGCAGGTCTCCCGAGAGGGCCTGCGCCTCGACGTTCCCCGACACGGTGTCCGCGCGCACCGGGCCGGTGACGCCCACCAGCGTGGTGTCCCCGGAGACGCCCTTCACCTCCGTACGCCCGTCGATGCCCGAGACCATCGCGGCGGCGCCGACCACCCCGACCTCGACGCGCGTGCTCGCCGGGACGGCCAGGGAGACGACGGCGCTGCGCCGCCAGCCCTTGCGGTCCAGCCACTTCAGGAAGCCCTTCCAGGGCAGGTCCTCGTACGCCACCGTCAGGGTGCCGCCCCGCTGGGTGACCACCAGGGGTGGCCCCTCGATCTCCGAGATCTCCAGACGCGCGGAACCCTCGTCCGTGCCCACCACGTTCACCGTTCCGTGGACGATGCGGACGTTGAGCTCGGTCACGGGCTCGTCGAAGGTGAGCTTCCTGGGCTCGCCCACGGACCACTCGGACATGGTGCAGACCTCCTGGGACGGACCGGACCACGCGGGACCGCAGGACCGGAGACGGACCGGAGAGCGACGCGACACGCCATATCGCGTCCCTCCTGAAGACACGATATATCGCGGACACGGAAAGTCAAGACACACCGTGAAAGCGCGTGGGGCGCCCCCGGAAGGGGGCGCCCCACAGCGGTCGTCCTGGATCCCTGGATCCGTAATCGCCGGATCCCTACTCGTCGTCCTCGTCGTCCTCGTCGTCCAGCCGGGCCAGCCAGGTCGCCAGCCGCTCGACCGGCACCTCGAAGTCCGGGTTCAGGTCGACGAAGGTCCGCAACTGCTCGGCGAGCCACTCGAAGGTGACCTCCTCCTCGCCGCGCCGCTTCTCCAGCTCTTCGATGCCACGGTCGGTGAAGTACATGAGGTCAAGGATAAGTGCGCCGAAACGGCCGGGCCGCACCCCCGTTTCGGGGATGCGGCCCGGTCACGTACGGCTCGCGGGAGCGGTTACGCCTCGAACACCTCGCGCACGAGCTGCTCCTGCTCCGCCTGGTGCCGCTTCGCGGAACCCACGGCCGGGGAGGAGCCGTGCGGGCGGGAGATGCGGCGCAGGCGCTCGCCGTGCGGGACGTCCGCGCCGACCGCCAGGTCCAGGTGGTCGATCAGGTTGAGCGCGATGAACGGCCAGGCACCCTGGTTCGCCGGCTCCTCCTGGGCCCACAGGTACTTCTCGGCGTTCGGGTACTTGTTGACCTCAGCCTGGAGCTCGGCACCCGGCAGCGGGTAGAGCCGCTCGATGCGGATGATCGCGGTGTCCGTGACGCCCCGCTTCTTCCGCTCGGCCTCGAGGTCGTAGTAGACCTTGCCGGCGCAGAAGACGACCTTGCGCACCGCGTTCGGGTCGACCGACGCGTCACCGATGACCGGGCGGAACTGGCCCGTGGTGAACTCCTCCGCCTTCGAGGCCGCGGCCTTCAGGCGCAGCATCGACTTCGGGGTGAAGACGACCAGCGGCTTGTGGTGCGGGTTGTGCACCTGCCACCGCAGGAGGTGGAAGTAGTTCGACGGCAGGGTCGGCATCGCGACCGTCATGTTGTTCTGCGCGCACAGCTGCAGGAACCGCTCCGGGCGGGCGGACGAGTGGTCCGGGCCCTGGCCCTCGTAGCCGTGCGGGAGGAGCAGGGTGACGCCGGAGGTCTGGCCCCACTTCTGCTCGGCGGAGGAGATGAACTCGTCCACGACCGTCTGGGCGCCGTTGACGAAGTCGCCGAACTGGGCCTCCCACATCACGAGCGCGTCCGGGCGGGCCAGCGAGTAGCCGTACTCGAAGCCCATGGCCGCGTACTCGGACAGCAGGGAGTCGTAGACGTTGTAGCGCGCCTGGTCCTCGGCCAGGTACAGCAGCGGGGTGAAGTCCTCGCCCGTCTCACGGTCGATGATCACGGCGTGGCGCTGGCCGAAGGTGCCGCGGCGGGAGTCCTGGCCGGAGAGCCGGACGGGGACGCCCTCCAGGAGCAGCGAGCCGATGGCGAGGGTCTCGCCCATGCCCCAGTCGATCGTGCCGTCCTCGACCATCGCCGCCCGGCGCTGCAGCTGCGGCAGCAGACGCGGGTGGACGGTGATGTTGTCGGGGATGTTGACCTGGGACTCGGCGATCCGCTTGACGACCTCGGTGGACACGGCCGTCGGGACCGCGACCGGGAAGCCGTCCTGCGGGGCCTGGGAGCTGCCGGAGACCGGCTGGGAGGTGGCCTCGCGGACCTCGGTGAAGACCTTCTCCAGCTGGCCCTGGTAGTCCTGCAGGGCCTGCTCGGCCTCTTCCAGGGTGATGTCGCCGCGACCGATGAGGGACTCGGTGTACAGCTTGCGCACCGAGCGCTTCTTGTCGATCAGGTCGTACATCAGCGGCTGGGTGAAGGCCGGGTTGTCCGACTCGTTGTGACCGCGGCGGCGGTAGCAGATGAGGTCGATCACGACGTCCTTGTTGAACGCCTGGCGGAACTCGAACGCCAGCCGCGCCACGCGGACCACGGCCTCAGGGTCGTCGCCGTTCACGTGGAAGATCGGGGCCTCGATCATGCGGGCCACGTCCGTCGCGTACATGGAGGAGCGCGAGGACTCCGGGGCGGCGGTGAAGCCGACCTGGTTGTTGATGACGATGTGGACCGTGCCGCCGGTGCGGTAGCCCCGCAGCTGCGACATGTTCAGGGTCTCGGCCACCACGCCCTGGCCCGCGAAGGCCGCGTCGCCGTGGATCGCCACCGGCAGGACCGTGAAGTCCGTGCCGCCCTTGTTGATGATGTCCTGCTTGGCGCGGGAGACGCCCTCCAGGACCGGGTCGACGGCCTCCAGGTGGGAGGGGTTCGCGACCAGGGAGACCTTGATCTGCTCGCCGTCCAGGCCGGTGAAGGTGCCCTCGGCGCCCAGGTGGTACTTCACGTCGCCGGAGCCGTGCATCGACTTCGGGTCGAGGTTGCCCTCGAACTCGCGGAAGATCTGCGCGTAGGACTTGCCGACGATGTTCGCCAGCACGTTCAGACGGCCGCGGTGGGCCATGCCGATGACGACCTCGTCCAGGCGGGACTCGGCCGCGGAGTCGATGACCGCGTCCAGCAGCGGGATGACGGACTCGCCGCCCTCCAGGGAGAAGCGCTTCTGGCCGACGTACTTCGTCTGCAGGAAGGTCTCGAAGGCCTCCGCCGCGTTCAGCCGGCGCAGGATGCGCAGCTGCTCCTCGCGCTCCGGCTTGGAGTGCGGGCGCTCCACGCGGTCCTGGATCCACTTGCGCTGCTTGGGGTCCTGGATGTGCATGAACTCGATGCCGACCGTGCGGCAGTACGAGTCGCGCAGCACACCGAGGATGTCGCGCAGCTTCATCATCGACTTGCCGGCGAAGCCGCCGACGGCGAACTCGCGCTCCAAGTCCCACAGGGTGAGGCCGTGCTCGACGATGTCCAGGTCGGGGTGCTTGCGCTGGCGGTACTCCAGCGGGTCGGTGTCGGCCATGACGTGGCCGCGGACCCGGTAGGAGTGGATCAGCTCGAAGACGCGGGCGGCCTTGGTGACGTCGTCGTCGTGCGAGGCGTCGATGTCCCGCAGCCAGCGGACCGGCTCGTAGGGGATGCGCAGCGCCTCGAAGATCTCGTCGTAGAAGCTGTTCTCGCCGAGGAGCAGGTTCGCGACCTGGCGCAGGAACTCGCCGGAGGCGGCGCCCTGGATCACCCGGTGGTCGTAGGTCGACGTGAGCGTCATGACCTTGGAGACACCGAGCTTGTTCAGGGTGTCCTGGGAGGTGCCCTGGAACTCCGCCGGGTAGTCCATGGAGCCGACGCCCATGATCACCGACTGGCCGGGCATCAGACGCGGCACCGAGTGGACCGTGCCGAGGCCGCCGGGGTTGGTGAGGGAGACGGTGACGCCGGTGAAGTCGTCCATCGTCAGCTTGCCGTCGCGGGCGCGGCGGACGATGTCCTCGTAGGCCTGCCAGAACTCGAAGAAGTTCAGCGTCTCGGCCTTCTTGATGGCCGCGACGACCAGCTGACGGTCGCCGTTGGGCTTCACCAGGTCGATGGCCAGACCGAGGTTGACGTGGTCCGGCTTGACCAGGGTCGGCTTGCCGTCCTTCTCCGCGAAGGAGTAGTTCATCGACGGCATGGCCTTGATGGCCTGCACCATCGCGTAGCCGATCAGGTGCGTGAAGGAGATCTTCCCGCCCCGGGCGCGCTTGAGGTGGTTGTTGATGACGATGCGGTTGTCGAACAGCAGCTTCACCGGGACGGCGCGCACGGACGTGGCCGTGGGCAGCTCCAGGGAGGCGTTCATGTTCTTGGCGACCGCGGCGGACGGGCCGCGCAGCGTCACGAACTCGGGGCCCGCGGGAGCCTCGGCGGCGGGCTCGGCCTTGGCGGCCGGCTTGGCGGCGGGCTTCGCGGGCGCCGGCGCCTTCGCGGCGGGCTTCGCCGGGGCGGCGGCCGGGGCCGGAGCGGCGGCGGGCTTCGGAGCAGCCGGGGCGGCCGGGGCCTGCGCGGGC
>NZ_MUBM01000421.1 GCF_002154505.1 Streptomyces carpinensis | reverse complement strand
GAGCTGGGGTTCGTGGGGGCGGGGGCGCTGATCGTCCTGCTGGGCATCGTGTTGTGGCGGGCGCTGCGGATCGCCCGCGCATGCCCGGATCTGTACGGCACGGTGGTGGCGGCGGGCATCGTCGCCTGGCTGGGCTTCCAGGCGTTCGAGAACATCGGTATGAACCTGGGCATCATGCCGGTCACNNGCGGCTCGTCGATGTTCGCGGGCTGGATCGCCGTAGGAGTCCTCCAGGGCATCCGACTGCGGCGCCCGCTGTCCGCCTGACGGTGTCACCGGCGTTCCGGCCGGCTTCGGCGACCCAGGCGGGAGAGGGCGACGCCGAGGCGCGCCCGCCTGTGTGCGGCGAGCGCCGAGCGGACGGAGGGTTCGCTGCGAGCGCCGGCCAGCAGAAGCCCCAAAGCGTACAGGACGGCGATCAAGGCGCTGCCGCCGTAGGAGACCAGGGGCAGCGGCACACCGGCTACGGGCAGCAGTCCCAGCACACCGCCGATGTTGATGGACGCCTGGGCCGCGATCCAGGTGACGGTGCCGGCTGCGACGAGTCGGATGAAGGGTTGCCTGGCGCGGGCGGCGATCTTCAGCCCGCCCGCGCACAGGGCGGCGAACAGGCCGAGCACGGACAGGGTGCCCACCAGCCCCAGCTCTTCCCCGGTGACCGCGAGGATGAAGTCGGTGTGCGGCTCCGGCAGCTCCCCCCATTTCTCGATGCCTGCGCCGATGCCGTTGCCGAACAAGCCTCCCGTCGACAGGGCGTAGGTGCCGTGCACCACCTGCCAGCACTGGTCGGCCGGCCCGAGGTCCATCGTGCCGAGGCAGGCGAAGCGGGACAGCCGGTGCGGACTGGTCGCGATCAGTACGGCCGAGAGGAGTCCCACGCCCGCGAGCGCGGTCACGAACAGCCGCACGGGCGCACCGGCGACCCAGAGCAGACCGAAGAGGACCGCGCACACGATCACCGCGGTGCCCATGTCCCCGCCCAGCAGCACCAGTCCGAGCAGCATCAGCGCCACGGGCACGAGGGGTACGAGCAGATGCTTCCACTGGCCGAGCAGTCCTTGCCGCTGCTTACGGGCAAGCAGGTCCGCTCCCCATACGACGAAGGCGGCCTTGGTGAACTCGCTGGGCTGCACGACGAACGGCCCGCCCAGGGAGAGCCAGTTGGTGTTGCCGTTGACGGTGCGGCCCAGCCCGGGCACCTGGACCAGTACCAGCAGCGCCATCGCTCCGGCCAGCAGGGGGCGGGCGAGGAGCCGGTGTGTGCGTACCGGCAGCCGGACCGCACCGGCCATCAGCAGTCCGCCCACGGCTGCGGCCGCGGCCTGCTTGTGCAGGTAGAAGGCCGGCGACAGTCCGTAGCGCAGGGCCTGGATCTGGGATGCGGAGAACACCATCACCAGTCCGAGGGCGGCCAGAAGAGCCGTACTGCCCGCCACCAGGTAGTACGGCGTCAATGGCCGGTTCCACGTCCGACGCACGCGCGCCGCGGCTCGCCCGCGGACCTTCCGTGCCTGCCCGATCCTGGGCTCGCGAACTCGCCTGGCGGGGCGCGCCGTTGCGCCGGCCCGGGCACTCGATGCCGACCTGTTCACGCGTATACTTTAATGGTTGCGCAGCTATTGAATTGTAGAGGCGCGCGGTCGCCGAAGCCGGCGTCCCCCGGGCCGTCAGTCCGCGGCAGGGGCCGCCGCGATGACGACCGAGGCCGCGCCGCCCGGCCGGGAGGCACGGTCGACCCAGCCCTGATCCGACGAGTCACTGCTCCACTCGCGGCCACCGAAGGCCACGGAGGCGATGTGAAGCGTGGCGGCATGGCAGACCATCCACAGGGCCACGGCCCAGCCTGTCTGTGTGTCGGTGACCGGATAGGCGATGTCGGTGGGGGAGGGCGACGGGAGGAGGCCTGGTCCGAACTCCCGCTGGACCGCATCTGTAACCACCGTGTCACCGGGGTGTGCGGACGGCTGCGCATGGACTCCCGTCACCGTGCAGGTGATGGCGGCACCTTCGCGGCCGCTCAGTGCTGCGGCCAGGGTGGCGGCGGTGCCCGCGTGCCGGGCGTACGCCTGCGGGTAGCCGCTGTGCTGGACCTTCTGCGCCGCGGCCGTCACCGGCAGGCTCAGGTAGTCGGGCACGTTGACGAGCGCGTCGTAGAACTTCCCGGACGCATGCACGGGGTCGAGCACCTCGGCGGGAGTCCCCCAGCCCTGCGACGGGCGCTGCTGGAAGAGGCCGAGCGAGTCGCGGTCGCCGTAGTCGATGTCCCGGAGCTTGGACTCCTGGATCGCGGTGGCCAGAGCGATCGTCACGGCTCGTTCCGGCAGGCCGCGGGAGTGGGCCACCGCCGCGATGGTCGCAGCGTTGGCTGCCTGGCTGTTGTCGAGTGTGACGGTCGTTCCGTCCGCGCCGTGGGTCGTGCACTGCTCCGTCGGCGGCTGGATGTATCGGACGACCAGATAGCCGATCAAGGCCAGTACCAGTCCCACCCCGACCGCCACCGGCCACCTGCGCCGCCGCTTTCCTTCCGTCACGCCGACTCCACCATCCCCTGGGTTACAGTTGCTCTATTGCGCAAGTTTATATTGGTGCGCCCATGCCCTCGGCAGCGGGCCGGGCTCTACGAGGGGAACTGCATGAGCGCTCGACGTGCGTCCGCAGGTAGGGGAGCGAGTCCACGGACGACCGAGCTGATGCTGGTGCTGGGCGCCGTGCTCGTATGCGGATACGGCTACGCGGAGACAGAACTGGCCATCACCGGTGCCCTGCCCGCCGGCTTCGCACTACGGCTCGCGAGTGCCGCCGCGATGCCGCTGGTGTGCCATCTCGCCGTCCGCCGGTTCGCCCCCTATGCCGATCCGCTGATCCTTCCCCTGGCCACCCTGCTCAGCGGGCTCGGGCTCGTCCTCATCCACCGCCTGGACATCGCCTACAAGGTCCACTACGGCTCGGCGGCCGCGGCTCCGGGCCAGTTGATGTGGTGCGCCGTCGCGACGGTGCTGTTCGCCGCGGCGGTCGCGGCGTTCCGGGACCACCGCAGGCTCCAGAGGTATCCGTATCTGACCATCACCGTCGGGCTGGTCCTGCTGATGGCGCCGGCCTTCTATCCCGGCGACGTCTACGGCGCCAAGCGGTGGATCTTCCTCGGACCGCTGTCCTTCCAGCCGGGTGAGTTCGTGAAGATCGTCATCGTGGTGTTCTTCGCCGGATACCTGACCCTGCGCAGGGACGCCCTGGCGCTGGCCGGCCGACGGTTCATGGGCCTGTACCTGCCGCGCGGACGGCAACTGGGGCCGGTGGCGGCGGTGTGGGTCCTCAGCCTGCTCGTGCTGATCTTCGAACGGGACCTCGGCACGTCGTTGATCTTCTTCGAGCTGTTCGTGATCATGCTGTACGTCGCCACCGAGCGGACCAGCTGGGTGCTGTTCGGCGTGGCGCTGTTCGCGGTCGGAGCCTTCGTCGTCGGCTCCTTCGAACCCCACGTCCACGGCCGCGTGGTCGCCTGGTTGCACCCGATGGACATCTACCTGCCACCCGCACAGCGCCCCGCCGGCCTCGTCTCCGACCAGGCCGCGCAAGCCCTGTTCAGCTTCGGCTCCGGCGGCATCCTCGGGTCCGGGCTCGGACAGGGCCACCCGGAACTCATCGGCTTCGCCGGACGCAGCGACTTCATCCTCACCACCGTCGGAGAGGAACTCGGGCTGACCGGCGTCACGCTCGTCCTCCTCCTCTACGCGCTGCTCGCCGAACGTGGCCTGCGCACCGCTCTGACGGTGACCGATCCTTTCGGCAAGCTCCTCGCCGCCGGACTGGCCACATCTCTCGCGCTCCAGGTCTTCGTCGTCGCGGGCGGCGTCACCGGCCTCATTCCCCTCACCGGCAAGGCCCTGCCGTTCCTGGCCCAGGGCGGCTCCTCCATGGTCGCCAACTGGCTGCTCGTCGCGCTCCTCATCAAGGTCAGTGACACCGCACGTCGTCCGGCACCCGCTCCAGCCACGGATCCGAGTGAGGCCGCGACCCAACTCGTCCGCATATGAAGGCACGGACCGAAGACGAACACGGCATCTTCAGGGCGACTTCATGTCTCCGTCCCCGAAGACGCGGTGGTGCTCCTGGGCGTATCGGCATTCCCGCAACGGTTCTCCTGTAGGGCAGGTGGCGGCCGACATGGTATTGGCCGCTGCGTGGCGGGAGGGATTGAGGTTCGGATGCGTGCAGTGTGACGTGATAGCACGGCGAGGTGATCTTGCCGGCGGTCAGTGCGATCACGGCATCGGAAGCCTCCTGGAGAGCCCCGTTCAGCAGTCTGTCGGGCAGCAGCCGCGCGTGCCAACGGTGTCCGGCGCGACGTCCCGGCGGCAGAAGCAGGACGCCTCGATCGGTACGTCCGTCATCGCAGCGGCGATCTTCAGCTGCTGGGCCACGATCTGCGCCTCCCCGGTCTTCCCCGAACGGACCAGACATTCGTGAAGTCCGTGCAGGGACCAGACGTTGCCGGGGTGCTGCAGCGTGCGGGGGAGGGTTTCGTCGAGTCCCAGATCGGCCCGGTAGACGGCTTCCGCCTCCGCGACGCGTCCCCGTTCCAGGAGCAGTGCCCCGTAGGCGTGCCGGGTCGGCTGCATCCATCCCCACGGCTCGTCGTAGGGGAGGTTGTCGTCCAGGGCGATCGACCGCTCGAGCGCGGCGAAGGCGGCGTCGTAGTCGCCCTTGCGGTATTCGAGTTCACCGTCGAGCATCGCGGAGGCGATCGCGAGGATGTCGGCGCACGAGTTGTTGAACAGCATGCGCGTGGCCTGTACCCGGGTGACCGCCTCGTGGAACAGACCGCGTTCGGTCTCGGCCTCGGCGATCCGGCCGGTAGCCGAGAGGGCGACACCGCGGGCGTAGTGCAGCATGGCCGTGGTCACGCTGTAGAGGTCCGGGTCGGCGGGCATGGGTGTGCGCAGGATGTCGGCCCAGCGGCCGAAGCGGATCAGTGCGTGGATCCGCATGGCGAGGAAGGCCTCCAGCCAGTCGGCCATGGGCGGACTCTGCACCCGCAGCAGCTGCTCCGGGATGGACGCCTCGAGCTGGGCGACGGTCTCGAGGGCTGTCCGGGCCTGGCCGAGGAACATGGCGCCGTAGATCTTGAAGTGGTAGTCGTGCGACCGGTACAGGGTGTAGAAGTTCATCGCCCCGGCCCGCGCGTGGAACTTCTCGTCGGCGAGGATCGCGGCGCTGTTGTCGGACACCACACGACGGTAGTCGCCGCACAGCACCTCCAGGTGAGAGGGCATGTGCTGAAGGTGACCGGCGTCGGGCACCAGGCCGCGCAAGCGGTCGGCGGCTGGTAGGGCCGCCTCGGGGGTGGGGGACATCTCCATCAGGTGGATGTACATGTGCAGGATGCCGGGGTGCTCCGCGCCCGCGGGTGTGGCGATCGCCCGATCGAGGACGGCCTTCGCCTCCAGGGTGCGGGCGCCTTCGGCCGGTTTGCCGGTGCGCAGGTCCCACAGCTTCCAGGGGGTGAGGTTCATCAGTGCGTCGGCGTAGAGCGTGGCGACGTCGGTGTCGTCGGGGGCGAGTTCGTAGACGGCGCGCATGCTGTCGGCGTACGGCGCGTTCCATGCCGAGCAGTCGCCCACGGCCTTTGCCTGCGGGTAGCGGGCACGCAACGCCTCGATCAGCGCGCGTTCGACGGGTGTGGCGGTGGCGGCCCTGGCATGGGCGCGTTCGGCAGCGGCGTGCGTGCGTTCGACGGTCCCCGCGAGATCCTGCTCGTCGAAGAAGTCCCACGGCTTGTTGTAGTTGGGGCCGAGAGCGTAGGCGATGCCCCAGTACGCCATGGCGCAGCCGGGGTCGGCCGCAGCGGCGGCCTCGAAACAGCGAACAGCCTCCTCGTGGTTGAACCCGTACGTCCATGCCAGCCCGCGGTCGAACCACGTCTGGGCCTCGCCGGACGAGGTCGTCACGGGGCGGTTGTGGCTGCCGAGGTCGTAGTACTCCATGCCTGCCTCCCGACTCCGCGACCGCCCGGGTCCCGGACGGGACCGGGTATCCCTGATCGGACTTCTCGCCGGACCAGGGTGGGGGCCCCGAGCCCCGGCCGTGGTCGGTACCGCGAGGGGCCGTACACCGCAGCCTAGTGGCGATCTTGCGGGCGCCGCAGCACCGGCTCACCGGTTTGGCCGAACGATCAGCGCGACCCGCTCCCGCCGCGGCCCGCGGTCCGTGGCCCTTGAGGTGACCTGTCAGGCCGGTCGTCGTTGCACGGCGTCGGCGATGACCGCCGTCACGAACTTGCCGACGACGTCCTTACTCGGCGGGCCGGGGTCGCGGTCAGCGAAGAGCAGATGGCCACCGCCGACCAGGGAGAGGGTGAGAGCGTCGATGTCGGCGTCGGCGGCGACGCGGCCCAGTACACGCTCGTCGGCCAGATAGGAGGAGATCGCGTTCGTGGCCTGGGCGAGGATGGCGATGCCGCCTCCGGGTCTGGACTGCCGCAGCCGTGTGCGCAGCTCGTCGCGGAAGGTGATGAGCGGGATGATGGCCACGGGAACCGGTCCGAACAGGATGTTCAGCGCATCGGTGAGGTTGTCGGCCACCGTGCCGGTACCCGCCGACTCGCGCAACGCACTGGCCTGCGTCTCGAGCCGTGCGGCCCGGTCGAGTACGAGGTCGGCGAGGAAGGTGTCGAAGTCGGTGAAGTGCCGGTGCAGGACGCCTTTTGCGCAGCCTGCCTCGTCGGTGACGGCCCTGCTGGTCAGCCCGCTCGGCCCGTCGCGCAGCAGCACGCGCTCGGCGGCGTCGAACAGTTGCTGCCGGGCATCGCGAAGGTGCATTCCAGTGGGCACTCGCAGATCCTCTCGTGCGGACCGTCGGCAACCGTTGTCGAGTGGGCATGCGCCCATTAAGGTGGGCGCATGCCCACTCTATCCCAGGAGCCACCCGAACCGTCCCCGGTGGAGCCCCATCGGGCCCGGCGGATGGCCGAGTCGTTCGGCGTGGACGCGCAACGCTACGACCAGGCACGCCCCGGCTACCCCGACGCACTGGTGGCACGGATCGTCGCAGGGAGTCCCGGGCCCGATGTGCTCGACGTGGGTTGCGGCACCGGCATCGCGGCCCGCCAGTTCCAGGCCGCCGGCTGCGCCGTGTTCGGTGTCGAACCCGATGCACGGATGGCCGACTTCGCGCGAGCGCTCGGCCTGCGGGTGGAGGTGGCGACCTTCGAGGCATGGCAGCCGGCGGGCCGGACGTTCGACGCGGTCGTCGCCGCCCAGTCGTGGCACTGGGTGGATCCAGTCGCCGGTGCCGTGAAGGCGGCACGTGTGCTGCGCCCAGGGGGACGGCTGGCGATCTTCGGGCACGTCTACGAGCCGCCTGTCGAGGTGGCCGATCCGTTCGCCGCTGCCTACCGGCGGGCCGCGCCGGACTCGCCGCTCAGCCGCCAACCGGCCCGCCGCCCGCTCGACGTCTATCAGGCTGCGTACGTGAAGTTCGCCGACACGATCCGTGCGACCGGGCAGTTCGACGGTGTGGAGCAGTGGCGATTCGACTGGGAGCAGTCCTACACGCGCGACCAGTGGCTGGACCTGCTGCCCACGACCGGCGGCCTCACGCAGCTTCGTCCCGATCAGCTGGCCGGGGTACTGGACGCGGTCGGGACTGCCATCGACTCCCTCGGCGGGTCCTTCACGATGAAGTACACCACCCTGGCCGCGACCGCCGTGCGCGCTCGGGCCCTCTGACTCCGTCCGTCGAGCCGCTGCCGGCCTGTGAGCCGCGAGCTGAACTGGTCTTGTGCAGTTTGCTGGGCGCTACGCTGCGGGGGATGGGGAGCGGCCCGAGGGTCGTGCCGTCCGTATCGGTGCGACGCCTCCGGGATGTTCGACTACGGCATGGCGGGATCAGGGGTGTGTGTTCCCACCCGCTTCCGCCGGAGGTGGAGGGGTCGTCGTGGGCTGGAGTCCGTTGATCTACAGGTTCGTTGACGGCGGGGAGGTGCCCGTGTCGCTGGACCTGGCGCTGGTGCGGGCTGTTCTGGAACCGCACGATGTCGGGGATCCGCGACTCGCGGTGGGCGAGGACGGGACCGTGGCGTTCTGCGTGCGGGCCGGCGACGGGAGCGAGGCGGAGTTTTCCGTCGATGAGACGGGCATCTTGGTCTACCGCCCCCAGGCCGGCGGGGTGTTCGGCATCATCGCGGAGCTGGCCTCGCGGCTCGGCGCTGTGATCATCGACCCCAGCAGCGCCGGAGTCGTGTGCCGGGCGGAAGAGCTCGACCATCTTCCGGCAGGCATGCGAGACGATGCCGTGGTCGTCGAGATGACGGGTGAGTCTCTCGAAGCCGCTCTCACAGGGCCGCATGAGCCCGGATGAGCACTCAGACGTCGTCCAGGCGGCGGAGGTCCTCCTCGTCCCACTTCGTGGTGTCGCGGGGCTGGGTGTAGGGCTCGGCCTCGGGCGGATGCCCGCCTGCGATGGCCCGCTGCCGCACGCTCTCCGCATCGAACTCCAGACCCAGCAGGATCGCCAGGTTGCTCATCCACAGCCAGACCAGGAAGACGATGACGCCGGCCATCGTCCCGTAGGTCTTGTTGTACGAGGCGAAGTTGGAGACGTAGAACGCGAACCCGGCGGAGGCGGCCAGCCAGATGACCAACGCCAGGAAGCTGCCGGGGGTGATCCATCGGAAGCCCTTGACCTTGGCGTTCGGGCTCGCCCAGTACAGGATCGCGATCATGGCCGTGACCAGCAGGACCAGGATCGGCCACTTCGCGATCGACCACGCCGTCAGCGCGGTGTCGCCGATCCCGAGGGCCTGCCCCGCCCGGCGGGCAAGGCCCCCGGTGAAGACCACGATCAGCGCGCTGACCACCGCCAGCACCATCAGTACGACCGTGACTCCGACCCGCACCGGCAGGACCTTCCACACCGGCCGGCCCTCCGGCATGTCGTAGACGGAGTTCGCGGCTCGGATGAAGGCCGCCACGTACCCGGACGCCGACCACACCGCCAGCACGATGCCCACCAACGCCATCACCGAGCCGGTCCCGGCGTTGTTCTGCAGTTGCTCCACGGCCCGCGTGATGATGTCCCGCGCCGAGCCGGGTGCCAGCTTGTCGACGTTGGCCAGCACCTTGTCGGTGGCCGAGTTGCCGACGATTCCCATCAGGGACACCAGCACCAGCAAGGCGGGGAACAACGACAGGACGCCGTAGTAGGTCAGCGCTGCGGCCCGGTCGGTCAGCTCATCGTCCTGGAACTCCTTCCAACTGCCTTTGAGCACCGCGACCCAGGCCCGCTTCGGCAACCTCGTCGGCGTCTGCGGTGCCGCGTCCTCGACGTTCCGGTCCGGCCCGGCCTCCTGCGGCGACGGCACCCGGGAAGCCGGGGACCGATCGCGGCCGTGCCGGTCTTTTCGCCGTGGAAGATGCAGCTTCGCCATGCCGGGACGGGTAACCGGGCAGCGCATGCTCATGCCCAGAGCGGTCACCAGGGCGTTATGAGCCGACTTTCACCGTACCTTCACACGCCACTGCTCACGGGTTCCTGTGAGGCGGGCACCCGGTCGGCGGTGGTGTCGAGGAAGGGGCGCTTCGTGGTGATTGTCGTCGCGGTCTTGGTGCTGCCCGTGCTGGGTGTGTTGTTGCTGGTGATGGATCGTGTCGAGGACTGGCTGACGGCAGCGTCGTCCGGCCCGAGGCATGCGCGTGTCCGCCGCCATCTGCGGCTGATCCCTGGCGGAGCCCACCACTCGCAGGGTCGGTCGGCCGACGAGCCGTCCGAGCGGGGAACGCGGGCCGCTTGAACGCCTGATGCGGAGGCCGGTGCCGGGCCCGGCTCCACCAGAACCTGGGTGGGTGCCGTTCCGAACGCGACCTGACGCTGTCTCAGGAAAGCATGACCCACGGCAGCGACGGGGCCGGCCGTGAGGGCCATGGGCTGTTCGGCCCAGATGGTCTTGCCGTGTGGGCCGTGGCGACTGCCCCAGCGGGTGGTGACCTGGGCGACCAGGTACAGACCGCGGCCGCCCTCGTCGGACCCGCGCGCCCGGCGCAGGCAGGGCTGGGTGCTGCTGGAGTCGGAGACCTCGCAGACCAGGACGTTCTCGCGGATGAGCCGCAGCCCGACGGGGCCGCCGGCGTAGCGGACGGCGTTGGTGATCCCGTCTCCAGCACCTCGCGCAGGGCCGCCTCGGCGGCTTCGGCGTCCTCGACGGACATGACGTCAGCTGGCTGCCGGGAGGCAGCGGCGGTCCGCCGAAGAGCCCCGGGATGATGTTGGTTCGCACCACGGCCGGATCCGTGTCGCGGAGGCCGATCCCGACCGTTCCTGGGAGAGGAGCGAGCTGAGGAACGAGACGCCGTGTTCCCATTCCTTGAGGCGCTGGGTGGGGGCCGCCAGGGCCAGGACATCGGAGCAGTCCTCCAGCCGCATTGTCCAGAAGGTGACATCCACCGGCCTGCCGGACCGGTGCCGGAGCAGTGCTCGGCCCGTCGAGGGAATCCCGGTCGTACACGGGGCGGTGGTACGCACACGGTCGGCGTCGTCGGCGAGCAACTCCCGGACCGGGTGACCGCAGACCTCGTCAGCCGCGAGCCCCAGCAGATCCGCCGCCGCGCAGGACCACCGCAGCACGGTGCCGTCACCGTCGAGCACGGCGATTGCCGTGGCGCCGAAGAAACGTGCCCCGTCGCTCCGTGGCCGGCAGACGCGCCCATCGCGCTCCTAGCTGACCGTGAAGCTTCCCCGTTCGGAGGCTTGAGCCCATCATGTTCATGCCCGGGCGCCTTGGGGCGACGGCTGCGCGGCGCACCCCGTCGCAGCGTCGCGGAAGCGACCGGCCTGCGTTTGATGCGGTGGGCCGCCGCGACCGGGCAGCGGAGCCCGGACAGGGGTGTAACCGGCCCGCCAGGATGTCCGCGCCGGTTGCTGGTACCGATCTTCATTGCGCTGGGCGCTGGCCTAGAGTGGTGCCGTGTCATCCGGAAACGCCGTGGTCGCGCGCAACGTGCGCATTCTCAGAGAGCAGCGGGGCCTGTCATTGGCCGAGTTGGCCCGCCAGGCCGGGTTGGCCAAGCAGACGCTCTCGAAGCTGGAGCAGGGCACCGGAAACCCCACGGTGGACACGCTGTTCTCCATTGCCGCCGCGCTCGGCGTGCCCGTGACGCGGCTGGTCGCGGAGCGTGAACAGGTCATGACGGTGCAGCGGGCCGGCGAGGTGGTCTGGAGCAAGCACTCCGGGTACGAGAGCCGCGCCCTCGACCACGTGTACGGCTCGGGTGTGATCGAGAACTATCTGGTGCGCATCGGGCATCAGCACGGCGGAGCGGGCGGCCGGTCGGAGCCGCACCCGGTGGGGACCCTTGAGCACCTGTACGTGATCAGTGGCCGCGTGCGGGTGGGTCCGGTCGACAGTCCGGTCGAGGTCGCCGCCGGTGACTTCGTCCGCTATCCCGGTGACCGGCCGCACCTCTACGAGTCGCTGGACGGCGAGAGCCTGGTGCACATCGTGGTCAGTGTGCCTCGGGTGCAGCCGGGCACGGGAGGGAACAGCGCCACCCACGGCGGCAAGCCGCCCGCGGAGCCGTCCTCGAAACGCTGAGGTCGATGTGCCGCCGACCGGAACGGACGGTTGGTCAGCGGCGGCAGGGACGGAGACGGTGGCACAGGCCGATCGAGCAGGCGGTGTCACGTGGTGCTCCCCTGCGTGGTCGGTGCATCCCCAGCACACTCACCACGGAGAGAGGTCCCCCTATGCGTATCGTTCTCGTCGGGCCGCCCGGTGCGGGCAAGGGCACTCAGGCACAGCACCTGGCCACGCACCTTTCCATCCCCGCCGTCTCCACGGGTGACATCTTCCGCTCCCATGTGAGCCGGGGCACCCCCCTGGGCCGCACGGCGGGGCAGTACCTGGACCGTGGCGCGCTCGTCCCCGACGAGGTGACCACGGACATGGTCCGGGACCGGCTGGCGGAGCCGGACGCCGCCGGCGGGTTCCTCCTGGACGGATTTCCGCGCACCACGGGCCAGGCCGAGGCGCTCGACAAGATCCTGGCGGACTCCGGTGTGCCGCTGGACGGGGTGCTGGAACTGCGGGTCGCTGCGGACGAGGTCGTGCGGAGGCTGTCAGGCCGCCGTCAGTGCCGTGCCGGCGGCCATGTGTGCCACGTGGACTTCGCCCCGCCGGCGGTCGCGGGGATCTGCGACAGCTGCGGCAGTGAGCTGTACCAGCGCGAGGACGACCGGGAGGACACCGTCCTGCGCCGGCTGGAGGTATATGCACGGCAGACCGCGCCGCTCGTCGGTCACTACGCGGAGCGGGGTCTGCTGACGGCCGTCGACGCGGTGGGTGATATCGCGGAGATCACCGAGCGGGCGCTGGCGGCGCTGCGGGAGCGCGACCCTCACCGGACCGCGGGGTGACGCCGCCGACCCTCGCCTTGGCGGCGGGTGCGCCGAGCCGTGCCTGCCGCGACTTGGGGGTGTTCAGCACCCGCGACGCCTCGTAGGCGACCCGGCGCAGCGCCGGGGCGAAGCGGTGCGGCTCGAATCGGTGCGAGGCGCCCGCGACGGAGAGTGCGGCCACCGGGCGCCCGGCGGCCCCCATGATCGGAACCGCGACGCAGGCCAGGCCGGGCGCCGACTCCTCGCGGTCGTACGCGAGCCCGTCCTGCCGGATGCGCCCGAACTCCGCGCGGAGGAGGTCCGGTTCGGTGATCGTGTGCTCCGTGCGTGCCGCCAGGCCCTCGGCGATTGCCAGCTCGGCCGCGTCATGGTCGAAGGCGAGCAGGGCCTTGCCGACGCCGGTGCAGTAGGCAGGCAGCCGGGCGCCGATCCTCGCGGGAGAGCGCGTCGGCCGGTGGCCCTGGATCTTGTTGACGTACACGATCTCGGTGTCGTGGAGCACGGCCAGATGCACGGTCTCGTGCGTCAGCTCGTACAGGTCGGCCAGGTAGGGGAGCAGCTGCTCGCGCAGCAGCAGCGGGGTGGGGCCGTAGGCGCGGGTGCCGAGGTCGAAGAGCCGGGAGCCCAGCCGGTAGCGACTGCCGACGCGCTCGACCACGTCGTTGCGCTGCAGGATGCCCAGCAGCCGGAAGGCCGTCGACTTGGTCAGCTGGGTGCGCCGTGCCAGCTCGCTGACGCCGATCTCCCGGTCGTGCTCGGCCAGGGACTTCAGCAGCACGAGGGCCTTGTCGACAGCGGTCTGCTGATCCGGCGCGGCATCCTCCGTGTGACCGGTCGGGTTCGCGGTGGAATCTTGAGCAAGCATGTGGCCTCCGGCGCTCCATACAGAGCGACCATCAGAGTGGACGTACGTCTACTTTAAATGACCACTACGGATTCGTAAACGCACTGTGACCCAGGACATGCGAAAGCGCGGTGCTCCGCCCGTCAGGGCTGGGAGGCGGAGCACCGCGCCGACTGCGGACCCTCAGCCGGGGCGGACCACGACCTTTCCGGTCAGCTCGCCGTCGAGCATGGCCTGGAAGCCGGAGTGGATGTCGGCCAGCGGCAGGACCCGGTCGATGCGCGGTCTGATCCCGGCGTTCTCCATGAAGCGCAGCAGCGAGACGAACTCCTGCCGGGTGCCTCCCGTGGAGCCGAGCACGCGCTGCTGAAGGTAGAAGATCCGGTTCAGGTCGGCCGGGGGATTGGCGCCGCTCGTCGCGCCCGCCACCACCACGGTGCCGCCGGCCCGCAGCGACTTCAGCGAGTGCTCCCAGGTCGCCTGCCCG
>NZ_MUBM01000420.1 GCF_002154505.1 Streptomyces carpinensis | reverse complement strand
GGGTGGGGGTCCGGTTGTGCTGGGGGTCCGTGTAGGACGGTTCACTCGCTTCCGGGTGGCGTGGGGAAGCATGACCGTTCTTGTCAGCCGGTGTGGTCATGGGCAGTCCTGGAACGGATGGGCATTCGCCCGAGACGCTCGACGTCGTCGGTCTGGGGCCATTGCGGTTCGGATGCGAGGGCTAGGCGGTGTTGCGATGTGCACACCGCACAAGGCCCCCGGTGGGCACACCCACGGTGCGGCGCTGGGCGCGATGCGAGCGCCGTGTCGGATGGCCACGGAGCCCGGCCCGCCGTTCCTCCGGATCGGAGTGAGCGGCGGAGGGCGGCACGCGTATAACACCAACGATGACAAAGCTGAGCCTTCCGGACAAAGTAAGGCCATACCTGTTCGATATCGACGGTGTGCTGACCAAGACCGCTTTTCGTCCACGGGGCCGCGGCGAAGGCACCTTCGACGACTACGGTTGCCAGTTCCGGCTCTTCCTCCTCGCCGCATACGAGCGCGAACGCGACTGAGCCGCACACTCCGCACCCGGCCCAGGGCCCACACCGCACCTCGCCGGGCCCGGCAGGGAACAGCCCGCCGGGCCCGGGGGCGCCCGGCACCGTCGCCATCTCTCCCCGAGCGGGCCGCACCTTCGTCACGAAACCCACCGGTTCTCGGAGATCCGGGCCCGGACGCGCGCCCCCTCGCGCTGCAGCACGATCAGGGCCATGTCGTCGGCGAGCGGCCCGCCCGTATGCGCCCGCAGGTCCGCGCCGATCCTGCGCACGAGCGCATCCGGACGCTGATCGGCCCAAGCTGTCACCCGCTCCACGAGGGGGTAGAAGCCGCCCATGCAGTCCCGTGCCTCGGTGACTCCGTCCGTGTACAGCACCAGCCGGTCGCCCGGGGCGAAACGGAAGGTCAACGGGGCATACTCGGTCTCCGTCAGGGCGCCAAGACCCAGCGGAGGAGCGGGGGCACTGACTTCCAGGGGTGTGACGGGCCCCCCGTGCAGCAGGAGCGGCGGTAGATGACCGAAACTGATCAGACGGGCACAGGGCTGGTCATCCGGGATCTCCAGCACGGCCGCCGTGACGAAGCGTTCACCGGGCCATTCGGCAGGATCCCCGTGGTGCGCCTGGCCCAGGTCCCAGCACACATCGGACTCCAGGGCGGACGCGAGCCCGGACAGTGTGGAATGCCTGTGCGCGTTGAAGCGGAAGGCACCGAGGACGGTCTCGATGTCCCCGATGGCCCCGAGCCCCTTGCCGCGCGCATCCCCGATGATCAGCCGGGTGGCGCCAGGCGCGCGGACCAGTGCGTACAGGTCTCCACCGATACGGGCTTCGGTCTCGGCGGCCACGTACGTCGACGCCAGGGACACCGCTCCCGCGCGTCGCGGCAGTGGCCGCAGCAGCACGGACTGCGCGGCTTCCGAGATCCGGCGCACGATGGCCAGCTGGCGCTGATGCCGCTCGCGCAGACGGGTGGTGAACAGGAGCAGCGCCGAGAACAGCACCAGGGACAGCATCTGCACGAGAACGCTCTCGGTGGTCAGCGTACGTCGCTCGGCTCCCGCGACGACCAGCGCCGCCAGGGCGAGCAGAGCGGTGACGGCAGTACGGCGGGTGTCGGCGATGGCGGCGGCGAGCGCGAGCGGGATGACCAGCAGATGGGCGAGGTGGACGTTCGGTGGCAGGAACCAGTCGGCCACCGGAACCGCCACGATCGGCACGGACCACAGGGTCACCCATCGGTAGGCCCGCCATCCGCTCGGTGCCCTAGTCGCCTGCAAAGACGGTCTGCTCGGCATTGTTCTCCCAGGTTCGGCGCGCACGGCAATGAAGCGTCGCCGCTCGGTACGCACACCGAGCTGCATCAGGGCACAGGGCACCGGGAAGAGCAGCCGTTCGTACGCCCACGAACTGCTGTATCCGGCCGCTTCGGCCGTTCCGGCTGCTTCGACCACGTTGCAGATCCACTCCCGATCGCCGGGGCGGACGAGGTCCGGGTCTCACGAAACCTCCAATGTCGTCGTTGGAGTTTGGCGACAAGGCGGGAGGGCGGATGGGGCTTTCCACCCCGCCACCGGGCTGCCGCTGGGCGGTGTGCTGTGGTGTGGTTTCACGCACTGGCCGACAGTTGCTGATCAGACCAGATGAGTTTGCCGTCCGGGATGTGGCGGGTTCCCCATCGGCGGGACAGTTGAGTGACGAGGAAGAGGCCGCGGCCGTGTTCGTCGGTGGTGCGGGGGTGTCGCAGAAGCGGGTGGCTGTGGCTGGCGTCGGAGACTTCGCAGGTCAGCATCTCGTGCCGGATGAGGCGTAGGCCGATCGTGCGGTCGCTGTTGCAGTCGCCGTTGCCGTGGATGATGGCGTTGGTGAACAGTTCGCTGACGATCAGCTCTGTGGACTCGGCTAGGTGTTCCAGTCCCCACTGGGTCAGCTGACGGGTAGCGAGAGTTCGGGCACGGCTGACGACGGCGGGATCGCTGGGGAACTGCCAAGAGGCAACCTGGTCTGCGCTCAGCGAGCGGGTCCGTGCGAGAAGCAGAGTGACATCGTCGCTCGGCGGCTCGGCCCGCAGTGTGTCCACTGTGGAAGAGCACAGATCGTCCAGTGTGAGGTAGGGCCGTGCGAGGGCCGCGCGCAAACGGTTCATGCCGTCGCTGATGTCCCGGTGGCGGGCCTCGATCAGACCGTCGGTGTAGAGGGCGAGCCCGCTTCCTTCGGCGAGTTCCAGAGTTACGGACTCGAAGGGGACCAGCCCGAGGCCGAGCGGTGCTCCGCTGGGCAGGTCGGGGAAGGTGACGCGGCCGTGCGGGTCGATGACCGCGGGCGGGGGGTGGCCGGCCCGGGCCATCGTGCAGGTGCGGGTGACCGGGTCGTAGACGGCGTACAGGCAGGTGGCCGCCATCGTGGTGGTGACCAGGTGTCGGGGGTCGGCGTCCGCCTCGGTGAGGTCGACGACCAAGTCGTCGAGGTGGGCCAGCAGTTCGTCCGGGGAAAGGTCCATGGCGGCCAGGGTGCGTACGGCGGTGCGGAGTCTGCCCATGGTCGCCGCGGCGTTGATGCCGTGTCCGACCACGTCGCCGACGACCAGTGCGACCCGGGCGCCGGGCAGCGGGATCACATCGAACCAGTCACCCCCGACGCCGTAGTGACCGTCGGCCGGCAGGTAGTGCCAGGCCACTTCGGCGGCGGATCCGCCTGTTGCGCGGCGGGGGAGCAGATGGCGCTGCAGCGCGAGAGCCGCGGAGCGTTCGCGCACGTATTGGTGAGCATTGTCCAGAGCCAGCGCAGCCCAGCTGACGAGTTCCTCGGCCAAGAGCAGGTCGTCCTCCTCGAACGGCCTGGGGTCCTTCGTCCGCACGAAGACCGCCACGCCCAGCACTGCGTCCCGGGCGTGAATCGGGACGACCATCAACGAGTGCATGGCGTGCTCGCCGATCTTCTCCGCCCACGCCGCGCCGTGGTGGTCCAGCCACGTGCCCGGGGATGTGTCCAGCATCGGCTCGAAGTGGGATTTCCCGGAGCGCAGGACACCCGTGACGGGCGAAGTGGGCGGGACGAAGACCGGCGCTCCGCGAGCGGACAGGGACTCCGGCGTTCCCGGGTGGATCGAGGCCAGGCCCGCACGGTGGAAGACGGGGATGCGCCCGTCCTGTACGCAGAGATGGGCCAAGGGCTCCTCGCCGAGTGGGACGGACTCCGCCAGGTCGACAGTGGCGTAGTCCGCGAGGAACGGCACGGCGAGGTCGGCCAGTTCCTGCCCGGTCTGCATGACGTCCAAAGTGGTGCCGATGCGCCTGCTGGCCTCGCCGAGGATTGCCAGACGCTCTCGCGCCCGTCGGCAGTCGGTGACGTCCACGCTCACGACGCACACGCCCAGCGCGCGGCCCTGCGCGTCGTCGATGCGGACGAAGGACGCTGTCAATATACGGTTGCTTGGCACATTCGCCGGCAGCAATGCCTGGTAGTCCACGTGCATCCCCGGGTCCCCGCTCTCCAGCACCTGGTGCATCACTGCCTCCAGCGTTTCGGCCGCCGTCCCGGGTGCCGCCTCCGTCAGCCTGCGGCCCAGCCGCTGTTGGAGAGGGATTCCGTCCCAGGAGCCCTGAGCGTCGTTCGCCCGGATGCAGCGCAGGTGCGTGTCCCGTATGACGACACCGATCGGCAGGCAGCTCGGCACCGGCAGCGTAGCGAGGAGCGGCACCGCCACTGTGGCCTCGGCCGGCCACGCGGGAAGCAAGGCCTTGTCGGTCGCACAGACCACCCACCACTCCCGGCCGTCCTGCCCGGACAGCGATGACACGCACAGGCGCACGTCGATGCTGCGGCCGTCGCGGTGCCGCACCTGCGCGAGGCCGGACCAGCGGCCCCGGAGGGTGCTCTCTTGTGCGGCTTGTGAAGCCTTTACTCGGTCGTCGGCGGCCACCAACAGGACACCGGCGGACCGCCCCACCACCTCCGCGGCCGAGTAGCCCACGAGCCGCTGAGCGGCCTGCGACCATCCGACCACCGTCCCCTGCGCGTCGAGGAGAGCTATCGCCGGGCCGACTGTCTCGATGGCCGTCTGAGCCTCGGAGACTGCGGTATCTGCGGAACTGCCCATTGCTCTTCCCTTCGGTGTCCCCCGGCGATGCGGTCCCCCCAGCTGCTCGGCTGTCTGGTGGATGGATAGGTTGAGGGCTGGGAGTGATCGAGCCACCAGGCACGGCAGGCCCCAGCCCATTCACACTGCGCCGGACGGTGGCTGCGGCGGTGGTCTCGGCCCGTCAGACGCGCTCTGGCGGGCCCCTGTCGGGGCCGGGGTGCGGCCAACGGGCCGTCGGCTGACGCCGACAGCAGCAACTCGGCCGTCCGGTGACGCCCCGCTTGCTCGCACCGCGCTTCGACGCGTCAGTCGGCGACGGCTGAGAACGCGGTGCGGTCAGGCCCCGAGGGCCGCTCCCAGAATCGGAGCGACCAGACGGATCCGCAGATCGGTGGTCTGCTGCCCGGCGAATGCGGCAGGCCCGAGCTGGCGGGGTTGATCGAGTCCCCGCTGCGAGGCCGCAGAAAATCGATCACCAGCGCGACGGACAGTCCGATGACGTACGGCACCAGCGCACACGGCGGCCATGAGCCATGCAAAACCCGGCCGCCGGCATGATCACCGTCTGCCGCCGGGCCTCGGCGACAAAGACGGGCGCGGGCTGCCAGGAGGGCGCGGGCACGAGCGCCGCGTAGCCGATCGACGGGAAGGCGACCGCGGGCCGCGCACCAGGCGCCCAAGACCCCTCCCCGACATTTTGGCCGGCGCGGAGGGAACGATGCCGCAACCGGGGAAGGCGCCCATGAGCCACAGGGGGACCATCACGGTGCCGTGTCCAGGCGGATCATGGCCTGAGGCCTCCGGAGCGAGCTTCGCCCAGTCCAGACGGTGCGTGTGCTCGCGGAGGCACTGCGGGCTGCCGTGCGCTTCGTTCGTGCTCATGCCCGCAAAGCTACGCACCCAGTGGCACCTGAGTACGGTCCATTTCTACGACAGATTCCCAGACCAATTCTGCGGACAAAGCAAGATCGCGATTTATAGATCTGGGACACGGACCCGCTCCCGGATGGCGAGATCATGACAGCGCGCTTCCCGCCTGAGAGATCGCGTCGACTCCGGAACGGGCGGCCTGGCACTTGAGGCCGACAGCCCCAGCGCCTCGAATCTCGGCAGGGACTCTCCCGAACCGGACAGAGACGCGTCCGCTCCGCCCTCGGAACCCCTTCTAGGGCTCATCCAGGGCACTTCTAGGGCAACACCCTGCACAGTGCGTCCAGTGCGCCTGCCCACGCGCTGTCCGAGGGCGCCGCGTAGTTGACCACCAGGGCGTCCCGTTCAAGCAACTGCCATCCACGGTCCGCCACTTCGTAGCGGAACTGCGTCAGCCCCCTGATCGCCAGACCTTGCCGGGCCGCGGCCTGGACCACCGAGCTTTCGGTTCCACGCGGGAGTTCGAGGACCGTCTGCAGTCCTGCAGCCATCCCGGTCACACGGATGCCGGGAGCCCTCTGGCGCAGGACCTCGACCAGCTGATCGCGGCGACGCCGGTAGCGCAGCCGCATCGAGCGCACATGACGGTCGTACGCACCCGAGGCGATGAATTCCGCCAGCGTCAGCTGCTCCAGGGCGCTCGTCATGTAATCGCCGTGCCCTTTGGCCGTCACGATCTCCGGGACGAGTTCCTCCGGCAGCACCATCCATCCGAGCCGTACCCCCGGCGCCAGGGACTTGCTCACCGAACCGAAGTACACCACCCGCTCCGGATCGAGGCCCTGCAGGGCGCCCACCGGCTGACGGTCGTACCGGAACTCCCCGTCATAGTCGTCCTCCAGGATCAGACCGCCCGTGGCACGTGCCCACTCGACGGCCGCCGTGCGCCGCTCCGGGCAGAGCGCGACACCTGTCGGGTACTGGTGAGCCGGGGTCAGCAGCACCGCGCCCACTCCGGGCAGTCGCGCGAGGTCGTCGATGCGCGCGCCATGGTCGTCGACGTAGAGGGGTGGAGTGTGCAGACCGGCATTCCTCAGCAGGTCGCGATACAGGTCGAGGCCGTAGGCCTCGACGGCCACCGCCCGCACGCGCCGCACCCTGAGCGTCTGCGCCATCAGCGCCAGGCCGTGGTGGAAACCGGAACTGATGACGATCCGCTCCGGCCCGGCGTATACCCCGCGGGCACGCGCCAGGTAGTCCGCGAGTGCGGTGCGCAGCTCCATCCGGCCGCGGGCGTCGCCGTAGCCGAAGGCGTCGTGTGGCGCGGCGGTCAGAGCCCGGCGGGCCGCGGTGAGCCACTGTGTGCGCGGAAAGTTCGCGAGGTCCGGTGCACCCGTCCACGGGCCATACCTGGGACGGAGCTCGTGCGGCCTCGCGCGAGGAGCGTCCGGCGCGGCCCTGTGCGGCTCGACCCGGGTGGCCACCCGGGTCCCGGAGCCCTGCTGGGCGGTGAGCCAGCCCTCGGCGACCAGTTCGGCGTAGGCCTCGACCACGGTATTGCGGGAGACCCCGAGATCCGCGGCGAGTGAGCGGGAGGCGGGCAGCCGGCTGCCGGGCGCCAGACGCCGCGTGCGAACTGCCTCCCTCAAGGCGTCAGTGAGCCCTGCACGCAGCCCGCGTCCGTGCAGCTCCAGATGCAGGTCGGCACCGAGCGCGGGAGGCATCTCGGCCGCCGAATTGGACCGGAAATCTGCCATGCAAATGAACCATACTCCCATACCACTGAGAACGTAGCGTTGCGGGAATGACGATGAACGAAGCACACGAAAGCACCGCACGTCTCCCGGAACACACGGCGCGTATGGACGGGGCGAAGCTCGCCCCTGAGGCCTCCGGCGGCACACCCTGCGTGGCCGCGCACAGCACGACCCGCGCGCTGTACTCCGCGTACGACGGCCGTCTGTACCAGGTCGAGCGCGCTTCCGACGGCGGGACCCGGGAACCGCCCGTGCTCAGCACGGGCGGCTACGCCGACGCCGCCGCGCAGGACTCGTTCTGCGCGGCAACAAGCTGCCTCTTCACCGTCGTCTACGACCAGCCGGGCCAGGGCAACCACCTCACCCAGGCGCCGCCCGGAGGGTTCTCGGTCCTGCCGCGGGCGGCTACGACAACGTCGCGGAAGCATTCGCCGCGCCGGCCACCGTGGGCGGCCACAAGGCATACGCCTCGTCGGGTCGGGTCGCGCCCGGCGGGCTGCGCTCGGCTCACCGGAACTGCTTGAAGAGGCGTCGAGTGCCGGCCTATTGGCCGGCCTGGCTAATCCCGACGTAGACGCGCAGGTCAGAGCGCCTGGCCGGCACCTTCCACCGACGCAAAGCGTCCATTGCGGTGGATGGCCAGGCAGCCTCGTCCTGGTCGGCGAGGAAGCGCACGACACGCTGCTGCACGTGGCGCAGGTCGCCGAAGGACCGCGGCGGTTCGGCGGGATCACCCGGGAAAACCAGCGTGAACAGCATGTGCGCGGTGTAGTACCTGTCGGAGAAGCCTTCGACGCCCGAACAGTCAGCCAGGCCGGCCAGCATGGCATCGACCGCCCGGAGCGTCGTGGCTTCGGACGTTTCGGCCAGGGCCATCGCCGCGAGGCCACGGTAAGAGCCGTTCAGGAACGACATCGTCTCGGTCTTCTCAGGCGGCCGGGCGACGACCTGCGACAGCACGTCGACGACGGCCGGGCCGGCGATGCCGAACCGCGTCAACGCGAAGGCGGAGGCCCAGCGCAGCTCGACGATCGGGCTGTCCAGGTAGCGCCCGATGAAGGGGACGGTCGCCGGCTCGCCGAGCAGACCGAGGGCGCCCAATCCCGTCGCCGCCGCGCCGGGCGAGACTTCATCGGCGACGAACGCCTTCAACAGCGGAATCGACGTCGCCGCGGACTCGGGGAACCACGCGAGCAAGTTCGCCGTCTCGGCCCGAAGTTCAGGGCTGCCCGAGGTCAGCAGGACGGCGAGTTCGGGAAGTGCTTCCCGAACGGCGTCATAGGAACGCACCACCGCTTCAGCGTCGATGAGAACTTGCGCGCAGCTCTCCTCGCGCTGTTTGCGCCGCTCATCGTCCGCCGCTTCGGCGATCCACTGAGCCCACTCGTCGGCTTCGCCGCGTAGCCTCGACAGGTAGGCGCGGTCTTCCCGAGGGTCATAGCCGTTCGGCAGACAGTTGTTGTCCCGCCCGATCGCGATGGCGACCAGCAGACCGACGAACCGATGCCTGTTCGCCAATCTCGGGTCGAGTGCCATCCGCACGAGGAACGGAACGGTGTACACCGCAGCCTGCGATCGCGTGCCCTGGTGCACGATATGGTTCGCGAGCTGCGCACTCGGCGGGTACCGGCCCTCCCAAGCCCCCGCCTGCATCGCCCGGAGGAGTCCGGGGACGTCGTCGGCTGTGCCATAGGAGTGCTGCAGCTGTGCCCAGGGCACATCGTCCAGGCCGGTGAGGGGGTCGCCATGCGTCACAGCGGCAGATCCTGGCATGCCAGGATTCCGTCCCGCGATTCGGTGTCGATCAGGCGACGGTCATGCGATCAGCGCTGGGTGCCGCGGCTTGAGGTGGCAGCGAACGACGAACCGTGCCGGAGGCCTCCAGGAAAGCGCGGGCCAGGGATCGGGCACGTCGGATAGTCTCTGCCGGACCGAAGTGGAGCGGATCGGCCCGCGATACCACGGTGCGGCGTACCAGGGTGCGGCGGTGCGCAAGGGGCGGGCCGATGGCGGAACCCGAGGCGGCCTTCCGGGGAGAGGCCGGAACCGGTTCCGAGCACCCCGCGGGTTCTCGGCCGGCGGACGACGAGGCGGGGATCGGCCGACGGCGGTCGGAACCGCCGTTGCTCACCCTGCTCGGCTTCGGAGCCGATGAGGACCTCGTCTACCGCAGCCTGGTCGACCGGCCGGGCAGCGAGCCCGCGGATCTGACGGGCCGGCTACCCGAGAACGCGGTGAGGCGCGCCCTGGACGCCCTGGTGGAACGGGGACTGGCCAGCGTCCACCACGCGGACGCCGACACCGGTGCGGCACAGCACTACCGCGCGACCTCGCCTCTGCTGGCGCTCGCCCCGCTGCGGGAGGCGCGCAGAGCGGCCCTGCACCGGGCCGAGTTCCTGGCCACGGACCTCGCCGAGCGGCACCGTGCCGCCCAGGCCGGCGCCTCGGGAGCGCCCGTCGAGGTGCTGTCCGGCACCCTGGCGATACGCCGCCGGCTGATTGCCATGCAGGAACGGTCCGAGCGCGAGGTGTGCGCTTTGGTGCCGGCGATGGAGACTCCGACCGCGATCAGCTTCGAGGACAACCTCGTCGTGGTGGAACACGATTCGATGCGCCGCGGGGTTCTCCAGCGTTCGGTGGTGGAACGCGGCTGGCTGGAACGGCCCGACGCGGCCGCCGTGATCGACGACGCCGTGGTGCAGGGGCAGCAGATCTCCGTGGTCGAACAGGTGCCCATCAAGATGGTCATGGCGGACCGTCGGACGGCGCTGCTCCCACTGGACCCAGAACGCGACGAGACCGAGCCGGTGGCGCTCGTGGTACATCGCAGCGGCCTGCTGACCGCCCTGGTCGCCCTGTTCGAGCAGTGCTTCGCGGGCGGGCGGCTGCTGCGCCCCTTCGCCGGTCCGCGGAGCGGCGAAGGGGCCGCGGACGAGTCTGAGGCCGGGCCGCGCCGCACGGAGGCCGAAGCCGTCGACGACCTCGACCGCCGCATCCTGGCGCTGCTGTACGTCGGTCTGACCGACGCGGCAGTCGCCCGTCAGCTGGGCATGGGGCACCGCACCGTGCAGCGGCGACTGGGGGACCTCATGCGGCGCACGGGTGCGACGACCAGGTTCCAGCTCGGCTGGGAGGCCTCGCGCGCGGGCTGGCTGGACTGAGGCATGCTCCGGAATGCGGCAGGCGCCAGCGTGCCTGGCTGCTACCAGCAGTTCCCGACCTGCACGCACGTCGACAACCGAAGTGACGAAGGGAATTGCGCTCACCCGCTCTTGAGCCGACGTGCCAAGTACGGCCGCAGACGGGCACCCATGCCAACATCTTTCAGAACGCAGGAAGTTGGCCCAGCGGCCGCCCCTTGTCGTACTCGGCCGTGAGGAACGCGGCCAACTCGGTGTCGCACGCGAAGGACGCCCGACCCGACCGCCGGGACCGGTGCCGGCTGCAGCTGGATGTCGGTCCCGAACGACCGGGCAGCGTCAAAGAGGGTCGCAGCGTCCGGACGCTCGCGAAGTCGAGCGAGCCGATGAAGGTGCTCCAGGTCTGGGTCGCGGTCCTTCGTGTCCGAGACCATCGGCCTGGACAAGGTGGAGAAGGCCTTCGAGCGGATGCACCACGGCGACGTCCTGCGCTCGGTGGTGGTCCTGTGACCGAGGCCCGCATCGGCCATCGGTGCACGTCGGTCAGGCGACTCGGACGTATCCACCAGGCCACCCCGCCGTGCCGGTCAGGTGAGCCGCCGTATCCGTCACGCCACCCCGCCGTGCCGATGAGACGACCCGACCGTGGCCGTCAGGCGACCGAGGACCTGAGCCGTGCCCCGAGGGACCGTGAGATCCCGCGCGCCGCAACCTGCACCAGCGGGGCAAGGGCGTGCGGGTTCACGGCGTCGGCGTGGGCGACGACCGAGACGGCCGCGACGACGGTGTTGTCCGGCCCGTACACGGGGGCGGCGACCGACACGGCGTCCATCGTCACCTGCCGGTCGCTGATGACGACCCCGGTGCTGCGCACTTCGGCCAGGGCGCGGCGGACCTCGTCCGGGGTGCACAGGGTCTTCTTCGTGTGCCGGACGAACGGCCGGGAGAACACCCGTTCCTGAACCTCCCGGGGTGCATGGGCGAGGAGGACGAGGCCGACGCCGGTGGGCGCGAGGTCGAACCGCCCGCCGACGCGGGTGAGGACCCGGACCGCGTCACGGCCGGCGAGGCGCTCCACGTAGACGACGGACAGCTCCTCGCGGACGGCGAGCTGCACGTTCTCGCGGGTGATGTGTCCGAGGTCGGAGAGGTACGGCAGGGCGGCCTCGCGCAGGCCGAGGCCGCGCGGGGCGAGGGAGGCGATCTCCCACAGCCGCAGCCCTATGCGGTAGCCGCCGTCCGGCTCGCGTTCGAGCGCACCCCAGCCGGCCAGTTCCTTCACCAGCCGGTGGGTGGTGGTGAGGGGCAGGCCGGTGTGGCGGGAGATCTCGGCGAGCCGCAGGACGGGCCGGTCAGGAGTGAAGGCTTCCAGCACCTGCAGAGCCCTGGCCGTCACCGAACAGCTGTCGGTCGGGGCTCGGCGCTGCATGCGGACCTCCTTGTCCGGGTGCCTGCCACTCCACAGCGGACTCGGGCACCTCACCGAAAAGCTAGGCAGAGCCCTGACGGCCGTCAATGCTCCGGCGAGTATTCGGGGCGTCGGGATGCTGGTCCCATGGCGAGCGCTCCGGCACGAACGGAATGCCCCGGCGACCACGCGCGTGGCGGGCCCCCGGCGCACGGGCGGATGCCGCGCGCTCTCGCGAGCGGGCTCCCGCCCCTCCCTCGGCTTCCTCAGGGGT
>NZ_MUBM01000042.1 GCF_002154505.1 Streptomyces carpinensis | reverse complement strand
CCGCCTCGCCCGGGGCGCCGGCGCCGGTGACGGGCGGCACGACCGGAGCGACGCTGCTCGCCCGGCTCCTGGACCCCAGGAACATCGGGCCGGGTCTGCTGGTCATCGCGGGCAGCCTGATCGCGCTGGTGGCGACCCGGTGGATCCGCTCGGAACGGGACAGGAAGGCCTACCAGCGGTACTACTCGGCCACGTGGGGCTGAGGCAGACGACGCCGTGGGGCCGGTGGATCCGGTGGAGGTCGGTACGAGAGGGGCACCCGTGCGCTCCGGGTGCCCCGGGAAGGGATCCGGTGGACCGGCGGCTCGGTGGCGCGCCCGCTCCCGACCGGACGGGCCGGTCAGGCCGCCGTGTCCGAGTGCGGAGCCGCCGTGGCCCACTCCATGACGAGGCGCTGGTACACCTCACGCTGCTCGGTGGTCAGTGTCCCGCCCGACCGGCGCCACAGGGCCCGGATCTCCTCGTTGACCTCCGCGGCCGATCGCTCGGAGGCGGCTTCAACAGTGGTGGACATGGTGTGAAGCATATGCCGATCGACGTGAAGGCGTTGTGAGTAAGTACGACCGATACGGACATTCCGGACCGTGTTGCTCATCACGTGAATCCGGCGCAACCCCCCTGCTCCGGCCTCAGGTTCCGGGCTTGCGGCCGTACACGAAGACGTCGTCGCCCTTCTTCAGCAACGACCAGTACTTCTTGGCGTCTTTCGTGGTCATGTTCACACAGCCGTGGGAGCCCGGCGGGTTCCACATGCTCAGGCCCACCGAGTGGAAGGCCTGGCCGCCGTCGAAGAACTGGCTGTAGGGCATCGGCACGTTGTAGAGGGTCGAGACGTGGTCGATGTCACGCCAGTAGATCTTCTTCAGGCCCGTGCGGGTCTCGTAGCCGTTGCGGCCGGTGCGCACCGGCACGGGCCCGTACACCAGCCGGCTGCCGTCCTGGATCCAGCTGAGCTGCAACGTGAGGTTGACGCAGGCGATGCGGCCCTTGTTCGTCGGGCACTTGCCGTCCTTGTTGGGCTTGTTCCCCACGGCCTTCTGCTTGTTCATGAGGTCCATCACGCCCCAGGTGACGGGACCCGCGTACCCGATGTTCGGGGTGATGCCGTGCTTGGTCTGGAAGGCGCGTATGGCCGAGCAGTCGGCGGCCGACTGCCGTCCGTCGACGGGGCGGCCGAGGAACTTCTCCACCTGCTTCTGGTACGGCCCGGTGCTCGTCGTACAGCTCGCCGCCTGCGCCGGCGCGACGCCGAGCGCGAGCGTGAGCGGCGCGACCATTCCCGTGACGCCGAGTACGACGGCTCCTCGTCTGCCTATGTGCCTCATCGTGGCCCTTCCCCCCTGGTCCGTTTCGCGTGTCCGCGCTCTCGGACACATAGACCGCTCCCGGCGGACGCCGGTTGTAGGCCGCCTCATGACGAGACGAAACGGTGACATTTCTCGTAACCGACCGCCTCACCCGGCATAGTTGCTCCCGCGCCGGCAGAAGGATTCGACCGCTTGAGAAGCTGCTCGATCCCCGGGTTCTCCACCTGCGGGGCGCCCCCACCCCGCCGGCACCGCCGACGTCCACGACGCGACATCAAGGGGCTGGACCGGTGCGACGACACCGGCACCCCGGCCGCCCTGGACGAGCCGGCCGTCAGCGCCTCCCCCGCCGATCTGATGGAGCAGGGCGCCGAGAGGCCTCCACCGCCGCCAGGCGATCACCCGGCCGATGATCGGCACCGGCATGTGGGCGGGCGAGGTGGCCGCACTGGGGAAACAGCACCGCCTGCTTGCCGGGCCTCTCCGCCGCCCGGCGTGGGTCGATCCGATGCGGCGCATCGGGCTCCCCGGTGACAGGATCGGTGTTATGAACACCGAGACGGACTGGGTGTACCGGGTGTTCGAGCCGCACGGCTCCGAGGGCTGGCGCCCCTACGGCAGCGACCCCGAACGGTGGCAGGGCGTGATCACCGCTTCCGACTCGACCGAGGGCGCCAAGTACGCCATCGGCCGCATCGTCGGTGATCTGATGACCGAGTGGGAGAGGATCGGCCTCCATCACGCGATGCACGTGCGGGTCTTCCTCTGGCACCACGAGGCGGGCGACATGGAGGAGGCGGACTTCATCGTGGAGGTCCGGCCCCGGTCGGACATCGACGCAGCGTGATCTCCGGCGCACGAGGCTCCTCACGGTGACAGGATCGATGGCATGGGCACCGAAAGGGCGTGGGCGTACCGGGTGGAGGAGCCACACGGCTCCGCCGGCTGGCGCCCCCTCGGCGGCCACCCCCATCGCCGGCGGGGAAGGATCACCACCGACACCCTCAGGCAAGGCGCCGAGTACGTCGCCGCGCTCGTCGTCACCGACCTGGTGACCGAGTGGAAGGTGAACGGCATCTGCGAGCAGCACGTGCGTGTGATCGTGTGGGCGGGCGAAGAAGGCACCGGCCCCGACGACGCCGTCCTCACGGTGGAGATCCAGCCCCACGTCGACACGGAGTGACACCCGGCGGCCGAGGCTCTTTATCATCTCAGCGATACGGCATCTGCGCAGCTCAGGACATGTGCCGGAGGGTGGCGCGCCGGGGGTGTGAGCGCGGGGCGCAGACACCCCGGGCGCAGTGACGTGAGCACGGCAGTGCTGTCACGCAGCGATGCGTCAGGGGGTGCGAAGGGCTGTGTGGAAGGCGGTGTTGACGGCTGTGAGGCCGCCGTCGACGGTCAGGGTGGTGCCGGTGATCCAGGCCGCGTCGCGGGAGGCGAGGAAGGCGACGGCGGCGGCGATGTCCTCCGGCTCACCGACGCGGCCCAGGGGGTACAGCTCTCGGATCCGGTCGAGTTCGGCGCCCCGTCCCTCCCACGCCGAGGTGCGGACCGTGCCCGGCATCACGAGGTTGACGCGTACGCCCCGCGGGGCGGCGTGCCCGGCGAGGGTGCGGGTCAGGGAGACCAGGCCCGCTTTCGCGGCGCTGTAGGCGTGGTTGCCGAAGTCCTGGGCCCCGTTGACGGAGCCGATGCTGACGATCGCGCCCCGGCCGGACGCCACCAGGTGGGGCAGGGCGGCGCGGCAGCAGCGCTGGGCGCCGGTCAGGGTGACGTCGAGGTCGCGCGCCCAGACCTCGTCCGTACCGTCCTCGAAGAGCGGGGTGTCGGGGGTGCAGTGGGCCGCGCTGTTGACCAGGACGTCGAGCGTGCCGAACGCGTCGACCGCGTGCGCGACGGCCGCCTGCACCGAGTCCCCCACGGCCACGTCGCAGCCGTACGCCCATGCCGACAGTCCCCGCACCCTCAGGGCCGCCGCGGTCTTCTCCGCCTCGGCGGCGTCCGCGTCGGTGACCAGGACCCGCGCCCCCTCCTCGGCCAGTCGCCGGGCGGTGGCCGCGCCGATGCCGCGGGCCGCGCCGGTGACGAGCACTCCGTGTCCGTCGAAACGCCTCGTCTCCGTCATGGCCCGAACCTACTGCCGCGGAGATCGTCCGGGCAGATAGCGTGCGGCACATGTCCGCGTTCATACAGCAACTCCCCGCGCTCATCGGCGTCATGATCGGCGCGCTGGGCTCGTATCTGGCGGTCGTGCGCAGCGACCAGGCCCGCTTCCTCAGGGAGCGGACGGCGCGTTGGGAGGAGCGGCGGCTCGCGGTGTACGCCGACTACGCGCGCTCGCTGAAGAAGACGGTCACGCTGACCTACCGGGTGGCGTCCCACCTGGGCGCCGACCCGCATCCGCACCCCCTGTCCCTGGCGGCGGCCGAGCCGTTGCTGGCGGAGGCGGCCGTCGCCCGGGACCCGTCGGGCGAGGCGCTGATCATGCTGGGCAGTACGGAGGCAGTGGAGAAGGCACGGTTGTGGGTGGCGGTGGTACTGGAGATGGAACGCTTCGTGCGCGCAGAACGGCGTGAGCCGCAGGCGTGGCAGACGCTCCTGGCGCAGCAGCGCGCCGCACGCGAGGGCTACTACGCGGCCGTACGGTCGGATCTGGAGCTGCGCCCCGGTCATGCGGCGCGTGTGCCGCTGCCGTCCGTGCCGCCGGCGTGAGTCGTCACCGGTAGCCGGTGGGATCCGCCGGCTTGCCCGTGTCCTGGACCTCGACGAGGTAGCGCCAGGCGTCGGGGCGGCTGCCGTCCAGGTCGGTGAAGCCGTACACCTGGGCGAGCCGGCCGCTGGAAAGGGACTGTCCGTTCCAGCGCGCCACGTCCGGGTCGGCGGCGAGAGCGGCGACGGCCCGGCCGACGTAGCGCGGTGTCTCGGAGATGGCGAAGTGGGGCACCTGTTCCAGGGCGTCGCGCCAGTTGTCCTCCCGCACCCCGAAGTGGTCGAGCATCATCTCCGAGCGCAGCCAGCCGGGGGTGAGCGCGACCGCGGTGGCGCCGCGCGGGCCGAGTTCGTGGCCGAGGGCGAACGCCATGCGCAGGACGGACGCCTTGGCGAGGTCGTAGAAGAGGTTGACCCGGTAGGTTTCCCGGTTGTACTCGTCGGTGCCGTCGGTCATCTCCACGACCAGGCCGCCGGGCCGGCGCAGCAGCAGGGGCAGGGCGTGGTGGCTGGTGACGGCGTGCGTCTCCACCGCCAGGCGGAGCAGCCTGAGCCCCTTGTCGAGGTCGTGCTCCCATACGGGGGTGTCCCACTCGAAGAGCGCCTCACCGCCCCAGATGTCGTTGACGAGCACGTCCAGGCGGTCCTGTTCGCGTGCGATGCGCTCGACGAGGGCGCGGACCTGGTCGGGGTCCAGATGGTCGGTGGGGACGGCCACGCCGTGGCCGCCGGCCTCGGTCACCAGGTCGGCGGTGTCCTCGATCGTCTCGGGGCGGTCGTACTCGGAGCGGCGGGCGCGTGTGGTGCGTCCCGTGACGTACACGGTGGCGCCGGCCGCGCCGAGCTCCACCGCGATCCCACGGCCCGCGCCGCGCGTCGCGCCCGCGACCAGCGCGACCCTGCCTTCCAGTGGACGTGACATGTCCGGCCTCCTGTGCGTCTCCCTGCGGTGTCCTCATCGAGGGTGGCGCGGAAACCGGACATCTCCTGTCGTCTTTTGTTCGCAGTTTCCCACCGGATCATCCGGCCGGGCGGACGCACTCGCGTCGATCGGCTTCTCCGGCATCCGTGCGCAGCCGGTCGTCCGCCGTCAGTGGATCGCCGTCGGTGCGTCACCGGCTGCGTCGGTGCCTCGCCGCCGTTCAGTGCCCGCGGGCGATCCACTCCTCGAGGTGGGGGGCCTCCGCTCCGATGGTGGTGGCCTCGCCGTGGCCGGTGAGGACCTTCGTCTCGGGCGGCAGCGTGAGAAGGCGGTCGCGGATGGAATCGATGATCGTCGGGAAGTGGGAGTAGGAGCGGCCGGTGGCGCCCGGACCGCCCTGGAAGAGGGTGTCCCCGGTGAAGACGACGCCGAGCCCGGGGTCGTGGAGGCAGACCGCGCCCGGCGCGTGGCCGGGTGTGTGCAGGACGGTCAGGTCGGCGCCCGCCGCCTCGATCACCTGGCCGTCCGTCAGGTGTTCGTCGGGGTCCCGATCGGGGTGGGTCATCTGCCACAGCGGCAGGTCGTCGCGGTGCAGCCAGATCGAGGCGCCGGTGAGGTCGGCGAGGGCGGGTGCGGCGTTGACGTGGTCGTTGTGGGCGTGGGTGCACACGATCGCGGTCAGCCGGCGGTCGCCCACCGCGGCGGCGATGGCCTCGGCGTCGTGGGCGGCGTCGATGACGACCGCCTCGTGGTCGTCGCCCACGATCCACACGTTGTTCTCGACGTCCCAGGAGCCCCCGTCGAGCGTGAACTGCCCCGAGGTGACGATGCGTTCGATGCGGGCGGTCATCACAGCACCACCACCGAGCGCAGCACGTCGCCGCCGTGCATCCGTTCGAACGCCTTCTCCACCTCGTCCAGTTGGATGGTCTCGGTCACGAACTTCTCCAGCGGCAGCCGCCCTTGCCGATGCAGGTCGATCAGCATCGGGAAGTCCCGGGAGGGCAGGCAGTCGCCGTACCAGGAGGACTTCAGAGCGCCGCCCCGGCCGAAGACGTCCAGCAGCGGCAGCTCCAGCTTCATCTCCGGGGTCGGCACTCCGACCAGGACCACCGTGCCGGCCAAATCGCGGGCGTAGAAGGCCTGCTTGTAGGTCTCCGGGCGGCCGACGGCCTCGATGACGACATCGGCGCCGAAGCCGCCGGTCAGCTCACGGATCGCCTCGACCGGGTCGGTCTCCTTGGAGTTGACCGTGTGGGTGGCGCCCATGGTGCGTGCGGTGGCGAGCTTGCGGTCGTCGATGTCGACAGCGATGATCTTCGCCGCGCCCGCCAGGTACGCCCCGGCGATCGCCGCGTCGCCGACTCCGCCGCAGCCGATGACGGCGACCGAGTCGCCGCGGCCGACGTTCCCGGTGTTGATCGCCGCGCCGATGCCGGCCATCACGCCGCAGCCCAGCAGCCCGGCCACGGCCGGGGAGACGGCCGGGTCCACCTTGGTGCACTGGCCGGCCGCCACCAGCGTCTTCTCGGCGAAGGCACCGATCCCGAGGGCCGGGGAGAGCTCCGTGCCGTCGGTGAGCGTCATCTTCTGCTTCGCGTTGTGGGTGTTGAAGCAGTACCAGGGCCGTCCGCGCAGGCAGGCCCGGCACTGCCCGCACACGGCACGCCAGTTGAGGATCACGAAGTCGCCCGGCGCGACGTCGGTCACGCCGTCGCCGACCGACTCGACGACACCGGCGGCCTCGTGGCCGAGCAGGAAGGGGAACTCGTCGGTGATGCCGCCCTGCTTGTAGTGCAGGTCGGTGTGGCAGACACCGCAGGCCTGGACCCGTACGACGGCCTCTCCGGGCCCGGGGTCCGGCACGACGATCGTCTCGACCCGTACGGGTTCGTTCTTCCCGGGTGCGATCACGCCGCGCACTTCCTGGGCCATGGTGGTGGTCCCTTCCGTCGATCTTTGTCCGTCCCCTCGACCCTACGCTGTGACTGATCAGTAAGGGCGCGGATCCGGGGGCGCAGGTCCAGGTCGTCCCCCGGTTCCCCACGCCCGGGCCCGGAACGCGGCCGGGGTCTCGCCCGCCCGGCGCCGGAAGAAGCGGGTGAACACCGTCGCGTCCGGAAAGCCGAGCCGGTCGCCGACGGCCGCGGCGGGCAGGTCGGTGTGCCACAGCAGACGTCTGGCCTCCAGCAGCACCCGGTCGTCGATGAAGCCCTTGGCCCCGGTGCCGACGGCGGCGCGGGTGGCCCGGGTCAGGGTGCGGACGCTGTAGCCGAGGGCCCGCGCGTAGTCCTCCACGCGGTGGGTGCGGGCGAAGTCCCCCTCGACGGCCCGCTGGAAGCGGCGGAAGGGCTCGCTGCCGCTCCCGGCGTCCTGCCGCGCGCCCTGCGCGTGGGTCAGCCGCAGCACCAGGACCGACAGCAGATGCCGTACCACCTCGATGTGCACCTCCAGCGGCAGCGCGGCCAACCGCCGGTACTCGCCCTCCAGCAGGTCGAGCGCACCGCGCAGGGCCGCCGCGTCCGCGGGTGCGGGCGTCAGCGGCGCCGGCCACACCGGCTGGTCGACCCGCGCCGCCTCCACCGTCGCCGGGGTGAGGAAGCCGGGCGTGAACAGCACCACGGTGCCCTGGGCGGCGGCGAGGTCGGAGTCGTACTGGTGGACCTGCCCCGGACGCACCCACAGCCAGTCGCCCGCACGCAGGGTGTGCGCGCTGAAGTCAAGGGAGCAGCGCAGGGTCCCGCGGCGTACGGCGACCAGTTCGTGGAACGCGGGCCGCTTGGCGGCGTACGGGTCGAGTCCGTGGCCCCGGGCGCGGGCCAGGAGACCGGCGAGGTCGAGCACCTCGGCGCCGGGCGGGGCCCCGGCGGAGGCGCGGTAGGGGATCCGGGCGACGTCAGCCCGCTCGCCGCGGCCCGGGTGTCCGTTTCTGTCCATGGTCTGTCCTCACGATACGCCGTTGGGCGCGCGGATCGCTCCTAGCGTCGAGAGAGCCGAAGGGACGGTGACCGAAACGGTCGGGCGTTCCCGTCCGTGCCGGCCGCGGGGCACCCCTCCCCGGGCCGACCGAAGCACCCCCTTCCCGTTCCAGCCGAAGGAGCCGAAACCGTGCGACTGATCGTGGGCATGACGGGGGCGACAGGCGCCGTGTTCGGCGTCCGGCTCCTGCAGTGCCTGGCCGAACTGCCGGAGGTGGAGACGCACCTGGTGCTCAGCCGCTGGGCACGGACCACCGTCGAGCTGGAGACCGGGCTCTCGGTCGCCGAGGTCACCGCGCTCGCCGATGCCGCCCACGGCCCCGAGGACCAGGGCGCGGTCATCTCCTCGGGGTCGTTCCGCACCGACGGCATGGTCGTCGTGCCGTGCTCGATGAAGACCCTCGCGGGAATCCGCGCCGGGTACGCCGACGGGCTGATCGGGCGGGCCGCCGACGTGGTGCTCAAGGAGCGGCGCCGGCTGGTCCTGGTGCCGCGCGAGACGCCGCTGAGCGAGATCCACCTCGAGAACATGCTCGAACTCGCTCGCAAGGGCGTGCAGTTGGTGCCGCCGATGCCCGCCTTCTACAACCACCCGCGTTCGGTGGACGACATCGTCGACCACATCGTCAGCCGGGTGCTCGACCAGTTCGACCTGCCCGCACCGGCAGCCCGCCGGTGGGAGGGCATGCGTGCCGCTCGCGCCCTGCGCCCCGCCGGCTGACCGTCCGCACACCATCCGGAAAGGACTCCCATGCCCCATGACGACCTGCGCGGCTTCCTGGACGCGCTCGACAAGGAGGGCCAGCTGCTGCGCGTCACCGACGAGGTGCGTCCGGAGCCGGACATCGCCGCCGCCGCGAACGCCGCGCCGCGTCTCGGCGACGCGGCCCCGGCTCTGTACTTCGACAACGTCAGCGGCTTCACCAGCGCCCGCATCGCGATGAACGTGCACGGCTCCTGGGCCAACCACGCCCTCGCCCTCGGCCTGCCGAAGGAGACACCGGCCAAGGAGCAGGTGGCCGAGTTCATCCGCCGCTGGGAGCGGTTCCCGGTCGCGCCCGAGTGGCGGGAGGACCCGCCGTGGGCGCGGAACACCCTGGAGGGCGACGACGTCGACGTCTTCCGGGTGCTGCCGCTGATCCGGCTCAACGACGGTGACGGCGGCTTCTACATCGACAAGGCCGCGGTGGTCTCCAAGGACCCGGACGACCCGGAGAACTCCGGCAAGCAGAACGTCGGCATCTACCGCATCGAGGTCAAGGGCAGGCGCAGGCTCGCGCTGCAGCCGGTACCCATGCACGACATCGCCCTGCACCTGCGCACCGCCGAGGAGCGCGGCGAGGACCTCCCGGTCGCCATCACCCTCGGCAACGACCCCGTGGTCACCATCGCCGCGTCGACGCCGATGAAGTACGAGGAGAACGAGTACGAGCTCGCCGGCGCCCTGCGCGGCGCGCCCGCCCCGATCGCCGAGGCCCCGCTCACGGGACTGCCGGTGCCGTGGGGCAGCGAGGTGGTCATCGAGGGCGTCATCGAGGGCCGCAAGCGCGAGATCGAGGGCCCGTTCGGCGAGTTCACCGGCCACTACTCCGGCGGCCGCAGCATGCCGGTCATCCGAATCGACCGGATCTCCTACCGCACGGATCCGATCTTCGAGCACCTCTATCTCGGCATGCCGTGGACCGAATGCGACTACCTGATCGCCGCGAACACCGCCGTGCCCCTGTACAAGCAGCTCAAGGCCGACTTCCCCGAGGTGCAGGCCGTCAACGCCTCGTACACGCACGGACTGGTCGTCATCGTCTCCACGAAGAAGCGGTACGGCGGTTTCGCCAAGGCGGTGGGCCTGCGCGTGCTGACCACCCCGCACGGGCTGGGGTACGCGACCACCGTCATCGTGGTGGACGAGGACGTCGACCCGTTCAACCTGCCGCAGGTGATGTGGGCACTGTCGACGAAGATGAACCCGGCCGGCGACCTGATCACGATTCCCAACCTGCCGGTGGTGGAACTGGCCCCGCAGGCCCAGTCGCCGGGCATCGTCGACAAGCTCGTCATCGACGCGACCACGCCCGTCGGAGCCGACCGCCGCGGCAACTACGGCAACCAGGTGCGCGACCTGCCCGAGACGGCCGAGTGGCTCTCACGGCTGCAGGCCCTGGCCGCCCGCCGCTGACCACCCGCCGCCTCCCCCGACCTTGCGAAGGACACGCCAGATGCACGAGCCCACGACCGTCTGCCCACGCTGCGCACACGACACTCTCGAGCACGTCCACGCCTCACCCGTCCCCGGGATCTGGGACGTGCTGCAGTGTGTGCGCTGCCTGTACATGTGGCGCACCAGCGAGCCCGCCCGGCGCTCCCGGCGGGACGCCTACCCCGAGAGCTTCCGCATGACCGGCGACGACATCGAGGCCGCCGGCGAGGTGCCCGTCGTCCCCCCGCTGCGGGCCGCCTCCTGAGACGTCAATGAATGGCGGGAACCAGCCCGAAGAGCGGGGAGACGAGGCCGGTCACCTGGTTCAGCTGGTTGAGGTCGCGCAGGTGGTTCACGGAGGACAGCTGCTCGGAGACCGAGGGGACCGCGTTCTGCTGCTCGGCGGGGATGCCGGTCCGGGCGACCGAGTCGACCAGGCCGAGCGGGGCCGACCTGCCGACCACCGGGGCACCGGTGTCGGCGGCACTGGCCGGCAGCGCGGCGAGACCCGTGATCGAGGCGGCGAGACCGGCGACGGCGACGATACGTCGAGTGGAGATCATGTCCTCAGCAACGCCGCCGGCCCCCGCCCGGACACGGCCTCGGGCCACCGCTCACCCGACAGGACGAGAACCCGGACGTGAACACGGCGGGGCGGCCGGGACCTTCACGGCGACCCCGGCGCCCGTGCGACGCGGGCGGCCCCCGTCCGGCTTGCCCGGCCCGGACGGGCGGGGGACGCTCGAAGGAGAGGCCCGCGACGGCCCGCTCCTGCCGGGCCGCGGCCCTCGTGGGTGGTCACCATGGCGACCACGGCAGGCCCCGCCTTCGACACCGAGGCGCTGCGCCGGGGCATCGAGGGACAGACTGCGTCCACGCTGCTGTCGCTGTACGCGGACGACGCCGAGATACGCATCGTGGACCGCGACACCCAGCCCAGCCGTCCCAAGGTGCTCCGGGGCCGCGAGGAGATCGGCTCGATGCTGGAGGACGTCTACGGCCGCGACATGACGCACCGGCTGGAACAGTGCGTCGTCCAGGGCGACCATGCCGCGTTCGTGGAGTCCTGCGCGTATCCGGACGGCGTGCGCGTCCTGGCCGAGTCCATGATCTCGCTCCGCGACGGCAAGATCACCGACCAGGTCCTGATCCAGGCATGGGACGAATAGGGAGGAAGGCCGCGCGGTTCCAGGTCAGCTCCCGGCTGACCTGGACGTTCTCGGCCCGCGCCGGAGTGGGCGGCTCGCACTCGGCCCGGCTTCGGCCCTCACGGGCCGCGTCCGCGGCACAGCGGCTTGCGTCCGCCGCTCTCGTGAGGTCCCTGCGGCGAGCCGTCCTGCCCCGGGCCGGCGCCCGGACGCCACGGGCGCTGCCGCGGCGGCGGGCCTGTTCGGCTAGGCTGAGGCGGGGCCGTGACTGGCGCTGAGGTGGAGAACCACCGGGGAGCGGCCCACGCAGAGTCGTAGCCGCGCGCCTGGGCGATCCGTCGAACGCTCAGGAGTGGACCATGTCCCAGGCCCGCCTCATGGACGGCACCGCGCTCGCCCGCCGCATCGTCGAGGAGACCGCGAAGAAGGCCGCCGAAATCACCGACCGCACGGGCACGGCACCCTGTCTGGCGACGGTGCTGGTCGGTGAGGACCCCGCCTCCGTCACCTACGTCCGCATGAAGCAGAACCGTTGCCGCAAGGCCGGTATCGACTCCCGCCGGGTGGCGCTGCCCGCCGAGACCAGCACCGGGGAACTGGTCGCGACCCTGCGGTCGCTGTCGCGGGACCCCGCCGTCCACGGCATCCTGCTGCAGCACCCCGTCGGCGAGCACATCGACGAGCGGGCCGCGTTCGAGGCGATCGCGCCCGAGAAGGACGTCGACGGCGTCACCTTCGCGTCCTTCGCGACGATGAGCTTCGGCCTGCCGGGGTTCGTGTCCTGCACGCCCGGCGGCATCCTGCGGCTGCTCGACGCCTACGACGTCGACCTGGCCGGCAAGCGGGCCGTCGTCGTCGGGCGCAGCGCGATCCTGGGCAAGCCGGTCGGGATGCTGCTGCTCGCCCGGGACGCCACGGTGACGTACTGCCACTCCCGGACCCGTGAGCTGTCCTCCGTGGTCCGGGAGGCGGACGTCGTGGTCGCCGCCGTGGGCCGGCCGCGGCTCGTCCGCGGCCAGGACATCAAGCCGGGCGCGGTGGTGATCGACGCGGGGTACAACGAGGGCAACGTCGGTGACGTCGACTTCGACTCCGCCGTGGAGCGGGCCTCGCTCATCACGCCGGTGCCCGGCGGCGTCGGTCCCATGACCATCGCCACGCTCCTGGAGCAGACCGTGGACGCGGCCGCCCGGCAGCTCGGGGTGTGACGAGCCCGTCCGTGCGCCCCCCATACCACGGCAGGGGCGCCGCCCGCCGCGTGGCGCGGGCCGCGGAGTGAAGGCGCCGCGTCCCGACGGGTCGTTCGCGGCCGGCGGGCGGCGACGCGGCCATACTGGCCGTCGTGCGCGTAGCGATCATGACGGCGGGGTCCCGGGGAGACGTCGCCCCCTTCACCGGCCTGGGGCACGGCCTGGCCCGCGCGGGTCATGCGGTCACCCTGGTCACCCATGGGCGCTTCGAGCCGCTGGTCACGGGCTCGGGACTCGCCTTCCACGCGCTGCCGGTCGATCCGCGGGCCGAACTGCACTCCACGCGCGGGCGGGGCCTGCACCGCAGCGCGACCGACGCGGGCAAGATGCTGCGGGCCGTCGGGCTGGTGCGGGCGGCCCTCGCGCGCATGACGGACGACCTGATCGCGGCGGCCGAGAAGAGCGACGTCCTGCTGCTGTCCGGCTCCCTGGGGCCGGTCGGGCACGCCATCGCCGAGGCGCTGGGCCTGCCGTGCATGGGCACGCATCTGCAACCCCTTTCCCCCACCGGCGAGTTCGCCCCTCCGTTGCTCGGCGGCGGTCACTGGGGGGCGCCGGCGAACCGCCTCGCGGGGCACGGGGTGAACCTCGCCGTGGAGCGGGTCTTCTCGGCGGCCGTGCCCGCCGTACGGGCCCGGC
>NZ_MUBM01000419.1:482-906 GCF_002154505.1 Streptomyces carpinensis | reverse complement strand
GCGGCGCGGCGGGCGCGCAGGCCTGGCGGCTGGTCACCTCCGCCCTCGCCGGACTCGCCCTGCTGGTGATCGCCGTGTACACGATCAAGGACTTCGACGTCCTGGTCGGCGCCGGCCCGGACTCCGCCCTGAGCTGGCTCCTGCCCGGCATCATCGGCCTCGCCGTCCTGGTCGGCCTGGTCCAGGGCGCCGTGCTGCGTTCCCGCCGTCCCGAGGCCCACGCCGGGATCGGGCTCGGCAACGAGGCGTTCCAGCTGGACAAGGCGGCCGATTCGACGCCGTAGCGCCACAACGATGACGGAAGTCTGACGGGCACCCGTGCTCCCTGGCACCGAAGGGGGCATGGGTGCTCGAATGAAGGGGTGAACCCCGAACCATCCGAGGAGGAGGGCCGCCCCGTCGGCCGCCGCGTCTTCCTCGGCAC
>NZ_MUBM01000419.1:0-400 GCF_002154505.1 Streptomyces carpinensis | reverse complement strand
CTGCTGCCGAACGGCGGCGGCTTCCGCTACTACTCGGTCGCCGCCTCCGTCCCGCACAAGGACGCCACGGACTACCGCCTGACCGTCGACGGCCTGGTCGACCAGCCGAGGGCGTACACGCTGGCCGACCTCAGAGCCCTGCCCCAGACCCGCGTGGTCCGCGACGTCCAGTGCGTCACCGGCTGGCGGGTGCCGGGCACGCCCTTCGAGGGCGTCCGCCTCTCCCGCCTGCTGGACGCGGCCGGGGTCCGCTCCACGGCGAGGGCGCTGCGCTTCACCTGCTTCGACGGCACCTACACCGAGAGCCTGACCCTCGCCCAGGCCCGCCGGGCCGACGTACTGGTTGCCCTGCGCATGCAGGACAAGGACATCGGCCACGACCACGGCGGACCGGTCCGCC
>NZ_MUBM01000418.1 GCF_002154505.1 Streptomyces carpinensis | reverse complement strand
GGCGGCGGCCTCCTCCGCCGCGCGCGTGCACGCCCACCCCCGTTCGGTCAGCACGACCAGCCGCGCCCGCGCGTCGCCCGGATGCGGCCGGCGCTCCGCGTAGCCCTTCCGCACGATCTCGTCGACGAGCTGGCTCGCCGCCTGCTTGGTGACCCCGAGATGGGCGGCCAGCTCGGTGACCGTCGCACCGTCCGGCGCCAGCCGCGCGAAGGCGAAGCCGTGCGCCGGCCTGAGCCCCTCGAAGCCACGGGCGACGACGCCCTCGTGGATGCGTTGCGTGAGATCGCCGGCGACGGCGAGCAGGCCGGCGGACAGGGCCATGGCTTCGGAGTTCTGCACGAAGGCATTGAAACACCCTTGACGAGATGGTCAAGCCGCTTGACCATGTTCCCGGCTGCTTGTTCAAGCAGCTTGACCATCTTGTCGCGAAGGAGCCACCCATGCCCGTCGTCCGCCCGTCCGAGGCCGTGACCCATGAGATCCACGGCGCCCTGTTCGTCTCCCACGCCACCCCGCGCTCCGGCTCCAAGGAGCTGTGCGCATGGCGCGGCGAGATCCCCGCCGGCACCAAGGCCCCCGCCCACACCGTCTCCCACGAGGAGATCTTCCATCTGCTCGACGGCGAGCTCCTGATCACGCTCGACGACCGCACCGAGCGCGTCGCCGCCGGCGACACGTTGATCATCAACCCCGGCGCGACCCTGACCGTGGAGAACCCCACGGACCGCACGGCCGTCTCCTGGGTGACGACGTCCATCGGGCTGCGGGCACAGCTGGCCGACGGCACCGTCATCACGCCTCCGTGGGCCAACTGACGCCCTGACGGCCAGGGTCGGCCCTGAGTCACGCGGCCAGCGTGCCCGGCATCACCGCCCGGGGGCCGAACCTGGCTCGCGCGCGGTCCGCGACCTCCTCGATGCGGCGGACCTTCTCGTCGACGGGGTCGAAGGTGAGCTGGTAGGACGCCTGTTCGGCGGGGTCCAGGCCCTCCGCGCGCAGGACGAGCGCGCGGACCCGGGCGCGCTGGAGGCCGAGAGCCTCGTACATGCCGTACGCGGCCCCGGTCAGCGCCGCCGAGTGGGCGGTCGGTTCCGCCAGCGTGCGGCTGCGGACGGTGGCCGAGCGGTCGGCGTAGCGCACGGTGAGAGTCAGGGTGCGGCAGACCTTGTCGACGGCGCGGAGCCGGGAGCCCAGTTCCTCGGTGGCGGACAGCAGCGCCCTGCGGTGGCGGTCGGCATCCAGCTCGTCGCGCTCGAAGGGGCGTTCGGCCGCCAGGGAACGGGAGACGGTGTCGGGCACGACCCGTCCGCGGTCGACGCCGTTCGCCTTCTCGTGCAGCTCACGGCCGGACTTGGCGCCGAGCAGGCGCTGGAGCGTCGGCAGGGGGGCGGCGGCGACCAGGCCCAGGGTGTCCAGGCCGTACTCGCCCAGGGTGCGCGCCGTCGCCGCGCCGACGCCGGGCAGCGCGGTGACGGGCCGCTCGGCGAGGAACTCGGCGACGGCGTCCTCGGGCACCGCGCACGTCACCCCGGGCCGGGCGTCGTACAGGGCCATGCGGGCCAGCATCGGGCCCGGCCCGGCGCCGATCAGGCAGTCGACGCCGTACCGCGCGAGCGCGCGGACCCGGATCAGCGAGGCCAGCTCGACGGCGCCGCGCCCGAAGTACCGTTCGGCGCCCCGCAGATCGGCCAGCGCCCCGTCCGGCGGCAGCGCCTCGACCACCGGGGTGAACTCCTCCAGCAGCCCGAGCAGCCCCGGCAGGGCCGCCTCGTACATCGGGGGCAGCTGAAAACGTACACAGAGAATGGTCATCCCGCGCTCCCTGGAGACTGGTGCCACAACTTCCTTCCACTCGCGGGCCCTTCGCCCGCCGGGCGCAGATCCGCCCATGGGTGCATCTCGTAGCCGGTGGACATGCGGATGCGCCGGTCGCGAGCGGACTCCATGGGGTCCTGGGCCGCGGAGCCCGCGGGAGCCGGCCGGCCGTCCGAACCGGCGAGCCGGGCCCGCCGCGCGCCGTCGCTGTCGTCCGGGACGCCCCCCGCCCCCTCCGGGGCCGGGCGTGCCAGCCGGGCCGCCACTTCCTCCAGGCCGCCCTCGGCACGCAGTTCGGCCAGTTCGGCGAGGTTCCAGGCGGCGGCGCCCACCACGCTGAGGCTGCGCGGGCCGCGCCGCTGCACCACTCCGCGCACCAGCAGCAGCCAGGAGTGGAAGACGGTGTGCGCGCAGGCGTCGTGGGAGTCGTCGAAGAAGGCGAGGTCGACCAGGCCGGTGCCGTCGTCCAGCGTGGTGAAGATGACTCGCTTGCCGGACCGGATCGGCGGAGTCTGGGTGGCCGCCTTGGCGCCCGCGACCAGTACCGTCTCGCCGTGCCGGGCCTCGCGCAGCCGGCGCGCGGAGACCACGCCCAGCTCGTCGAGGAACGCCCGGTGGTCGTCCATCAGGTTCCGTGAGGTGTCCATGGACAGCACGCCCAGCTCGGCGCTGAGCCTCTCGGCGGCGGACAGGTCGGGGAGCCCGGCCGCGGCCGTCTTCCGGCCGCCGGCCAGGGGCAGTTGGCCGCCGCCCGCGCCCCGGGCGCCGCGATGCAGCTCGGTCAGGTGCAGTTGCAGGTCGCGGCGGTTGGCGCCGAACGCGTCCAGCGCGCCCACCTGGGCGAGCCGTCCGGCGATCGGGCGGCTCGGCCGGGCCCGCTCCCAGAAGTCCAGCAGCGAGGCGTACGGCTGTCCGTCCGCGATCCGCGCCGCCTCGGCCTTGCTGATGCCGTGCACGTCGGAGAGGGCCAGCCGAAGCCCCCAGACGCCGGAGGAACCGGGCCGCGACCCGGATCGCTCCTCGGGCCGCGACTCGGACGGCGTCTCGGGTCCCTCTCCCGACCGCGACTCGGACACCAGTTCGATACGGTGTGCGACTCCCGACCTGTTCACGTCCAAGGGCAGGATCGGCACCCCGCGCCGCCGCGCGTCCGCCAGCAGCAGTCGCTTGGGGTACATCCCCGGATCGTGCGTGAGCAGTCCGGCGTAGAAGGCGGCCGGGTGATGGGCCTTCAGCCACGCCGACTGGTATGTCGGCACGGCGAAGGCCACCGCGTGCGCCTTGCAGAAGCCGTAGGAGCCGAACGCCTCGACGATCTCCCAGGTCCGCTGAATCGTTTCCGCGTCGTATCCCCTCGCCGCAGCGTGCTGCGCGAACCACACCTTGATCCGCCCCTGCGACTCCGGGTCGGACAGCCCGCGCCGCACCCGGTCCGCCTCGTCGCGCCCGCAGCCGGTCATGATGTGCACGATGTGGATGATCTGCTCGTGGAAGACGACCACCCCGTACGTCTCCCGCAGCGGCTCCGCCAGGTCCGGGTGCGGGTAGCGCACCGGCGCCCGCCCATGCCTCGCCTCGATGAACGGCCGCACCATGTCGGCGGCGACCGGACCGGGCCGGAAGAGGGAGATGTCGACGACCAGGTCGTGGAAATCGGCCGGCTGGAGGCGGCCCACCAGGTCCCGCTGGCCCGGCGACTCGATCTGGAAGCAGCCGAGGGTCTCGGTGGAGCGGATGAGCCGGTACGTCGCCGGGTCGCCCGGCGGCACCGCGTCCAGGTCGATCCGCTCCCCCGTGGTCCGCTCCACCTCCGCGACCGCGTGCGCCATCGCCGACTGCATCCGCACGCCCAGCACGTCCAGTTTGAGCAGCCCGAGGTCCTCCACGTCGTCCTTGTCGAACTGGGACATGGGCAGGCCCTCGCCGCTGGTGGGCATGACCGGCGTACGCGCGAGCAGGGAGGCGTCGGACAGGAGCACGCCGCAGGGGTGCATGGCGACACCGCGCGGCAGGGCGTCGAGCGCCTCGACCAGCTCCCAGAACCTGCCGTACCCGTCCCCTTCCCGCTGAAGCTCCCTCGACAGCTCCTTGAGTTCGGGCAGTTCCTCCAGGGCCGCGCGGGCGTCGCGGGCACGGATGTGCGGAAAGGACTTGGCGATGCGGTCGATCTCGGCGGGGTCCATGGACAGGGCGGCGCCGACGTCCCGGACGGCGTGCCGCACGCGGTACGTCTCCGGCATGGCGACCGTCGCGACCCGCTCGGTGCCGAACCGGTCGATGATCGCGCGGTAGACCTCCAGCCGGCGCGCGGACTCCACGTCGATGTCGATGTCGGGCAGGACCATGCGCCGCTTGGACAGGAAGCGCTCCATCAGCAGCCCGTGCTCGACCGGGTCGGCGTGGGCGATGCCGAGGAGGTGGTTGACGAGGGAGCCCGCGCCGGAGCCCCGGGCCGCGACCCGGATGCCCATCCTCCGTACGTCGTCCACGACCTGGGCGACGGTGAGGAAGTAGGAGGCGAAGCCGTGGTGGGCGATGATGTCCAGCTCTTCGTGCATCCGCTCCCAGTAGTCGCGCCGGCCGGCGTAGCCGCGCAGCACCATGCCGGCCGCCGCCCGGGAGGCGAGCGTGCGCTGGGCGGTGCGGCGGGCGGCGCCGACGAGGTGCGGCTCGGGGAAGTGGACGCTGCCCATGCCGAGGTCGTCCTCGGGATCGACCAGGCACTCGGCGGCCGTGGCCCGGGTCTGCTCCAGCAGGCGGTGGGCGACGTCCCGCCTGAAGCCCGCGGCCTCGACGATCCGCTCGGCCGCCTGAAGCATGGCGCCCGGGTCCTTCAGCCAGGCCTCGCCGGAGTCCAGCTCCTTGGTGGTGTCGATGGGGACCAGGCGGCGGGCGGCGTCCAGGACGTCGGCGACCGGGCCCTGCCCGGGATCGGCGTAGCGGACGGCGTTGCTGAGCACGGGCCGGATCCGCTGCTCGGCGGCGAAGCCGACGGTGCGGGCGGCCAGGCGCAGGGAGCCGGGTCCCGTGCCCTTGCGGCCGTGCCAGACCGCCTCCAGGCGCAGGGCGTCGCCGTAGACCTCGCGCCAGGGGACGAGGAGCTTCGCGGCCCGGTCGGGACGGCCCGCGGCCAGCGCCCGGCCCACGTCGGAGTCGGGGCCGAGCAGCACGGTCAGGCCTTCGGCGTGGTTGTCGGGCCAGGGCAGCAGGGGAGTGTCCGACGGGGCGGCATGGGCGGCGCTGACCAGGCGGCACAGGTCGGCCCAGCCCCGGGCGCCGTCCCGGGCGAGGAAGGTGGCACGGGGAGTCGACTCGTCGATGAAGGCACCGCCGCGCACCGGCGCACGGCGCCGCTCCCGCTGTGCGGAGGTGTCGGTCCGTGCGGGCGCCTCGGGGCGTACGGGCTCGGCGACCGCCAGTTCCGCGCCGAACAGCGGGCGGACGCCCGCCGCCGCGCAGGCCTTGGCGAAGCGGACCGTGCCGGCGAGGGTGTCGCGGTCGGTGAGGGCGAGAGCGTCCATACCCCGTTCGGCGGCGCGCTCGGCCAGCCGCTCCGGGTGCGAGGCGCCGTAGCGCAGGGAGAACCCGGAGACGGTGTGCAGATGCGCGAAGCCCGGCACACGCACCTCCCGCACTCGTGAGCCCGTACGGACGGACAGGCTCTCGAACATCAGTTCACTACTCTCTCACCCCCACCATAAACCAATTCCCGAACGTTTGTACGACACGCGCTCGGGCGTGTCCCACCTGCGCAAACACCCGCCGCCACGCAGCGTGAGGACGCGTGAGAGCCCCGTCCTCGCACGCGAGGGCGGGGCTCTCACGCGTCCTCA
>NZ_MUBM01000417.1 GCF_002154505.1 Streptomyces carpinensis | reverse complement strand
GACCGGCACCGGCGGCACGGCCGGTGGCACCGGCGCCACCGGCCATGGTGGCGGACGCGGCGGCGGGCCGCCCGGCGCCGACGCCGTGCTGCTCGGCTTCGCGCGGGCGCTGCGCGCGGCCGGGGTCGGGGTGAGCGCCGAGCGGGTGCATGCCTTCCTGCGGGCGCTGGACGTGCTGCGGCCCGGCGCGCGGTCGGACGTGTACTGGGCGGGGCGGCTGACGCTGTGCGGGGATCGCGACGACCTGGAACGCTACGAGCGGGTGTTCGGCGCGTACTTCGGCCACGGTGCCGGCGGTGCCCCGGCCCGGACGGTACGGACCGCTCCCCGGCCCCGGCTCCGCGCGGTGGTGCGGGAGACGCCCGTCGGATCGCGCGCCCGCGGCCCGGACGACGAGCCGCAGGGCCCGCCCGTCGCCTCCCTCGCCAGCCCGGCCGAGGTGCTGCGCCACCGCGACGTGGCGGAGCTGGACCCGGCCGAACGCGCGCAGGTGCGCCGGCTGCTGGCCGCGTTCGCGCTGCGCGGGCAGTCGCGGCGCAGCGCGCGGCGGCGGCCGGCCCGGCGCGGTGCCGTCGATCCGCACCGCACCGTGCGGGAGATGCTGCGGCGGGGCGGCGAGCCCGCGCTGCTGCGGAGGCACGCGCGCGTGGAACGGCCCCGGCGGGTGGTGCTGCTCGTGGACGTCAGCGGCTCCATGGCGCCGTACGCCGAGGCGCTTCTGCGGTTCGCGCACGCGGCGGCCCGGGGACGGCGCACGGAGGTGTTCACCATCGGCACCCGGCTGACCCGGGTGACGCGGGAGCTCTCCCACCGGGACCCCGACCTGGCGATGGCCGCGGTCGCCGAGGCCGTGCCCGACTGGCGCGGCGGCACCCGCCTGGGAGAACTGCTGCGGGAGTTCCTCGACCGGTGGGGACAGCGGGGCATGGCGCGCGGCGCCGTGGTGGTGCTGCTGTCCGACGGCTGGGAGCGGGGCGACCCGCGGCTGCTCGCCGCCCAGATGGCCCGCCTGCACCGGCTGGCGCACCGGGTGATCTGGGCCAACCCCCGCAAGGCCCGACCCGGCTACGCCCCGCTCGCCGCGGGGATGGCGGCGGCCCTGCCCAGCGTGGACGCCTTCGTCGAGGGCCACAGCCTCGCCGCACTGGAGCGGCTGGCGGCGGTGGTGCGGGGCGCGGACGCCGGCACCGGCGGGACGGAGCGCCCGCCGTGAGCGCCACCGCGACGACGGGGGCCGAGCGGCCATCGGTACGACGGCGGGGCGACGGCGGGGAGCGGCAGACACGGCGGCGGCCGGCTCGGCGCGACCGGGACGGAACCGCCGTACCGTGCGGAAGGACCAGGAGGACCTTCGCAGGAGCGGCCTCGCAGGGCCCGTAGGACCGTGGAAGAGGACCGCAGGAGAGGAGCGGAGCGTGCGTGACATCCTTCCGGTGCTCGAGCGCTGGTACGCGGCGCGGGTGCCCTTCGGGCTCGCCACGGTCGTCGCGGTCAGCCGCAGCGCGCCGCGCGAGCCCGGCGCGGCGATGGCCGTCGGGCCGGACGACGAGGTGGTGGGCAGCGTGTCCGGGGGGTGTGTGGAGGGCGCGGTCTTCGAGCTGGCCCAGGAGGTCGTGGCGAGCGGCGAGGCGCGCGTTGCGACCTTCGGCTACAGCGACGAGGACGCGTTCGCCGTCGGGCTCACCTGCGGGGGCGAGATCAGTGTGCTGGTCAGGCCCGTGACACCGGAGTCGGACGCCGTCTTCGGCGCGGTCGCCACCTCGGTCGCCGCCGGCGAGCCGGTGACCATGGCGACCGTGGTCGACGGGCCCGCGCCGACCGGGGCGACGCTCGCCGTATGGCCCGGGACGGTGGCCGGAACACTGGGCGCGCGCGGACTGGACGTGGCGGTCACCGCGGACGCCCGCGGCGAACTCGCCCTCGGTGCGACGGGGCTGAGGCACTACGGGGCCCGCGGCGAGCGGCGCGAGGACGCCGTCACGGTGTTCCTGCACTCCTTCGCGCCCCCGCCGCGGATGCTGGTGTTCGGCGCGATCGACTACGCCGCCGCGGTGGCCCGGATCGGTGCCTTCCTGGGCTACCGGGTCACGGTGTGCGACGCCCGCCCGGTCTTCGCCACGCCGAAGCGGTTCCCTCAGGCCGTGGAGGTCGTCGTGGACTGGCCGCACCGCTATCTGCACGCCACGGACACCGACGAGCGCACGGTGATCTGCGTGCTCACCCACGATCCGAAGTTCGACGTGCCGCTGCTGGAGGAGGCGCTGCGCCGGCCGGCGGCGTACATCGGTGCGATGGGCAGCCGCCGCACCCATCACGAGCGGATGGAGCGGCTGATCGATGCCGGTCTGACAGCGGACGAGCTGGCGCGGCTGCGCTCTCCGGTCGGTCTCGACCTCGGCGCCCGCACCCCGGAGGAGGTGGCCGTGTCCGTCGCGGCCGAGATCATCTCTCTGCGCTGGGGCGGCACCGGGGCGCCCCTGACCGCGACCGTCGGAGCCATCCACGCGACCGGTTCCGCCTGAACGAGGAGGAAGTCATGGAACTGAACCACGCGTTCACGGTGCCCGTCCCGGTCGACGACGCCTGGCGGGCGCTGCTCGACATCGAGCGCGTCGCACCCTGCCTGCCGGGGGCGGCCGTGGAGGAGTACGACGGCAAGACGGTGACCGGTTCGGTCAAGGTGAAGCTGGGCCCGATCACCGTGACGTACAAGGGCACGGCGGTCTTCGAGGAGCAGGACGAGGCGGGCCGCCGCATGGTGCTCGTGGCGAGCGGCCGGGAGACGCGCGGGCAGGGCACGGCGCGGGCCACCGTCACCGGCACGCTGGAGGAGCGCGACGGCTCCACGGCGGTGTCGGTGCGGACCGATCTGACGGTCACCGGCCGCCCGGCGCAGTTCGGGCGCGGAGTCCTCGCGGAGGTCGGCGACCGGCTGGTGGGGCAGTTCGCGGACTGTCTGGCCCAGCGGCTCGCCGGGGAGGCACCGGAGGCTCCCGCGGAGCCCGCAGCCGCACGACCCGCCGGTCGTCCCCCGGAGGAGGGCGCGGCTCCGGCGGCGGCAGGCCACGCCGAGCCCGCGGCGGGCCGCGAGGAGCCGGAACCGCTCGACCTGCTGCGCGCCGCCGGGTTGCCGGTCGCCAAGCGCGTGGCGGTGGCGGCCGGAGCCGCCGGCCTGGTGGCGCTGCTCGTCGTGGCTGTGCGACGGCTGAGGCGCCGCTGACACCGCCTGCGCCTAGTGGGGCGGATGTGGGCCTGACCGGCCCTTGTTACCCCTGTGGTCTGCGAGTTCGCGAATTTTTCGGGTTTGCGGATTCGATGGTTGGGGTTCCGTCATCAGGGGTAGGCGGGCCACAATGGATGAGGCATGCACGCCTCTGCAGCACATGTGCGGCACATCCTCGCTGGAAGGAGGTCCGTGAGAGCGCATATTCGCAGCTCCCGGGCAGCTTCCGCGCACGGAGCGGCCCGGATCTCGCCGAGAAGTCGGAAACGAGAAAGGGAAGAGTGACCCCGGGGCGGCCCGCGATCGGGCCGCCCTCCTTGTGCCCGGCTCCGGCACCCTCCCGGTCCGTGTTCACGCTCCCGATCCCCCGATCGGGACTCCATGCCCTCCGGTCGGTCATTCCCCCGTCCGGACCGGCATCGACCCCCGTGCCCGACCGGCGTGCGGGACGGGCCGCGTCTCGTCGGACCTCAGCGCCGTGGCAGCCGGTGCAGCTCCACCTCCGTGAGGCGGCCGTCGGAGACGGTGGCCGTCATGTAGGTGCAGTGGGGCTGGCGGCGGCGGTCGGTCGGCGAACCGGGGTTGAGCAGGCGCAGCCCGGAGGGGGCGGTGGTGTCCCAGGGGATGTGGCTGTGTCCGAAGACCAGCACGTCGAGGTCGGGGAAGCGGCCGGCGCAGCGGGCCTCGCGCCCCTCGGCCGCCCCGGTCTCGTGGACGACGCCGAACCGCAGGCCGCCCAGCTCGGCCTGGGCCACCTCGGGCAGGCGGGCGCGCAGCTCGGGGCCGTCGTTGTTGCCGTACACGCCGATCAGCCGGCGGCTGCGGCTCTCCAGCAGGTCCAGGGTGGCGGTGTCGACCCAGTCCCCGGCGTGCAGGACGACGTCGGCGCGCGGGAGCTCGTCCAGGAACGGCCCGGGCAGCTCTTTGGCGCGCTTGGGGAGATGGGTGTCCGCTGTCAGGAGCAGGCGCACCCGGTCAGCGTACTGCGGGACCGCCGGGCGCACGCCCGGCGAGAATGATCTCCAGGATAACTGTTCAGGTCAGACTGGACAGTCTCGTCTGATGGTTCTACGGTGAACGACATGGATCCGAAGAACACCGAGGTGCCCGAGGGCGTCTCCGCATCCGCCGCCCTGGCCGCGCGCGACCTGCGGGTGGTGTTCAGCCGGCTGCGGCGCCGGATCCGGGAGGTCGCGCAGGACGAGGACCTCACGCCCTCCCAGGTGTCGGCGCTCACCCTGGTCGGCAAGCACGGGGCCGCCACGGCCAGCGCCCTGGCCGCCGCCGAGGGGGTCCGGCCGCAGTCGATGGCCGCCACGCTCGCCGCCCTCGAACAGTCCGGACTCATCCGGCGCAGCCCCGACCCCGACGACGGCCGGCGCCAGCTCGTCACCCTCACCGACAGCGGCCGCGAGCGCATCGAGGGCAACCGGCAGGTCCGCGCGGAGTGGCTGACCCGGGCCCTGGAGGACCGGTACACCGAGGACGAACGGCAGACGCTCCTCACGGCGTTCGCGCTGCTGGAACGGCTGACGCAGTCGTGACGGGGAGGCTCGCCCGCACCCCCGGCGACCCCCAGCACACCACCGGCACGGCAGACACCACCGGCTCCACCGGCGACGGCAGCGGACCGCGCGCCGGCCGCCGCACCGCGCGGCCGGCCCCCGACGCCTTCGACCGCCGGCTGATCGCCCCCATGATCCTGGGGTCGGTCCTCAACCCGATCAACTCCTCGATGATCGCGGTGGCCCTCGTCCCGATCGGTACCGCCTTCGGGACACCGCCGGCCCGGACGGTCTGGCTGGTCTCGGCGCTCTACCTGGCGACCGCGGTCGGCCAGCCCGTCGTCGGACGGCTCGTGGACATGTACGGGCCCCGCCGGCTCTACCTCGTGGGTACTGCCCTGGTCGGAGTGGCCGGCCTGCTCGGCGCACTCGCCCCGACGCTGGGCGCGCTGATCGGCGCGCGGGTCCTGCTGGGCCTGGGAACCTCGGCGGCGTACCCGGCGGCCATGCAGCTCACGCGCCGCGAGGCCGAGCGGACCGGACAGGACAGCCCGACGGGTGTGCTGACGGCGCTGGCCGTGGCCAACCAGACGGTGGCCGTGGTCGGCCCGGCGCTCGGCGGCCTGCTGATCGCAGGCGGCGGCTGGCGCGCCGTGTTCACGGTCAACATACCGCTGTCCGCCGCCTGCCTGGTCCTCGGCGCCCTGCGGCTGCCGAGGGAGCGGCGCACCGCACACCCGCGCGGCGACCTGGACCTGCCCGGCATGGTGCTGTTCGCCGGCACGCTCGTGTCGCTCATGCTGTTCCTGATGGCACCGCGGGCGGACCACTGGTACCTGCCGCTGCTCGCCGCCGCGACCGGCGCCGCGTTCGCGGTACGGGAGCTGCGGGCCCAGCAGCCCTTCGTGGACCTGCGGGTGCTGGGCGGCAATGTCCCGCTGCTGGCCACGTACGTGCGTCAGCTGCTCGGCTACACCACGTCCTACGCCTTCATGTACGGCTACACACAGTGGCTTGAGGAAGGCCGGGGCCTCAGCGCCTCCACGGCCGGGCTGGTGCTGCTTCCGCTGTCGGCCGCCGCGCTCACCGTCTCCGTGCTGACCGGGCGTCGCGAGGCCGTACGGGCGAAACTCGTCGTGGGTGCCGCCGTCCAGGTCGCCGCCTGCGCCGTCCTGCTGCTGGTCGGCTCCGGCAGCCCGGTTTGGCTGCTGCTCGCCGCGGGCGTCGTGATGGGCGTCCCGCAGGGGCTGATCGGCCTCGCCAATCAGAACGCGCTCTTCCGGCAGGCCGATCCGGCGCGGATCGCCTCGGTCGCCGGGCTGCTGCGCACCTTCATGTACCTCGGCGCACTGGGCGCCTCCGCCGCCACCGCGGGGTTCTTCCCGCACCGCGCCGACACGGCCGGGCTGCACGGCCTGGCCCTTTTCATGATCGCCGGATCGGTGCTGCTCCTGGCGAGCGCGCCGGCCGACCGATCACTCGCACAACTCGCCCCCCGTAAGACCCGAAAGGCCTGAACCCCATGGCACTCACCGCCCTCGACCCGCGCACGGCCCTCGTCGTGATCGACCTCCAGGCCGGCATCGTCGGCGCACCGACCGCGCCCCACTCCGGCGCCGAGGTGCTCGCGCGCACCGTGGAGCTCGCCGACGCCTTCCGCGCCCGTGACCTGCCCGTCGTGCTGGTCCGCGTCTCCTTCTCCCCCGACTTCGCGGACGTACCGCCCGGCCGCACCGAGAGCGCGCACGCCGGAGGGCAGCGCCCTGAGGGCTGGGACGTGATCGTGCCCGAACTGGCCGGCCGCGGCGACGTCACCGTCACCAAGCACAACTGGGGCGCCTTCCACGGCACCGACCTCGACGTGCAGCTGCGCCGCCGCGGGGTGACGCAGATCGTGCTGACGGGCATCGCGACCAGCATCGGTGTGGAGTCCACCGCGCGAGCCGCCCATGAGCACGGCTACCACGTCACGCTGGCCACCGACGCCATGAGCGACCTGGACGCGGACGGCCACCACAACAGCGTGACCCGGATCTTCCCGCGCCTGGGCGAGACGGGCACCACCGCCGAGGTCCTGGAACTGCTGGCCAAGACCCACGGCTGACGAGACCGGGTGGCGGGGCGAGGACTGGTTGCGGGCGGACGGATCAGTCCTCGCCCCGCACGATGTTCCAGTCGGCGCCGTGGCGGTCCGACCGCGAGCCGCCGCGATCGTCGACCGCGGGCAGACAGGTGCGCACGCCGTTCTCCCGCTGCCGGCGGGCCTCGGCCCAGCCCGTCTGGGGACGGTGGGCTTGGGGTTTGTCAGTGGTGTGCGCGGTCACGACGCCTCATCTTCCTTCTGCGTCCGGTCCTGTCCGGTCCTGTCCCGGCCCGTCCGGTGGTTCGATCGGCGATCGGCGACCCCGCGGGCCTGGAAAAACCGGGTCCCCGGGTGTGCCGGGGGCAAACCCACGGCCCGACCGACCCCGCGGGTGCGGCCCGCGGCCCGACCGACCCCGCGGGTCCGGTGGCCCCGCGGGTCCGGTCCCTGCGGTTCACGTGCCGCCAGGACCCCCGCTGCCGAAGGAGCCACTGGAGCCCCGGTCCCAGCGCGGGCGGGTCTGGTCCCCGCTGCGCCTGCTGCCGGTGGACCCGAGCTCGTGCGGGGTCAGGCGGCGGCCCGTCTCCTCGGCGCGCGGAACCTCGTCCGGTTCGCGTCGCTGCCGGGTCTCGTGGACGGGCCCGGAATCCGGCAGGGTCGGGTGCTCGCCACCCCGGGGGGTCCTCGGTTCGCGCTGCTTCACTCTGATCCCGAGCCGGACTGCCCATATCAGCACTCCGACGAGGACCAGACCGCCGACCACGATGACGACGGCCCCGAAGGTCGAGCTCGCGGCGGCTGCTTCGTACCCGATGGTGTCCATGGCGGCCGTGTACCCGCCCCCGGCCGGCGGATACGTGGCCGGCGGGCCGGACCGCCGATCACAGCCCGTGCGGACCGGTGCCGTCGCCCTCCTCGGCCGACCGCGCGGCCCGTTCCACGTCGGCCTCGATCTCGGTGCGGGGCCTTCCCTCGTCGCTCGCGTACTCGTTCAGGGCGGCCTGCAGGTCACGGGCGAGGTCGCGCCAGGCGCGCCAGGCCGTCTCGTACGTCTCGCTCTGCATGCCGGTCCACCGCTCCTGCGCGGGCGGCCCGTAGTTCTGCCTCAGTTGCTCGACCCGGGTGTGCGCCTCGTCGGCCGCGCGCTGTTTCGCCACAAGCTCTTCGAAGGTGTGTGACACACCCCAGGACCCTAAGCACCGCACGGGTGCGCGGCGGCTGAGACCTGCCGTGTCCGGGCGCGGCACACCCGTGTGGCGGGTCCGTTCGGGTCCGCCGTCCCCGTGCTGTCCCAGGGCCGGTCGCTTCCCGGGGTCACTGCTCCGGCACCGGTCGCTCTTCCAGGACGAGCTCGCTCCACACTTGCTTGCCGCCGCTGACCGGCAGGGTTCCCCAGGTGGCCGAGACGGCCTCGACGAGGACGATGCCGCGGCCGCCGGTGGCCTCCCAGCCGATGCTCGTCGGTTTGACGGGCGTGCGCGGCGAGGTGTCGGCGACCGCGATGCGCAGCCGGTCGTGGACGAGGGTGAGGTCCAGGCGGACCTGGCCGCCGGTGTGGACGAGGGCGTTGGTGACCAGTTCGGAGACGACGAGGAGGGCGGTGTCGGCGTCGGCGGCCACGCCCCAGGAGCGCAGGGTGCGCCGGGTGAACCGGCGGGCGTGCCGGACGGCCTCGGGCACCCGCCACACGGTCCAGGTCTCCCTGAGCGGGTGCACGGCCAGGCCGTCGTAGCGCACCAGCAGCAGGGCGATGTCGTCGTTGCGGCCGACGTCGGTCAGCAGGGCGTCGGCGACCAGCCCGAGGTGGCCGGGGTCGGCGGCGGCCAGGCCGTCGGCGAGCCGGGCCATGCCGTCGTCGATGTCCGCGTCGGGGGACTCCACGAGGCCGTCCGTGGTCAGGGCGAGCACCGTGCCGGGCTGGAGCCGCAGCGGGGTCATCGGGAAGTCCGCCTGGGTGAGCACTCCGAGGGGCGGCCCGCCCTCCGCCTCCGCGATCTCGACGCTGCCGTCCGGATGACGCAGCACCGGGGGCAGGTGCCCGGCGCGTACGCACCAGGCCGAGCCGGCCTCCATGTCGAGGTCGACGTAGGCGCAGGTGGCGAACAGGTCGGTCTCCATGTCCAGCAGGAGCCGGTTGGCGTGCGAGACGACCACGTCCGGCGGGTGGCCCTCGGCGGCGTAGGCGCGCAGCGCGGTGCGCATCTGCCCCATCAGGGTGGCCGCGCCCGCGCTGTGCCCCTGGACGTCGCCGATGACGAGGGCGACGTGGTTGTCGGGCAGCGGGATCACGTCGTACCAGTCGCCGCCGACCTCCAGGCCGGCCGTCGCGGGCAGATAGCGGGCCACGGCCTCCGCGCCGGGCAGTTTCGGCAGCCGGCGGGGCAGCAGGGTCCGTTGGAGCATGCCGACGAGTTCGTGCTCGGCGTCGAAGGCGTGGGCGCGCATCAGGGCCTGGCCGGCCAGACCGGCCGAGGCGGTGAGCAGGGCGCGTTCGTCGGGGCCGAAGTCGTGCGGGGAGTCCCAGCCGATCAGGCAGGCGCCGGCCATCCGGCCGGCCGCGGGCAGCGGCAGCACCGCGAGCCCGCCGGGGCCGACCTCGGCGAGGGCGGGCTCCAGGGCGGTCCCGGCGGGCCAGATCTGGGGGCGGCCGTCGCTGAGGGCGGCGGCCAGGGTGGGCATGGCCCGCACCGGCGCGTCCGGCCACTCGGTGCGCCACTCCAGGCGCCACAGTTCGGGCCAGGCCTCCGGTTCGGGCGGGTCGAGGACGGTGACGACCAGCCGGTCGTTCTCCAGCTCGGCGAGCGCGATCCGGTCGGCCCGCAGCGGCTTGCGCAGCGCGGCGACCACGGCCTGGCTGACGTCCCGGACGGTGCCCGCGGTCGCCAGGGCGGCGGCGAGCCGCTGGACGCGGGCCACGTCGGTGACGCCCGGGCGCAGGGTGGAGGCGTCGGCGACGGTGCCGACCAGGCGGGCCGGGCGGCCCTCGCCGCCGGGCAGCAGCCGGCCACGCAGCCGCAGCCATCTGGGTGGCCCGTCGGGCTGCAGCACGCGGAACTCCAGCTCCCGCTCGCCGATGGACATGTGATCGGCCTCGACCACGGACATCAGGGCCGGCAGATCCTCCGGCACGGTCAGCGCGAGCAGCGTCTCGACCTTGCCGTCGAAGTCGGCGCGGCCGATGCCGAACAGGGTCAGGAGGTCGTCGCCGACCTCGACCCGCCCGGTGTCCATGGCGAGGCTGAACGCGTCCGGCGGCAGCTCCTCGCCGTGCGCCGTCTCGATCGGCGCGGGGAACGCGACGGCCTCGGCGACCAGTTCGAGGCACTCGCGGTCCTCGCTGTCGAAGCCGCCGGGGCTCTCGGTGACCGCGAGCAGACAGCCGCCCCCGTCGCCGGGCAGCGGCAGCGCCGCCATGAAAAGGTCGCCCGCGGGCATCCGCCGGGCGTCGGCGCAGTCGGCGAGCTCATCGGGCCCGAGCCACAGGGCCTGCCCGCTGCGGCGCGCGCGGGCCAACGGGAACCGCCCGGTCAGGGGGTAGGCGTCACGCAGTCCGTACAGCGTCCTCGGGACGCCGACGGACTCCGACAGGCACAGCGCGTCACCGGACTCGGCGCGGGTGTAGACGCCGACGAAGGCGGCCGAGGTGAAGACCAGGGCCTGTTCCAGGACGCGGCGGGGCCGGTCGCCGGCGGCCGTGGCGGCGGTTACCGTCCGGAGGGCAAGTTCGGCACGCGAAGTCCTCGTTCTGCGTGCCGTAGCGCCCTCACTGACCACGTTGGACATTACAGCGCGTATCGCCTGCCCGCGCAGCCCCTGTGACGGTACGTCCAGCCGGTCGGACTCCGGGTCCGCCGGGCGTCGGCCGCCCCGGTGCCGGACGGCCGGTATCACCGGCCTCACGGGCCGCGTCCGCCCCGCCGGCCCCGCGAGCGGCGCTCGCCGTGCGCGCCGGGCCTCCAGGAGAGAGCCTTGATCCGGGGGACCCGTCGCACGGCCGTGCGTGTGCGAGGAGGTGCTCGGCGTGTCCGAGCAACGGACGTCCGGACAGCCACCGCCGGCCGGGACCGGAGGCGTCGACAGACCGCTGCTGTCCCTGGCGCTGGCCGCCATGTTGGACGAGGTGCACGCGCACTCCGGGGCCGTGTATCTGCTCGCGCCCGACCAGCCGGTGCTGGAGATGGCGGTGATGGCCGGCATGCCCCGCGCGTTCGCCGCGCCCTGGGAGCGGGTCGGTCTGAGCGCGCCGATCCCGGTCGCCCAGGCGGTGCGTGAGCGACGGCTGGTCTGGGTCGGCGGGGAGGAGGAGATGGCCCGCCGCTTCCCGCGGATCGCCGTGGTCCTCCCCTATCCGTTCGCGCTCGCCGCGCTGCCCCTGGCGACCGGGTCCGCCGTGTACGGCGCCGTCTTCGTGACCTGGCCGGCCGCACACCCACCGGTGCTGGCCGACTGGGAGCGGGAGCATCTGACCGCCGCCTGCGACCGGCTGGCGCTGCGTCTGGAACGGTCGGCGGTCGAGCGCCGGCCGGTGCTCCCTGAGCCGGATCTGCTCGCCGCCCCGCCGGCCGGCGGGGCGGCCGGGACCCTGGGCTCGGTCGAGGCCGCCCGGATGGTGCAGCGCCTGCCGTACGGGCTTGTCTCGCTCGATCTGCACGGCCGGGTGTCCTTCGCCAACGCCGCCGCGGCCGGTCTGCTCGGCCTGCCCGCCGGCGAGCTGCTCGGCACCCGGCTGTGGGCGTCGGTGCCCTGGCTGAACGACCCGATGTACGAGGACCGCTACCGGGGCTCGCTGCTCAGCCAGCACGTCACGTCCTTCGTGGCGCTGCGCCCGCCCGGGGACTGGCTGTCGTTCCGTATGTATCCGAGCACCACCGGGCTGAGCGTCCGGATCAGCCGGGCCCGGGCGGTGGCGGAGCTCGGCCGCGGCGCGCCCCCGCCCGGCGAGGGCTCCTCGCCGTCCAGTCTGGTGACGATCTCGCAGGTCCTGGGGCTGGCCGGGGCGCTGACCGAGGCGGTGGGCGTGCAGGACGTGGTGCAGCTCGTCGCCGACGAGATCGTCCCGGCCGTCGGCAGCCAGGCCCTGATGATCCTCGGTTCCGAGTCCGGGCGGCTGCACGTGCTGGGGCACCGCGGCTACCGGGACGCGCGGGCCGTCGAACAGTTCCACGGGACTCCGCTTTCCGCTCCGACCCCGAGCACGCGGGTGCTGTCCACCGGGGCGCCCGCGTTCTTCGACTCCCGGCAGCAGCTGGAGCGGCTGTATCCGAGCCGGTACGCGGTCCGTGACGGCTTCGCCGCCTGGGCGTATCTGCCGCTCATCGCGTCCGGGCGCCCGGTGGGCACCTGCGTGCTGGCCTACACCGAGCCGCACCCTTTCCCCGCGGACGAGCGCGCCGTGCTGACGAGCCTGGGCGGGCTGATCGCGCAGGCGCTGGAGCGGGCCCGGCTCTACGACGCCAAGCACCGGCTCGCCCACGGTCTTCAGCAGGCGCTGCTGCCGCGCTCGCTGCCGCGGCTGCCGGGTTTCGACGCGGCGGCCCGCTATCTGCCGGCCACCCAGGGCATGGAGATCGGCGGCGACTTCTACGACCTGGTGCCGACCCGGCCGACGGCCGCCGCCGTGATCGGGGACGTGCAGGGCCACAACGTGACCGCCGCCGGGCTGATGGGCCAGCTGCGCACCGCCGTACGGGCCTACACGACGGTCGGTCAGGAGCCGCAGGAGGTCATGCGGAGCACCAACCGGCTGCTGATCGACCTCGGGGTCGAGCTGTTCGCCAGCTGCCTGTACCTGCGGCTCGATCCGGCCGACAGCTCCGCCGTGATGTCCCGGGCGGGGCACCCCCCGCCCCTGCTGAGACGGCCGGACGGAAGGGTGCGCGTGCTCGACCTGGCCGGCGGCCCGCTGCTGGGCATCGACCCGGCCGCCACGTATCCGACCACACGTGTCGACCTCGCCCCCGGCTCGGTGCTCGCCCTCTACACCGACGGACTCGTCGAGTCGCCCGGTGTGGACATCGAGGACGCGCTCGTCGAGCTGGGACAACGGTTCGGCGAGGTCGGGGACGTGCCACTGGGCGAGCTGGCCGACTGCCTGGTGCAGCGGTCGACGGTGGTCGGGGAGCGGGTCGACGACGTGGCGGTGCTGTTGCTGCGGGCGCGGGGGGACCGCTGAGGCCGGGGTGGACGGGCGTGGGGCCGGGAGCCGCCGGACGACGACGGCCGGTGGGCACCCCCGGGACACCGGCCGCACCGCCCGGTGACACAAGGGTTCGGTCCGGCCGTTCCGCCGGAGGGCCGGACCGATCCACTGACCGGTGGGAACCGCCGGAGCGCCGGTCAGTGGCTCTGTGCCGCCCCCCGGCCCTCGGCCGCGCCGGAGCCGTCGGCCGCGCCGGAGCCGGCCCCGGTGCCCGACGGGTCGACGGGCGCGGTGGCGGTCCCGGAGCCGGCGCCGGACTGGTCGCCGCCGGGCTGCGGGTCCCCGGCGCCGGTGCCGTTCCCGGCCGCACCGCCGCCGTTGCCGCCCGCGCCCGCGCCGTTCCCGCCGCCGGCGCCTAGCGTCGCGCCGGTCGCCTGCAGCGCCGCGGTGACCGGCTGGAAGAAGGTCTCGCCACCCTGGGTGCAGTCGCCGCTGCCGCCCGAGGTCAGGCCGACCGCGCTGCCGTCCTGGGTGAACAGCGAGCCCCCGCTGTCCCCCGGCTCGGCGCAGACGTCCGTCTGGATGAGGCCGTTGACGGTGTCGACGCCGTTCGGGTCGGTCTCGCTCTGGAAGTTGACGGTGGCGTCGAGACCGGTGACGGCCCCGTTGTGCAGGCCGGTGGTGCTGCCCACGCGGAAGACGGTCTCTCCGACCGTGGCGTCGGCGGCCTGGGTGATCTGGACGGTCTGCCCGTTGCCGACGTCGACCTCGCTCGGGGCCCGGGTGTTCGGGTCGTCGTACTTGACCAGGGAGAAGTCGTTGCCCGGGAAGGTGGCCTGGTCCACCGTGGCGACCGGCTGCCCGTTCTGCGAGTCGGCCCACTGCTTGGCCGCGACACCGCAGTGACCCGCGGTCAGGAAGGCGGGACTGCCGTCGCTCGCCGTGACGTTGAAGCCGAGGGAGCAGCGGACGGTGCCGCCCTGCGCCTGGGCGAAGATGGCGTCGCCGCCGGCGGCGAAGGTCTTGAAGGTGCCGGCGGACTTCCTCAGGGTCGCCGTCGCGGAGCCGAGGCCCTGGACGGTGGACCGGAGTCTGTTCCACCTGGCGCCGGTGACGGTTCGGTCGGCGGTGACCACGACCTTGTTCGTCCTCGGGTCGACGGCCCATGAGGTGCCGGGGATGGTGGCCCTGGCCTTGAGGGTCCGCGCGGCCGACTGGAGACTTGCGACGGTGTTGCCGACCCGACGGACGGCCGCGCCCGCCTTCTCCGCCTGGGCGAACACGTTGTCGTCGCCGCCGACCACGTTCACGACCAACTGCTGCCTGGCGCTGTCGTAGTAGGAGCCGGCGAAGGCGGCGCCGAGCGACGTGGCCAGCTGTGCGGCGAGGTCCGACGCGTCCGTCGCCTTGAGGGTCCTCGGTGTGGCCCCGTCCGCCGCGCCGTCCTGGGAGGCGTTCGCGTTCGGGAGCAGCATCGCCGCCGCGCCGAGCGCCACCACGCCGCCCGCCGCTATCGCGGCCTTGCGCTTCGGAATTCGCTTGTGACTCAAACTTCTCGACCTCCTGGGGACGGGGCCGTGCCGCCGTCCGGCAGTGCGTTGGGGGGCGCCTGGATGGCTGTTGGTACGCACGACTCGGGCGGCACGTTCAATTCCGTTCGCCAACTGGCGCCACGACGCGCGGAATCGGCGACCGGCCGCCGGGCGCGGCGGGGCAAGACGCACGCGCCGGGGGACCACGGGCGGCGTCGCGGACGGACACGCCAAGCAATCGATCGACAACGTTCCGTCGACGAACCGCCATGGATCAAGACCGGAATCCTGGCTTCAGCGAATCTGCACAGCGAATGCCCAACGGAGTCACCGTGTACGGCGGATCTGCACAACCGCGCATCGCCGAAGATGCCTTTGGCCCGGAGTGCCGGATTCGTCGCCCCATAGGCAAGAGTCTGGACGGGCCGATGCCGTGGGCCATGTGAAGAAGTCGCCGACAACTCGTGCCCGAACGTGCACGGATACGTTTGAAGGAGCGACAAGTTCCCAGGTGGGGGGCCTGGTTGAGTGGAATCCGCAGCTGGCACCGTGCTTTGATCCAACGCACCGCGGGGGCTCGCCGGGCGCTGAGAAAGCCGGCGCCCGGCACCCGCGGTCGCGGCCGTCCATCTGTCCCCAGATGGGCCGCTTTCCCCCTTTTGTGAAAACCCCCATAGGAAGGGAAGTTCCAACATGAACTCCACCCCCCAGGTTGAGACCGTCGAGATCTCCGACGCCGAGCTCGACAACGTCTCCGGCGGCCTGGCCGTGAACGCTCTCGGCACCGCCACCGGCCTGGTGGACGGCATTGCCCCGGTGAGCGGCCTGGCCGACACGGCCATCGGCACCGTCGAGGGTGTGACCGGCCTGAACGTCGCCCCGGTCGCCAACCTGGTCGCCGGTCTCTGATCGCACCGCGTCACCGCTGAGTCCCGGAGCCGTCCGCGGTTCCGGGGCTCTCGGACGTCCTGAAGCTCCCCGTGACATCTCTCCCCAGGTGAGGGAAGGTTCCGTGCAGTTCCGCCAACAGGCCCTCGCCAAGCTGCAGTCGCCCGAAGAGCTCGACCTCCCGGTCCGGCTCGCCCGCCCGCAGGGCTGGCTCGTGCTCTCCGTCACGCTGGTCGCGATGGCCGCCGCCTGCATCTGGGCCGTGACCGGATCCGTGGCCTCCACGGTCTCCGCGCAGGCCGTCCTCACCCATGGGCAGGGCAGCTACGTCCTGCAGAGCCCGGTCGCCGGTCAGGTCACCGCGGTGCTCGCCGAGGAGGGGCGGCGCCTGCCCGCGAACTCGCCCGTCCTGAAGGTGCGGACGGCTCAGGGCGAGTCGGTCGTCCGTACCGTCGCCGCGGGCCGGATCACCGCACTCGCCGCCACCATCGGGCAGATCATCTCCACCGGCGCGAACGTCGCCGCCGTCGAGAAGGTGGCCCACGCCTCGGACCCGCTGTACGCCACCGTGTACGTCCCCGCCCAGAACGCCGCCTCCGTCCCCGCCGAGGCCGCCGTCGACCTGACCGTGTCCTCCGTGCCTGCCCAGCGCTACGGTGTGCTGCGCGGCCATGTGAAGTCGGTGGACCGCTCGGCGCAGTCGGCCCAGCAGATCGCCGCCTTCCTCGGGGACAGCCAGCTGGGCGAGCAGTTCACCAGGAAGGGGCGCCCGGTCGCCGTGCTGGTCCGGCTCGACACGTCGTCCACGACCAAGAGCGGCTACCGGTGGTCGTCCGCGGACGGCCCACCGTTCCGCCTCGACTCCATGACCCTGGCCACGGCCTCGATCCGCCTGGCCGACCAGCGCCCCGTCGATTGGCTGCTGCCGTGACCACCACCGCTCCCGAGACCCGCGGCCGCCGGCGCGCGGCCCCGCCCAAGCGCCCGGTTCCCAAGGGACGGGGCCGGGCCGTCCGTACACCCACGGTGCTCCAGATGGAGGCCGTGGAGTGCGGAGCCGCCTCGCTCGCCATGGTGCTCGGCCACTACGGCCGCCATGTCCCGCTGGAGGAGCTGCGCATCGCCTGCGGTGTCTCCCGCGACGGCTCGCGCGCCAGCAACCTGCTGAAGGCGGCCCGGAGTTACGGCCTGACGGCCAAGGGCATGCAGATGGACACCGCCGCCCTCGCCGAGGTGAAGGCGCCGGCCATCCTCTTCTGGGAGTTCAACCACTACGTCGTCTACGACGGCATCGGCCGCCGCCTGGGCCGGCGCGGGGTGTACGTCAACGACCCCGCGAAGGGCCGCCGTTTCGTCCCCATGGAGGACTTCGACACCAGCTTCACCGGCGTGGTGCTGGTGCTGGAGCCGGGTGAGGGCTTCACCCGGGGCGGGCGCAGGCCCGGCATCCTGGGCGCCATGCCGGCCCGGCTGCGGGGCACCGCGGGCGCCCTGCCGGCGGCGATGCTGGCGAGCCTGCTGCTGGTCGTGGTCGGTGCGGCGGTGCCCGCGCTCAGCCGCACCTACATCGACACCTACCTCATCGGCGGGCAGACGTCGCTGCTGGGCGTGCTGTTCGCGTCGATGGGCGCGTGCGTGCTGCTCACGCTGGTGCTGACCTGGCTCCAGCAGGCCAACCTGCTGCACGGCCGGGTGATCTCCTCCACCCTCGCCGGCGCCCGCTTCCTGCGCCATCTGCTGCGGCTGCCGGTGACGTTCTTCGCCCAGCGCAGCCCGGCCGACCTGGTGCAGCGGCTGCAGTCCAACGACCAGGTCGCCGAGACGCTGGCCCGCGACCTCGCGGCGGCGGGCGTCGACGCGGTGGTCGTGGTGCTCTACGCGGTGCTGCTCTACACCTACGACCCGCAGCTGACGTTCGTCGGCATCGGTGTGGCGCTGCTCAACATCGTGGCGATGCGGGTGGTCATACGGCTGCGCGCGACGCGGACGGCGAAGCTGCGCGCTGACACGGCGCGGCTGACCAACACCGCCTACACCGGGCTCCAGCTCATCGAGACGATGAAGGCGACCGGCGGCGAGGACGGCTACTTCCGCACCTGGGCCGGGCAGCACGCCACCACGCTGGAGGAGCAGCAGCGGCTGGGGGTGCCGAGCGCCTGGCTGGGCGTGGTCGCGCCGACGCTGGCGACGCTCAACAGCGCGCTGATCCTGTGGATCGGCGGCATGCGGGCCATCGAGGGCCACATCTCGGTCGGCCTGCTGGTCGCCTTCCAGGCGCTGGTGACCCGGTTCACCGCGCCGCTGACCCGCCTCAACGGTGTGGCGGGACGCATCCAGGACTTCGCGGCCGACGTGGCCCGCCTCAAGGATGTCGAGAACTTCCGGGCGGACCCGCTCTACGCCCGTCCCGGCACGGGCGACTCCACCCGCCGGCTGCACGGCCATGTCGAGTTGCAGAACATCAGCTTCGGCTACAGCCCGCTGGACAAGCCGCTGCTGACCGGCTTCGACCTGACCGTCGGCCCGGGGCAGCAGGTGGCGCTGGTCGGCGGCTCGGGCAGCGGCAAGTCGACGGTCTCCCGGCTGATCTCGGGCCTGTACACACCCTGGGAGGGCGTGATCCGCATCGACGGGCAGCGGCTGGAGGACATCCCCCGGGGCGCCCTGGCCGCCTCCGTGTCCTTCGTCGACCAGGACGTGTTCCTCTTCGAGGGCACCGTCCGCGACAACGTGGCCCTGTGGGATCCGTCGATCCCGGACGACGCCGTGGTGGAGGCGCTGCGCGACGCCGCCCTGTACGACGTCGTGGTGCGCCGGCCAGGCGGCATCCACAGCCCGGTCGAGCAGGACGGCCGGAACTTCTCCGGCGGGCAGCGGCAACGTCTCGAGATCGCGCGGGCGCTGGTGCGCCAGCCCAGCATCCTCGTCCTCGACGAGGTGACGAGCGCGCTGGACGCCGAGACCGAGCAGGTCGTCATGGACAACCTGCGGCGGCGCGGCTGCGCCTGCGTGGTGATCGCGCACCGGCTGTCCACCGTGCGCGACAGCGACGAGATCGTCGTACTCCAGCACGGCACGGTCGTCGAGCGCGGGCGGCACGAGGAACTGGTGGCGCGTGGCGGCGCGTACGCGGCACTGGTCAGGGAGCGGTGAGATGACAACCGTCGGCGAAGGCGATCTCGTACTCGGTGCGCTCGCCTCCCTGGGCACGCCGGTCGACTGCACCGGTCTGACCCGGCTCGATCTGGAAGGGCCGCAGGTGCTGTGGCTGGTCGCGTCCGGTGCGGTGGACCTGTTCGCGGTGGACGCGGCGCAGCAGGGCCACTGGCACCACCTGGGCCGGCTGGAGGCGGGCTCGCTGCTGCTGGGTCCGGTCGCGGGCCCTCAGCACACCCTGGTCGCGCGCCCGTTGCGCGACTGCGTGGTGCACCGCATCGGGCTGCGCGAGCTGTACCAGCCGGCGGGCACCCAGACCTGGTCGTACGACGAGTACGGCAACCCCCAGTACGTGCCGCCGACGACCAGCCCCCTGGAGTACGCCCTCGCGCTCGGCGTGGGACGCAGCCTGTCGGTGCTGTTCCAGGCGCCGATGGCCGAGGACCGGTCCGCGGCGCCCGCCGACGACGACGTGTTCTGGATGCAGGTGCCGCCGGGCAGTGTGCAGTACGGGTCGCTGTACGGCGCCGAGGCGGCGGCCGACCTGCTGATGGACCCCGCCCTGTGGCAGAGCATGGTGGACCAGCAGTACCGGCTGCTGACCTCGCTGGACCGCTGGATCGAGGAGCTGGAGCGCAGCCACGAGACCCGGACGGCGGCGGGCATCAAGGCCGGTGAGGCGGTCCGTGCCCAGGCCGACCGGACGCTGCTGGCGTCCATCGGGCGGTCCTCGGCCAAGCGCGCCACGGCGGCCGACGCGGATGCCACGTACGCGGCCTGCGCGCTGGTCGCGCGCGCCGCCGGCATCTCGCTGGCCGCGGCGCCGCAGCCCGGTACCGGCAGCGACCGGCTCGACCCGGTGGAGCGGGTCGCCCTGGCCTCCCGGGTGCGCACCAGGGCCGTACGTCTGCGGGGCGCCTGGTGGCGGGAGAACGTCGGCCCGCTGGTGGGCCACCGGGCGCTGTCGGGCGCGCCGGTCGCGCTGCTGTGGCGGCGCGGCGGCTACGTCGCCGTGCACCCCGCGACCGGGCGGGAGACGCCGATCGAGAAGGCGAACGCACAGGAGTTCGAACCACGTGCCGTGATGTTCTACCGGCCGCTGCCCGACCGCCGGCTCGGCCTCGTCGGGCTGCTCCGCTTCAGCCTCGGCGGCACTCGCGGTGACCTGCTGAACCTGCTGGTCAGCGGGCTGGTGACGGTCGCGATCGGGGCGCTGGTGCCGATCGCGACCGGCAAGGTGCTCGGCCAGTACGTGCCGCGGGCCGAGCAGGGGCCGATCGCGCAGGTGTGTCTGGCGGTGATGGTCAGCGGCCTGGTGGCGGCGGCCTTCATGCTCCTGGAGAACCTGACCATCCTGCGGCTGGAGGGACGTATCGAGGCGACCCTCCAACCGGCCGTGTGGGACCGGCTGCTGCGCCTGCCGACGAAGTTCTTCACCGAGCGCTCCACCGGCGAGCTGGCGAGTGCCGCCATGGGGATCAGCGCCATCCGCAGGCTGCTGGCGGGGGTCGGGCCGGTCGTCGCCCAGTCGGTGACCGTGGGCGTGATGAACCTGGCGCTGCTGTTCTGGTACAGCGCCTCGATGGCGCTGGCGGCGATCGGCATGCTCGTCGTGATCGCGGCCGTGTTCCTGGGGCTCGGCCTGTGGCAGGTGCGCTGGCAGCGGCGGCTGGTGGTGCTCACCAACAAGCTGAACAACCAGGCCTTCCAGACCCTGCGCGGGCTGCCGAAACTGCGGGTGGCGGCGGCCGAGAACTACGCGTACGCGGCCTGGGCCGACCGGTTCGCGGACAGCCGCGAGCTGCAGCAGAAGGTGGGCCGGATCAAGAACCTCACCACGGTGCTCGGCGCGGTGTACCTGCCGGTGTGCACCCTGCTGATGTTCATGCTGCTGGCCGGTCCGGCGCGCGGCTCGATGTCGGCGGCGGCCTTCCTCACCTTCAACACCTCGGTGACGATGGTGCTGACCTCGGTCACCCAGCTGACCGGCGCGTTCGTCTCGGCGGTGGCCGCGCTGCCGCTGTTCGAGGAGATCCGGCCGGTGCTGGACGCAGCACCGGAGGTGCGCACGGCGAGCACCCGGCCGGGACCGCTGTCCGGGGCGATCGAGGCGCGGCGGCTGTCGTTCCGGTACGCCGACGACGGCCCGCTGGTCCTGGACGACGTGTCGTTCCAGATGCGGCCCGGCGAGTTCGTGGCGATCGTCGGGCCCAGCGGCTGCGGCAAGTCGACGCTGCTGCGGCTGCTGATCGGCTTCGACCGGCCGCTGTCGGGCAGTGTGCTGTACGACGGTCAGGATCTGGCGGCGCTCGACCAGTCCGCGGTGCGCCGGCAGTGCGGGGTGGTGCTGCAGCACGCCCAGCCGTTCAACGGCTCGATCCTGGACGTCATCCGCGGCACCGAGCCCTGCTCGCCGGAGGAGGCGATGGCGGCGGCGGAGATGGCGGGGCTGGCCGAGGACATCAGGCGGATGCCCATGGGTCTGCACACCATCGTCTCGGGCGGTGGCGCGGTCTCGGGCGGACAGCGGCAACGGCTGATGATCGCCCAGGCGCTGGTGCGGCGTCCCCGCATCCTCTTCTTCGACGAGGCGACCAGCGCCCTGGACAACGACACCCAGCGCACCGTGATCGAGAGCACCCGCAAGCTGAACGCCACGCGTGTGGTCATCGCGCACCGCCTGTCCACGGTGCTGGACGCCGACCGGGTGGTCGTCATGGAGGAGGGCCGGGTCATCCAGCAGGGCCCGCCCGCCGAACTGCTCGCGGACACCGGCGGCCGGCTGCACGAGCTGGTGCGGCGCCAACTGGCGTGAGGTCCGCGCCGGTCGGCGCGGGCTCCTGCAGCCGCCCGGGCGGACCGCCCCCTCAACTGCCGGCCGTCCCCTCCGGTCAGTCTCCGGACGGTCGGTCCCCTCCGGGGATCACCGCCCCGGAGGGGAATCCGGCCGCGACGTAGCCGTCGTAGAACCCCTGCCAGGGGGCGCTGACCCCGGCGTGCGGGCCCTCGAAGCGCTCGCCGCGCGCCAGCGCGTCCAGGGCGGCCAGGCACACCTCCCACCCGGCTCCGTTGCGGGCGGCGGTGTTCTCGGCGGCCAGGACGTTGGTGAGCGTGAAACGGGTGCGCTTGTCGTCGAGCCGTTCGAGGTCGAAGTGGAGTTCGTCGCCGCCCCACCCGAACGACAGGTGCCGGGGCGGGCCGACGGCGAGCACGGTGCCCGTGAAGTCCTCCGCACCCTTCTCGCCGCTGAACGTGATGGTGCCGCCGGGGCGCAGGTCCATCTGCGCCCGGAACGGGAACCACTGGGCGAGTTCGCCCGGGTCGGTGACGAAGTGCCAGACGCGCTCCACGGGGTGGTCGTAGGTGCGGCTGAAGCGGACGGCGGGGCGGCCGTCGTCGAGCGTCAGATAGGTGCCGGTGAGGTCGGCGGACATGGGGATCAGTCCTTCTGGGCTTGCGGAGGGGGTTCCTCGGTGTCTTCCGGTACGGCGTCGAGGCGACGGCCCAGCGCGTCGAGGCTCTCGTTCCAGAGCCTGCGGTAGGGGGCGAGCCAGGCGTCCAGCGCCGCCATCGGGGCCGGGTCGAGGGCGTAGACCCGGCGCTGAGCGTCCTGCCGCACCCGCACCAGGCCCGCGTCGCGCAGCACCCGCAGATGCTTGGAGGTGCTCGGCTGGCTCAGCCTGCACGCCTGGACGATCTCACCGACCGACCGCGGCCGCTCGAGGAGCAGGGCGACGATGGCACGCCGGTGGGGGTCGGCGAGTGCGGACCAGAGAACGGCATCGGACACGAGACCTAATATGCCTTCACGGTTATATTCCAGTCAAGGCATACACACCCGGGGCCGGAGGATCGGCCGTTTCCGCGTCGTTTCCCCGCCGTTCATGCGCCGCTACCTCCACCGAAGGCGTACACGATCCCGCTGCGGGGTACCCACCGGCCCATGCGAATCAGCGTGGTGGATGTGGGGTCGAACACCGTCCGGCTGGTGGTGGCGGACGCGCAGGGCGGGGTACCGCTGCCGGTGCACACCGCCAAGTGGCGCCTGCGGCTGTCGGAGCAGGTCACACCCGGGGAGGACATAGCGGACGAGGCGGTGGAGCGGCTAGTCCAGGCGGTCGGCGAGGCGAGCGCGACCGCGGCCCGGTGGGGCGCGGCCGAACCGCTGGCCTTCGCGACCGCCGTGGTGCGCGGCGCCCCGAACCGGCTGCGCGTGCTGCGCACCGTCCGGGCGCGCACCGGAGTCGCGCTGTGCACGCTGCCGGGCGAGGTGGAGGCCGAGCTGACCTTCCTCGGGGCGCGGCGCTGGATGGGCTGGCGGTCCGGGCCCCTGGCGCTGCTCGACATCGGCGGCGGCTCGCTCGAAGTGGCTTTCGGGCGGGGCCGGTTGCCCGACTTCGTGGCCTCGCTGCCGCTCGGCGCCGGACGGCTGACCCACGAGTTCTTCCCGGACGCCGATCCGCCGTCCCCCGAGCAGCTGAAGGAGCTGCGGCGCAGGGTCCGGCACCAGCTGCGGGACGTGGCCGCCCGCATCCGCTGGGAGGGGCCGCGCACCGCGGTGGTCACCTCCCGCACGTTCCAGCAGCTGGGGCGCCTGTGCGGGGCCGCGCCCGGGCGGCACGGCCCGTTCGTGGAACGGCAGTTGCACCGCGCGGCGCTGCGCCGGGCGATCGACCGGCTGGCCGCCCTGCCCGCCGCCGAGCGCGCCGAGCTGCCCGGCATCTCCGCGCCGCGCGCCGCGCAGAGCCTGGCCGGCGCGGTCGTCGGGCACACGGCGATGAAGCTGACCGGCCTGAAGTCGGTCACCGTCTGCCCCTGGGCGATCCGCGAGGGAGTGCTGCTGCGGCACATCGAGGACGGACCGTCCTGGTGGGCGGAGGTCTCCCGGGTCCACGAGGAGACCGCGCCCCGGGTACCCGCACCGCTGCGCATCGCGACCGCCGGGAACTGAGACGGGAGAGAGGCCGCCGAGCACCGCTACGGGAGCGAAGAGAGGCGAAGAGAAAGGAGAGGGCCATGAGCCGGAACGACAGCGGGCGGCGCCGGGAGCATCCGGACACCGCCACCGGTGAGATCCTGCACGAGATCGAGAACGCCGAGACCGACGTCGACGACTCCCGGGAACGGCGCCACCGGGGCGAGGCCGCGGAGACGATCACCCCGAACGAGCGGGCCCAGGAGGAGGCCCAGGGGGAAGCCGAGGCTCACGGGGAGGCCGAGAGGAACTGAGCGCCCGTGGACGCGGCGCCCGGCACGGATCGCCCGGTGGATGGCCGGGCACCGCGCGGGTACCCGCGTCACATGGATCACGATCACCGAGGGCCCGAGCTGCCGCCCGCGCGGGGGCCGGTCTCCGCGGCCCTGACGGCGTACCTGCGGGACACCGGCCCGCTGCCTCGCCCCGAGGACGCCGCCGGCGCGCTGGCGTACGGCGACGATCTCCAGCTCGCCCTGTACCTGTGCTACGAGCTGCACTACCGCGGCTTCGCGGACGTCGCCCCCCACCTCGAGTGGGACCCGGGTCTGCTGCGCGTGCGCGCGGCGATGGAGCAGCGCTTCCTCGCGACCCTGCGCGCCGACACCCCCGGGCACGGCAGCCTCGACGACGCGCTCGCCGGGCTGCTCGTGGAGCCGGTCCGGGGCACGGGCGTCTCGCACTACCTCCGGGACGAGGGCGAGCTGTGGCAGCTGCGCGAGTACGCCGCCCAGCGCTCCCTGTACCACCTCAAGGAGGCGGACCCGCACGCCTGGGTGCTGCCCCGGCTGTGGGGCCGTGCCAAGGCGGCCATGGCCGCAGTGGAGTTCGACGAGTACGGCGGCGGGCGGGCCGACCGAGTGCACGCCCGCCTCTTCGCCGACCTGATGACGGACCTGGGCCTGGACACGGCGTACGGCCGCTATCTGGACGCGGCCTCGGCCGAGGCCCTGGCCACCGTGAACCTCATGTCCCTGTTCGGTCTGCACCGCGAGCTGCGCGGCGCACTGGTGGGCCACTTCGCCGCGGTCGAGATCACCTCCTCCCCCGGTTCCCGGCGGCTGGCCGAGGCGATGCGCCGCACGGGTGCCGGTCCGGCCGCCGAGTTCTTCTACGACGAACACGTCGAGGCCGACGCGGTGCACGAACAGGTCGTCCGCCACGAGGTGATCGCCGGACTGCTCGACGAGGAGCCGCACCTGGCGCCGGACGTCGCCTTCGGCATCGACGCGACGGGACACCTCGAGGACCGCTTCGGCGGCCGGCTGCTGGCCGACTGGCGGGCGGGCCGGTCGTCGCTGCGCGCCCCGCTCGATGCGGCGGAGACAGCCCATATGTCGTGAGCACCGGGGTACACGCGGTGCGTGAGTGAACGAGTATTTCCGGGTGTCTACGCCCCGCAGGACGACACCGCGCTGCTGATCGAGGTCCTGTCCGACGAGCCGCTCCGGCCGGGCGCACAGGTCCTCGACGTGGGCACCGGGAGCGGCGCGCTGGCACTGGCGGCCGCGCGGCGCGGTGCCGAGGTGACGGCGGTCGACGTGTCCTGGCGGGCGGTGTGGACGGCCCGCCTCAACGCCTGGCTGGCAAGGCTCCCGCTCCGCGCCCTCCAGGGGAACCTCTTCGGTCCCGTGCGCGGCCGGACCTTCGACGCCATCCTGGCCAATCCGCCGTACATGCCGGCACCCGACGCCCGGCGCACGCCGCACGGCAGGTCCCGCTCCTGGGACGCCGGGCGCGACGGGCGTCTGGTGCTGGACCGGATCTGCCGGGACGCGCCCGCGCTGCTGCGGCCCGGCGGCGTGCTGCTGCTCGTCCAGTCCGCGCTCAGCGGCCCCGGCCACAGCCTGCACCTGCTGCGCGCGGCGGGCCTGAAGGCCGCCGTGGTGCGCCGCCGCTGGATCCCCTTCGGCCCGGTGCTGCGGTCCAGGCAGGGCTGGCTGCGTGAGCGCGGGCTGCTGAACGCGGCCGACGCGAGGGAAGAGCTGGTGGTCATCCGTGCCGAACGTCCCCTCTGACAGCCCGCGGGGCGACCCGCACCCCGAGCCCCCTCGCCGGGTGACGATGCAGCGACGTGGTCCGATCCTCGTCGACGGTCCGGTCGAGGTGGAGCTGGAGGACGGCACCAAGGTGTTCTCCGACCGGTTCCGTGTCGCCCTGTGCACCTGCCGCCGCAGCCGCCGCTACCCGTGGTGCGACACCAGCCACCGCGAGCGGGCCTAGACGTGCTGTCGGTTCGGCAACGCCGCTGGGCGTCCCCGCACGCCCTTACGGCAGTGGGGGAGTGCGTGCCAGACGCCGCCGGGCAGGCGGGAATTTGACGACAGGGCCT
>NZ_MUBM01000416.1 GCF_002154505.1 Streptomyces carpinensis | reverse complement strand
GACAGCGGTGGGGTCGACGGCCGGGTCCCCCGCCGTCGACCCCACCGCTGTCGAGTCCCTCGCGGCCTCGGTGAGCGACGCCCTCGCCACCCCGGCGGCCGAGGAACTCGCGGCGAGGATCCCCGCTCAGGCGACCGCGCCCGTCATCGACCCGTCGACCGCCTCGGCTCCGGCCACCCCGCCGGCCGCCACCGTCTGACTCCCGACCACCCGGTACCCAAGGAAGCATCACCATGAAGATCGACTGGGCAGCCCTCGGCTCCGTCTTCGGCGTCAGCCTCGCGGTCACCGTGGGCCTGGTGGCACTGTTCACCCTCGGCATCGCGGGACTGTCCCGGCGGGAGCGGGCCGTCGCGCAGGGCAACGGCGGCGGGGCCCTCGCGGTCACCGGCGCCTACGTCTGCTTCGCCGCCTGCTTCGCCGCGGTGGCCTACGGCATCTACCTCATCGTCGGCAAGGGCTGAAAGCCGGTCAGGACCACGGCCCAGGCCCCGAGAGCAAGAGCGTCGCAACGCCCGCCCCGCCCGTGTCGCCACCTCGGCGAACGGGCGGGGCGGGCGTTTCGCGTCGGCGGTGTGGGCCTCATCTCAGTATCCCGTCGCAGGTCAACGGCGAGTTGACGGGTGTTCGCGGCGCGTGGTGGACTGCCGGAGCCATGTACGGCGGCAGGAGAGGAAGCCGGTGCGAATCCGGCGCGGTCCCGCCACTGTCACCGGGGTAGGAACCCCGGGAGCCAGGAACTCTCACCGCCGGTCTCGTCGAACCAGGGCGCGGACACCCTGAGTGAGGACATATCGCCATGCGCGGCTGCCGACCGAGGTTCATCAGCGACGCTCTGCCCGACCCCGAAGTCGGCTGAACCCATGGGTGCCGATCGCGTCTTCGCGTACGGCGCCGCCTCCGGCCTCCTCGGTGACCTCCTCCTCGGCGATCCGCGCCGCGGACACCCGGTCGCCGTGTTCGGCAGGGCCGCGGGCGCCGTGGAACACGTGCTGTGGCGGGACCACCGGGGCTGGGGCGCACTCCATACGGCCCTGTGCGCCGGCGGCGCCGTGGCGCTCGGCGCCGCCGCCGCACGCGCCGTCCGTACCTCCCCCGTCGCCTCCGTCGCCCTGACCGCCACCACCACCTGGGCCGTGGTCGGCGGAACCTCCCTGGCCCGTGAGGCGCGCGCCGTCGGGCGGGCGCTGGAGGCGGGCGACGTGGCGGGCGCCCGGGCGCGGCTGCCCCATCTGTGCGGGCGGGATCCGCGGGCGCTCGACGCGGCCGGGATCGCCCGGGCCGTCGTGGAGTCGGTCGCCGAGAACACCTCCGACGCGGTGGTGGGCGCGCTGGTGTGGGGCGCCGTCGCCGGGGTGCCGGGGCTCGCCGGGTTCCGGGCCGTCAACACCCTGGACGCCATGGTCGGGCACAAGTCGCCGAGGTACCGGCGCTACGGCTGGGCCTCGGCGCGCCTCGACGACCTCGCCGGATGGCCCGGGGCGCGGCTCACCGCCGTCCTCGCGGCCGTGGCCGGCCCCGACCCGCGGGGCGCCCTGCGCGCCTGGCGCGCCGACGCCGCCAAACACCCGAGCCCCAACGCGGGGCCGGTGGAGGCCTCGTTCGCGGGGGCGCTCGGGGTGCGCATGGGCGGCACGTTGTCGTACGGGGGGCGGGTGGAGCACCGGCCGGTGCTCAACGGCGCCGGACGCGCCGTGCAGGTCGGGGACATCGAGCGGGCCGTGCGGCTCTCGCGGCGCGTGAGTTGGCTCGCGTTCGGCGCGTGCGCCGCCGCCAGGCTCCTGTGCAACCGTCGTACGAAGGGACATGGGTCATGAACGGTGGTCTGCTCGTCGCCGGCACCACCTCCGACGCCGGGAAGAGCGTCGTCACGGCCGGGATCTGCCGGTGGCTGGTGCGGCAGGGCGTCAAGGTCGCGCCCTTCAAGGCGCAGAACATGTCCCTCAACTCCTTCGTCACGCGCGAGGGCGCCGAGATCGGGCGGGCGCAGGCCATGCAGGCCCAGGCGTGCCGGACCGAGCCGACCGCGCTGATGAACCCGGTGCTGCTCAAGCCGGGCGGGGAGCAGAGCAGCCAGGTGGTGCTGCTGGGCAAGCCGGTGGGCGAGTTGAGCGCGCGCGGCTACCACGGCGGACGTCAGCAGCGGCTGCTGGGCACCGTGCTGGACTGCCTCGCCGAGTTGCGGGGCACGTATGACGCGGTGATCTGTGAGGGGGCGGGCAGCCCGGCGGAGATCAACCTGCGCCGGACCGACATCGTCAACATGGGAATCGCCCGGGGCGCACGGCTGCCCGTGCTCGTCGTGGGCGACATCGACCGCGGGGGCGTCTTCGCCTCCTTCTTCGGCACGCTCGCCCTGCTGTCGCGCGAGGACCAGGAACTTGTCGCCGGGTTCCTCGTCAACAAGTTCCGGGGGGACGTCACCCTGCTCGAACCCGGGCTCGACATGCTGCACGGGCTCACCGGACGGCGGACGTACGGCGTGCTGCCGTTCCGCCACGGGCTCGGCATCGACGAGGAGGACGGGCTGCGGGTCTCCTTGCGCGGAACCGTCCGGGAGTCCGCCGTGACTCCGCCGGTCGGCGAGGACGTGCTGCGGGTCGCCGTGTGCGCGATCCCGCTGATGTCCAACTTCACCGACGTGGACGCGCTGGCCGCCGAACCGGGGGTCGTGGTGCGGTTCGTGGACCGGCCGGAGGAACTGGCCGACGCGGACCTGGTGGTGGTCCCGGGCACACGGGGGACCGTACGGGCGCTGGAGTGGCTGCGCGAGCGCGGGCTCGCCGACGCGCTCCTGAGACGGGCCGCCGAGGGACGTCCGGTCCTCGGGATCTGCGGCGGCTTCCAGATCCTCGGCGAGCACATCGAGGACGAGGTCGAGAGCCGGCGCGGGCACGTCGACGGACTCGGGATCCTGCCCGTGCGGGTCCGGTTCGCCCGGGAGAAGACCCTGACCCGCCCGGCCGGAGCGGCCCTCGGCGAGCGGGTCGAGGGGTACGAGATCCACCACGGGGTCGCCGAGGTCGACGGCGGTGAAGCGTTCATCTCCGATGACGAAGGACACAGCCTGGACGGCTGCCGGGTCGGCCAGACCTGGGGCACGCACTGGCACGGCTCGCTGGAGTCGGACGCCTTCCGGCGGGCCTTCCTGCGCGAGGTCGCGGCCGCCGCGGGCCGCCGTTTCACACCGGCCCCGGACACCTCGTTCGCCGCGCTGCGCGAGGAGCAGCTGGACCGGCTCGGCGACCTGATCGAACAGCACGCGGACACGGACGCGCTGTGGCGGCTCATCGAGTCGGGCGCGCCTCAAGGACTGCCTTTCATCCCACCGGGAGCGCCCGCATGAGCACAGTGTTGTTGTTGTCGACCGCCGACACGGATCTGCTGGCGGCCCGGGCCGCGTCCGGTGCCTCGTACCGGATCGGCAATCCCACCCGGGTGGACGTCGCGCAGGAGCTCCCCGGCCTCCTCGAGGGCGCCGACATCGCCGTCGTACGGCTGCTCGGCGGCAGGCGCGCCTGGGAGGACGGGCTCGCCGCGCTGAAGGCGTCCGGCGTCCCGACCGTGCTGCTGGGCGGCGAGGCCGTGCCGGACGCGGAGCTGATGGCCGAGTCGTCCGTGCCGGCCGGTGTGGTGGCCGAGGCCCTGAGGTACCTCGTCGAGGGCGGTCCCGCCAACCTCACCGAGCTCGCCCGGTTCCTGTCCGACACCGTGCTGCTGACCGGCGAGGGCTTCGAGGAGCCGCGGAAGATGCCGGAGTACGGCGTCCACGGCTCCCGTACGGTCCCAGACGGCCGCCCGACCGTCGGCGTGCTCTTCTACCGCGCCCACGAACTGAGCGGGAACACCGCCTTCGTGGACACCCTGTGCGAAGCGATCGAAGCGCAGGGGGCCAACGCGCTGCCGGTGTACTGCGGTTCGCTGCGCGGAGCGGACCCGGAGCTGTACGAGATCCTCGGGCGGGCCGGCGCCCTGGTCGCCACCGTCCTCGCCGCCGGCGGCACGCACGCCTCGCAGGCGTCGGCGGGCGGCGACGAGGAGGCCTGGGACATCGGCGCGCTGGCCGACCTCGACGTCCCTGTGCTGCAGGGCCTCTGCCTCACCTCGTCGCGGACCGCCTGGGAGGAGTCGGACGCCGCCCTCTCCCCCATGGACGCGGCGATGCAGGTCGCGATCCCGGAGTTCGACGGACGCCTTGTGACCGTGCCGTTCTCCTTCAAGGAACAGGGCCCGGACGACGTTCCCGTGTACGTCGCCGACCCCGAGCGCGCCGCCCGCGTGGCCGGCATCGCCGTACGGCACGCGCGCCTGAGGCACAAGCCGAACGCCGAGAAGAGGATCGCGCTGGTCTTCACCGCGTACCCGACCAAGCACTCCCGCGTCGGCAACGCGGTCGGCCTGGACACGCCCGCATCGGCGGTACGGGTGCTGGACGCGCTGCGCGATGCGGGGTACTCCGTCACCGACTACCCGGACGACGGCGACGAGCTGATCCACCGGCTCATCGAGGCCGGCGGCCACGACGTGGAGTGGCTGACGCAGGAGCAGCTCGCCGCGGCGCCCGCTCGGGTGCCGTCGGCCGACTACCGGGCGTGGTTCGAGACGCTGGACGCGCAGCTGCGGGACGCGATGACCGAGGCGTGGGGGGAGCCGCCGGGCTCGCTCTACGTCGACGGCGGCGACATCGTGCTGGCGTCGCTGCGGTTCGGGAACGTCGTCGTCATGATCCAGCCGCCGCGCGGCTTCGGCGAGAACCCGATCGCGATCTACCACGACCCCGACATGCCGCCGTCGCACCACTACATGGCGGCCTACCGCTGGCTGGAGAACAGCTTCGGCGCCGATGCGATCGTGCACATGGGCAAGCACGGCACGATGGAGTGGCTGCCCGGCAAGGGGCTGGGTCTGTCGCGCGGGTGCGCACCGGACGCGGTCCTCGGCGACCTGCCCCTGATCTACCCGTTCATCGTCAACGACCCCGGCGAGGGCACGCAGGCCAAGCGGCGCGGCCACGCCACGGTCGTCGACCACCTCGTCCCGCCGATGGCGCGCGCCGACACCTACGGCGACCTGGCCAAGCTGGAGCAGCTGCTGGACGAGTACGCGCTCGTCTCGGACCTGGACCCGGCGAAGGCGCCGGCCGTGCGGGCGCAGATCTGGACGCTGGTCAAGGCCGCCGAGCTTCACCACGACCTGCACGTGAACGACCAGCCCGATGACGACGAGTTCGACGAGTTCGTCATGCACATCGACGGCTATCTGTGCGAGATCAAGGACGTGCAGATCAGGGACGGGCTCCACATCCTCGGCGGCGGGCCGGTCGGCGAGCCGCGCGTGAACCTGGTGCTTGCGGTGCTGCGCGCCTCGCAGGTGTGGGGCGGGCGGGCGAACGCCCTGCCGGGGCTGCGGTCCTGCCTCGCGGCCCACTTCGGGCTGGACGAGAAGGAGTTGCTGGCCGAGCCCGGTACCCCGGTGAAGGTTCCGGTGGAGCTGACGGACCTGGTGGAGGGCCCGGCCCGTACGGCCTCCGACGCGATCGACCTGCTGGAGCAGCTGTGCCGGCGGATCGCGGAGGGCATGGAGGAGCGGGCCTGGGAGCGCACGGCCGTGCCGGCGGTCCTGGATGACGTACTCGGCACCGAGCTCCCGGACGCCGTAGCCGTGGTGGAGTTCGCGTGCGACGAGGTCGTACCCCGGCTCGCCCGCACCACCGACGAGATCGGGCACATCCTGCGGGCCCTGGACGGCGGTTACGTCCCGGCGGGCCCGTCGGGTTCACCGACCCGAGGACTGGTGAACGTCCTTCCGACCGGCCGGAACTTCTACTCGGTCGACCCCAAGGCCATTCCCTCGCGGCTGAGCTGGGAGGTCGGGCAGTCGCTGGCCGACTCCCTGGTCCAGAGGTATCTGCAGGACACCGGCGAGTACCCGAAGTCCGTCGGGCTCACGGTGTGGGGCACGTCGGCGATGCGCACCCAGGGCGACGACATCGCCGAGATCCTGGCGCTGCTGGGCTGCCGCCCGGTGTGGGACGACGCCTCGCGCCGGGTGACGGGCTTCGAGGTGATCCCCCTGACGGAGCTGGGCCGGCCGCGCATCGACGTCACGGTCCGTATCTCCGGCTTCTTCCGGGACGCGTTCCCGCACGTGGTCGGGCTGATCGACGACGCGGTGCGGGCGGTGGCCGAACTGGACGAGCCGGCCGATCGGAACTTCGTCAAGGCGCACGCCGACGAGGACACCGCCGAACACGGCGACCGGCGCCGGGCCACGGCACGGATCTTCGGCTCCAAGCCGGGCGCGTACGGCGCCGGCCTGCTGCCGCTGATCGACGCCCGCAACTGGCGCAGCGACGCGGACCTGGCCGAGGTGTACGCGGTCTGGGGCGGCTACGCCTACGGGCGCGGGCTCGACGGGCGGGCGGCGCGCGGCGACATGGAGACGGCGTTCAGGCGGATCGCGGTGGCGGCGAAGAACGTCGACACCCGCGAGCACGACCTGGTCGACGCCGACGACTACTTCCAGTACCACGGCGGCATGGTCGCCATGGTCCGGCATCTGACCGGCACCAACCCCGAGGCGTACGTGGGCGACAGCGCCGTTCCGGACCAGGTGAGGACCCGCACGCTGGGCGAGGAGACCCACCGCGTCTTCCGGGCCCGCGTGGTCAACCCGCGCTGGATGGCGGCGATGCGCCGGCACGGTTACAAGGGCGCCTTCGAGATGGCGGCGACCGTGGACTACCTGTTCGGATACGACGCCACGGCGGGCGTGGTCGACGACTGGATGTACGAGAAACTCAGCGCGGAGTACGTCTTCGACCCGGAGAACCGGGACTTCATGAAGAAGTCCAACCCGTGGGCGCTGCGCGGCATCACCGAGCGGCTGCTGGAGGCGGCCGACCGGGGCCTGTGGGCCGAGCCGGACGCGGACACGCTGGAGCGGCTGCGCGCCACCTACCTGGAGCTGGAAGGCGACTTGGAGGGCGACCAGTGACCACCCCCTTCCCCTTTACCGCTGTTGTCGGTCAGGACGACCTGCGGCTCGCCCTGCTGCTGAACGCCGTCTCGCCGGCGGTCGGCGGTGTGCTGGTGCGCGGCGAGAAGGGCACCGCGAAGAGCACGGCCGTACGCGCCCTTTCGGCGCTGCTGCCGGAGGTGGCCGTCGTCCCCGGGTGCCGGTTCTCCTGTGACCCGGCGGCACCGGACCCGTCGTGCCCCGACGGCCCGCACGAGCCGGGAACGGGCGCCGAACGGCCCGCGCGGATGGTCGAGCTGCCGGTCGGCGCCTCCGAGGACCGGCTGGTGGGCGCGCTCGACATCGAGCGGGCGCTCGCGGAGGGCGTGAAGGCTTTCGAGCCGGGCCTGCTGGCCGACGCGCACCGGGGCATCCTCTACGTCGACGAGGTCAACCTCCTCCACGACCACCTGGTCGACCTGCTGCTGGACGCGGCGGCGATGGGCGCCTCGTACGTGGAGCGCGAGGGCGTCTCCGTGCGGCACGCGGCCCGCTTCCTGCTGGTGGGCACCATGAACCCCGAGGAGGGCGAGCTGCGGCCGCAGCTGCTGGACCGGTTCGGGCTGACCGTGGAGGTCGCGGCCTCGCGCGAGCCGGACCAGCGGGTGGAGGTCGTACGGCGCAGGCTCGCCTACGACGACGATCCGGCCGGTTTCGCGGCCCGTTGGGCCGCCGAGGAGACGGCGGTGCGCCGACGCATCGTCGCGGCGCGGGAGTTGCTGCCGTCGGTGCGCCTCGGCGACGGGGCGCTGCGGCAGATCGCGGCGACCTGCGCAGCCTTCGAGGTGGACGGCATGCGCGCCGACATCGTGATGGCCCGCACGGCGACCGCGCTGGCCGCGTGGGCCGGGCGGACGGACGTGCTCGCCGAGGACGTCCGGCAGGCCGCGCTGCTCGCGCTGCCGCACCGCAGGCGCCGTAACCCGTTCGACGCGCCGGGTCTGGACGAGGACAAGCTGGACGAGACGCTGGAGCAGTTCTCCGGGGACGACGGGGACGGCGAGGACGATCCCGATCCGGACGGTCCCGGCGGGGGCGGGCAGCCGACGCCCGATGCCGGTCCTGAGGGAGGCGGGGACGCCTCCGCGCGGCCGGAGGCCGGCGAGGGCGGCCAGCCGCAGGCGTCCGGCTCGCGGGAGCAGTCGGCCGCGCGGGCCTCGGAGCCGTTCCGGACCAAGGTGCTGAGCGTGCCCGGGATCGGCGAGGGTGCCGCCGGGCGGCGGTCGCGGGCGCGCACCGAGCACGGGCGGACCACCGGCGCCCGCCGGCCCCAGGGCGCGCTGACCAAGCTGCACCTGGCGGCGACCGTGCAGGCGGCGGCCCCGCACCAGCGGGCGCGCGGCCGGTCCGGGCCGGGGCTGGTGATCCGCCGGGACGATCTGCGGCAGGCGACCAGGGAGGGGCGCGAGGGCAACCTCGTGCTGTTCGTGGTGGACGCCTCGGGGTCGATGGCGGCACGGCAGCGGATGGGCGCCGTGAAGGGCGCCGTGCTGTCGCTGCTGCTCGACGCCTACCAGCGGCGGGACAAGGTGGGGCTGGTGACCTTCAGGGGGTCGGCCGCGGATGTCGCGCTGCCGCCGACGTCCTCCGTGGACGCCGCCGCCGTACGGCTGGAGTCGCTGCCGACCGGTGGCCGTACGCCGCTGGCCACCGGGCTGCTCAAGGCGCACGAGGTGCTGCGGGTGGAGCGGCTGCGGGATCCGGCGCGCCGGGCGCTGGTCGTGGTGGTGACGGACGGGCGGGCCACCGGTGGCCCAGAGCCGGTCGCGCTCGCCGGGCGGGCGGCGCGGCTGTTCGCGGCCGAGAAGGTCGCCTCGGTGGTCGTGGACTGCGAGTCGGGGCCGGTGCGGCTGGGACTCGCCGGGCAGCTCGCCGGTGAGCTCGGCGGTACGGCCGTCACGCTGGACGAGCTGCGGGCCGACTCGATCGCCGGGCTGGTCAGGGATGTGCAGGGGACGTCGAGGAGGGCCGCGTGATGCCGCAGGGACAGCCGAGTGTCGTACCGGACGACGGCCTGACGACCCGTCAGCGCCGCAACCGTCCGCTGGTCGTCGTGCACACGGGCGTCGGCAAGGGCAAGTCCACCGCCGCGTTCGGGCTCGCGCTGCGCGCCTGGAACCAGGGGTGGCCCATCGGGGTGTTCCAGTTCGTCAAGTCGGCGAAGTGGAAGGTCGGCGAGGAGAACGCGCTCAGGGTGCTCGGCGCCTCCGGTGAGGGCGGGAGCGTCGACTGGCACAAGATGGGCGAGGGCTGGTCCTGGGTGCAGCGGGACGCCCAGATGGACAACGAGGAGAAGGCCCGGGAGGGCTGGGAGCAGGTCAAGCGCGACCTGGCCGCCGAGCGGTACCGGCTGTACGTGCTGGACGAGTTCGCCTACCCGATGCACTGGGGCTGGGTGGACACGGACGAGGTCGTGGAGGTGCTGCGGAACCGGCCCGGTACGCAGCACGTGGTGATCACGGGGCGCAACGCACCGGAGAAGCTCGTGGACTTCGCGGATCTCGTGACCGACATGTCCAAGGTCAAGCACCCCATGGACGTGGGGCAGAAGGGCCAGAAGGGCATCGAGTGGTGACGTCGTCGACGCCTCGGCTGGTCGTCGCCGCGCCCTCCTCGGGCAGCGGCAAGACCACCGTTGCCACGGGGCTGATGGCCGCCCTGACCCGGCGGGGGCTCGCCGTGTCCCCGCACAAGGTCGGGCCGGACTACATCGACCCCGGGTACCACGCGCTCGCGACCGGACGGGTGGGGCGCAACCTCGACGCGTATCTGTGCGGGCCGGAGCTGGTCGCTCCGCTGTTCCTGCACGGGGCCCGGGGGTGCGACCTCGCCGTGGTCGAGGGTGTGATGGGGCTGTACGACGGGGCCGCCGGCGAGGGCGAACTCGCCTCCACGGCCCAGGTCGCCACCTTGTTGCGGGCGCCGGTGGTGCTCGTCGTGGACGCGTCGTCGCAGTCGCGGTCGGTGGCGGCGTTGGTGCACGGGTTCGTGACGTGGGATCCGCAGGTGCGGATCGGGGGCGTGATCCTCAACAAGGTCGCCTCCGACCGGCACGAGGCCCTGTTGCGGGAGGCGCTGGACTCGGTCGGTGTTCCCGTGCTGGGGGTGCTGCGGAGGACTCCGCAGGTCGATACGCCGTCCCGGCACCTCGGGCTGGTGCCGGTCGCCGAGCGGCGGGCGGCGGCCGTGGAGGCGGTCGCGGTGATGGGCGCGCAGGTCGAGGCCGGGTGCGACCTGGAGGCGCTGATCGCGCTGGCGCGGAGTGCGGGTACGTTGTCGGGTGCGGCCTGGGACGCGGCTGAGGTCGTCGGTTCCTCGCCCCCGCCGCCCCTTCCCGTCCCCGGCCCCGGGGGCTCCGCCCCCAGCTCCCCGGATCGGCCTGAACGGTCTCGCCCTCAAGTGCCGGACGGGCTGAACACAGCCGGCCACGGCTCAAGGACGACCGTCGCCGTCGCCGGCGGGTCGGCGTTCACGTTCTCCTACGCCGAGCACGCCGAGCTGTTGCGGGCCGCCGGTGCCGAGGTGGTCCCCTTCGACCCGCTCCGCGACGAGCGACTGCCCGAGGAGACGCGCGGCCTCGTCATCGGGGGCGGGTTCCCCGAGGTGTACGCGGCCGAGCTGTCCGCCAACGAGCCGCTGCGCAAGGCGGTCGCCGAGCTGGCTACGGCGGGGGCTCCGATCGCCGCCGAGTGTGCCGGGCTGCTCTACCTGTGCCGGGAGCTGGACGGCCGGCCGATGTGCGGGGTGCTGGACGCCACCGCGCGGATGACCGGGCGGCTCACCCTCGGCTACCGGGACGCCGTGGCCGTGAGCGACAGCGTGCTCGCCGGCGCCGGGGAGCGGATGCGCGGGCACGAGTTCCACCGGACCGTCGTCGAGCCCGGAGCGGGGACGGGAGCGGCGGCTCCCGCCTGGGGCGTGCGCGTCCCCGAACGGCGCGTCGAAGGTTTCGTACAGCGCGGTGTGCACGCGAGTTATCTGCACACGCACTGGGCGGCGGCGCCCGGTGTCGCCCGTCGGTTCGTGGAGAGGTGCCGGACGTCATGAGCAGCAGGCTGATCGGAGTCGGGGTCGGTCCGGGCGATCCGGAACTGGTGACCGTCAAGGGCGTCAACGCGCTGCGCGCGGCCGACGTCGTCGTCGTACCCGTGATGGACACCGGGGAGCGCGGGCGCGCCGAGGCGACCGTGCTGCACTACGTGCCCGCGGAGAAGGTCGTCCGGGTGGTGTTCGCGCTGAACGAGCGGTCCGACCGCGCGCGGCGCGAGGCCGCCTGGGACGCCGCCGGGGAGCGGGTCGCCGGGCTGCTGGGCGCGCACGGTGCCGTCGCGTTCGCCACCATCGGCGACCCGAATGTCTATTCGACCTTCACGTATCTGGCGCAGACCGTCGCCGAACTGGTGCCGGGGACCGTGGTGGAGACCGTGCCCGGCATCACCGCCATGCAGGACCTGGCGGCGCGCTCGGGCGCCGTGCTCACCGAGGGGACCGAGCCGCTGACGCTGGTGCCGGTGACGGCCGGAGCCGCCGTGCTGAAGGAGGCGCTGGCCGGGCCCGGGACCGTCGTCGCGTACAAGTTCGGCCGGCAGGCGCGGGAGGTCGCCGAGGCGCTGCGGGACAGCGGGCGGCTCGACGACGCCGTGTGGGGCTCGGCGCTGGGGCTCGAGGAGGAGTCGATCCGCCCGGCCGCCGACCTGGACGGCGCCGCCCTGCCCTACCTGTCGACGCTCATCGCGCCCGCGCGGCGCGAGGGCGGACGGGGCGGCAAGCTGTGAGCCGTGTCCCGGCGCCCCGCGGGCCTTCGTGCGCGTCCGCGCGTTCAGGCCGCCAGGCCCACCACCAGCCAGATGAACAGCACGCCCCCGACCGTGCACAGCAGGGTCGAGCGGGCGGGGTGCTCGTGGTGGGCCTCGGGCAGGATCTCGGCCGCCGCGAGGTAGAGCAGCGCCCCGCCGAACAGGCCGAGATAGCCGCCGAGGAACCACTCCGGGATGGTGACGAACGCGGTCGAGGCGGCGCCCGCCACCGGCGCCAGCGCGTCCGCGACGAGCATCGCGACCGCCCTGCGGCGGGCGTTGCCGTACAGGCTCGTGATGGTGAACGTGTTGAAGCCGTCCGCGAAGTCGTGGGCGATGACCGCGAGCGCGACGGCCGCGCCCATGCCACCGCCCACCTGGAAGGCCGCGCCGATCGCCACGCCGTCCATGGCGCTGTGACCGACCATCGCGGCCGCCGCCGTCAGGCCCACCTCGGGCGCGCGGTGGTGGTCGTGCTCCTCGCCGCCGTGCGCGGCCTGCCGGGCGGCCAGCAGCCGCTCGACCAGGTGCGCGAGCAGGAAGCCGGCCACGAACAGCAGCAGGGCCGCCGGTACGCCGAACACCTCCCGGCCCGCCGCGTGCAGCGCCTCCGGCAACAGGTCCAGGCCGACCACGCCCAGCATCAGGCCGCCGGCCAGTCCGAGGACCAGATGGCGGCGGTCGGTCACCCGCTGTGCCGTCCAGCCGCCGGCCAGCGTCATCAGGAACGCGCCGAGCGCGACGAAGACCGCCATGTGCCCTTGCTATCCGATCGACCCCCGATCGCGCACATCCGGGTGCCGTTCCACCCCCACACACCGTGACATTCCGTACGAGAGGATCCGACCCCATGGCCGATGCCCCCACCGGCAAGGTGACCTTCGTCGGTGCCGGCCCCGGCGCCGCCGACCTGCTGACGTTCCGTGCCGCGCGCGCGATCGCCGAGGCCGACGTCGTGATCTGGGCGGCCAGCCTGGTGCAGGCGGAGGTCCTCGAACACGCGCGTGAGGACGCGGAGATCCTGGACTCGGCGACCATGTCGCTGGAGGACGTCGTCGCCGTGTACGCGCGGGCCCACGCGGAGGGCCTGAAGGTGGCCCGCATCCACTCCGGCGACCCGGCCCTGTGGGGCGGTACGCAGGAGCAGCTCGACCGGTGCGCGCGCATCGGCATCGCGACGGAGGTCGTGCCCGGTGTGTCGTCCTTCTCCGCCGTGGCCGCGCTCGCACGGCGGGAGCTGACCATCCCCGAGGTCGCGCAGTCGGTCGTCCTGACCCGGCTGGGCGGCGGCAAGACCCCGATGCCGCCCGGCGAGGAGGTGCGCGAGTTCGCCCGGCACGGCACCACCATGGCGGTGTTCCTGTCGGCCGCCCGCAGCGGGCAGCTGGTGCGGGAGCTGCTGGAGGGCGGCTATCCGACGTCCACGCCGGTCGTCGTGGCGCACCAGGCGACCTGGCCGGAGGAGCTGGTCGTGAAGTGCACGATCGGCACGCTGGAGGAGACGGTCAAGGAGCACAAGCTCTGGAAGCACACCCTCTTCCTGGTCGGCCCGGCGCTCGACGCGCACGGCACCCGCTCGCACCTCTACCACCCCGGCCACTTCCACGGCTACCGCAAGGCCGACCCGGAGGCCCGCAAGGCCCTGCGCGCCCGGGGTGCGAGCACGTGACCTCGAAGATCGCGGTCGTCGGCACGGGCACGGGCACGGCCTACGACACGGAGGTGCTGCGCGGCGCCGAACTCGTCGTGGGCGGACGGCGGCACCTGGACGCCGCAGCACTGCCCAGGGCCGCCGAGCGGGTCGTGCTGGGGCCGCTGGCGCCCGCCCTCGACATCGTCGAGGAGTACCTCGGCAAGGAGCGGCGCGTGGTCGTGCTGGCCTCCGGCGACCCCGGGTTCTTCGGGGTCGTGCGGGCGCTGGCCGAGCGGTTCGGGCCCGGGCGGCTGGACGTACGCCCGGGTGTCTCCTCGGTCGCCACCGCCTTCGCCCGGATCGGGCTGCCCTGGGACGACGCCGTGGTGGTCAGCGCGCACGGGCGGGAGCTGCGCACGGCCGTCAACGTCTGCCGGGCCCGGCCGAAGGTCGCCGTGCTGACCGGGCCGGGGGCCGGGCCGGCCGAGCTGGCGGCCGCACTGGCCGGCACCTGCGACGACCGGATGCTGGTGGTCGCCTCCGCGCTCGGCGACCCACGGCACGAGCACGTCGAGCGGGTCACGCCCGCCGAGGCCGCCGCCCGCGACTGGGGCTCGGCGGTGAGCGTGGTGCTGTGCCTGGACGAGAAGCGGGCGCTGGGTGCCGTACGGACCCTCGCCGGACCGGCGCCGCAGCCCGCGGGCTGGGCGCTGGACGAGGGCGCGTTCACGCACCGCGACTCGATGATCACCAAGTTCGAGGTGCGGGCGCTGGCCCTGGCCCGGCTGGGACCGGGCCTCGGTGACCTGGTCTGGGACGTGGGCGCCGGGTCCGGCTCGGTGGCCGTGGAGTGCGCCCGGCTCGGCGCGGCCGTGGTCGCCGTCGAGAAGACGGCGGACGGCGTCGAGCGGATCCGCGCCAACGCCGCCGCCCACCAGGTCGACGTGGCGGTGGTGCACGGCTCGGCGCCCGGGGCGCTCCTGGGGCTCGGCGACGACCCGGACGCCGTGTTCGTCGGCGGTGGGGGGCGCGACCTGCCGGCCGTCGTCACCGCCTGCGCGCGGCGGGCCCGGCGGGCCGTCGTCGTCGCCATGGCCGCCCTCGACCGGGTGCCGGCCGCGCGTGAGGCGCTCACCGCCGCCGGGTTCACCTGCGACGGGGTGCTGCTGCAGTCGTCCCGCCTCGCGCCGCTGCCGGGTGACGTGACCCGGCTGGCGGCCACCAATCCCGTGTTCCTGCTGTGGGGCGTGCGGCCCCCGGCGTCCAGCGAAGGAGTTGTGCAGTGATCGGCCTCATTTCCGCCACCGCGGCGGGCGCGGCTGCGCGGGACCGGCTGGCGGCCGCGTGGCCGGGCCGTGCCCGGGTGTACGACGGGCCCGTCGGCGAGGCCGTACGGGCCGCCTTCGCCGAGTGCGAGCAGCTCGTGTGCTTCCTGGCGACCGGCGCGGTGGTCCGGCTGCTCGCGCCGCTGCTGGGCGACAAGGCGTCCGACCCGGGTGTGGTGTGCGTCGACGAGGGCGGGCGGTTCGCCGTGTCGCTGGTCGGCGGACACGGCGGCGGGGCCAACGAACTGGCCCGTGAGGTCGGCGGGTTGCTGGGCGCCGAACCGGTGGTGACGACGGCGACGGACTCCGTGGGGATGGCCGGCCTCGACACGCTCGGCCTGCCCGTGGAGGGGGACGTGGCCGCCGTGTCGCGGGCGCTGCTGGACGGCGAGCCCGTCACCCTGGCCGCCGAGGTGCCGTGGCCGCTGCCCGCGCTGCCGGTGGCCGCGCGACAGGCTCAGGGGACGCCCGAGCCTGCGGAGGGGACGTACGCCGTCCGGGTGACGGACCGTGCCGTCGCGCCGGGCGAGCGCGAGGTGATCCTCCGGCCCCCGTCCCTCGTCGTCGGCGTGGGCGCCTCCAGCGGCGCGCCGGTGGAGGAGGTGCTGGAACTGGTCGAGGGGGCGCTGCGGGACGCGGAGCTGTCCGTGCGCAGCGTGGCCCGGCTGGCCACCGTCGACGCCAAGGCCGCGGAGCCCGGCGTCGTCGCGGCGGCCGAGCGGCTGGGCGTGCCCCTGGTGGCGTACTCCGCCGAGGAACTGGCGGGCGTCGCGGTGCCCAATCCGTCCGACGCACCGCTCGCCGCCGTCGGCACCCCGTCGGTCGCGGAGGCCGCCGCGCTCGTCGGCGGGGGCGAACTCCTCGTCCCCAAGCGCAAGTCGCAGCGGGCCGACGGGCGCCCCGCGATGGCCACCTGTGCAGTCGTACGGCGGCCCGCGCGCGGCCGGCTCGCGGTCGTCGGGCTCGGGCCGGGCGCACGCGACCTGCTGACCCCGCGCGCCCGGGCCGAACTGCGGCGCGCCTCCGTGCTCGTGGGTCTGGACCAGTACGTCGACCAGATCCGCGACCTGCTGCGACCGGGCACCCGGATCCTGGAGTCGGGTCTCGGGGCCGAGGAGGAACGGGCGCGCACGGCGGTCGCCGAGGCCCGGCGCGGTCACGCCGTGGCGCTGATCGGCAGCGGCGACGCGGGCGTGTACGCCATGGCCTCGCCGGCGCTCGCCGAGGCCTCCGACGACATCGACGTGGTCGGGGTGCCCGGCGTGACGGCGGCGCTGGCCGCCGGGGCGATCCTCGGCGCGCCGCTCGGGCACGACCATGTGTCGATCAGCCTCTCCGACCTGCACACGCCCTGGGAGGTCATCGAGCGGCGGGTGCGGGCGGCGGCCGAGGCCGACATCGTGGTGACCTTCTACAACCCCCGCTCCCGGGGCCGGGACTGGCAGCTGCCCAAGGCGCTCGCCGTGCTCGCCGGACACCGGGAGCCGACGACGCCGGTCGGTGTCGTCCGCAACGCCTCTCGGCCCGACGAGTCCAGCCGGCTGACGACGCTGGCCGGGCTGGACCCGGCGACGGTCGACATGATGACGGTCGTGACCGTGGGCAACACCGCGACCCGCGAGATCGCGGGGCGCATGGTCACGCCGCGCGGCTACCGCTGGCAGGAGGAGCCCAAGTGAACCGCGTCGTCCACCCCATCGAGCAGGAGTCCTTCCGGCGGCTGCGGGCCCGGCTGGACACCTCGCACCTGCCGCCGCTGACCCGGGCGGTGACGGAACGCGTCATCCACTCCTCCGCCGACCTCGCCTACGCCGACGACCTCGTCATGGACGAGGACGAACTGGTCAAGGCGCACGCGGCGCTGCACGCCGGGGCGCCGGTGGTCGTGGACGTGGAGATGGTGGCCGCCGGGATCACCCGGCGCGACACCGTCTGCCGGCTGAAGGACGCGCGGTCCGGCCCCGGCCTGACGCGTTCGGCGCACGCGATCCGGCTCGCCCTCGAGGAGGTCGGCCCCGGCGCCCTGTGGGTGATCGGCTGCGCGCCGACCGCCCTGGAGGAGCTGCTGCGGCTGGACGCCTCCCCCGCGCTGGTCGTCGGGCTGCCCGTCGGTTTCGTCGGGGCGGCCGAGTCCAAGGCCGCGTTGCGGGAGAGCGGGCTGCCCGCCGTGAGCAACGTGTCCGAGAAGGGCGGTTCGGCGGTGGCCGCCGCCGCGCTCAACGCCCTGCTGTACCACCCCACTTCACTCGAATCGCCTGATTCACGTGAATCGCTCGACCCGCTCGACTCTGCTGAGGAGAACCTGTGACCACCCCGACGCCGCCCGCTCTGCTCATCGCCGGTCACGGCACCCGGGACGACGCCGGGGCCGAGGCGTTCCGCGACTTCGTCCGGGAGCTGGGGCGCCGCCACCCCGAACTGCCCGTCGCGGGCGGCTTCATCGAGCTGTCCCCGCCGCCGCTGGGCGAGGCGGTCACGGAGCTGGTGGAGCGGGGTGTGCGCCGTTTCGCGGCAGTGCCGCTGATGCTGGTGTCCGCCGGGCACGCCAAGGGGGACATCCCGGCGGCGCTCGCCCGCGAGAAGGAACGGCACCCGGGGATCTCGTACGCCTACGGCCGTCCGCTGGGCCCGCACCCCGCGCTGCTGCGCGTGCTGGAGCGGCGGCTGGAGGAGGCCCTGGAGGGCACGGCCGCGCACCGGTCGGACGTGACCGTGCTGCTGGTCGGGCGGGGCTCGACCGACCCGGACGCCAACGCCGAGGTGTTCAAGGCGGCGCGGCTGCTGTGGGAGGGCCGTGAGTACGCGGGCGTGGAGACGGCGTTCGTGTCGCTGGCCGCGCCGGACGTGCCGAGCGGCCTCGAGCGGTGCGCGCGGCTCGGGGCGCGCCGGATCGTCGTCCTGCCCTACTTCCTGTTCACCGGGATCCTGCCGGACCGGGTGCGGCGGCAGACGCGGGACTGGGCGGCGGCGCACCCGGAGGTCGAGGTGCGGTCGGCGGACGTCATCGGGCCGGAGCCGGAGCTGCTGGATCTGGTGATGGAGCGGTACGAGGAGGCGGTGAAGGGCGATCTGCGGATGAACTGCGACTCGTGCGTGTACCGCATCGCGCTGCCCGGCTTCGAGGACAAGGTGGGGCTGCCGCAGCAGCCGCACTTCCACCCGGACGACGACGGCCACCACCACGGGCATCACCATGGAGGGCACGCTCATTCGCATGCGCACTGAGGTCTCTTCCGGGGACGGTCACGACCTGCGGCACCACGGGGACGCGGAGGTGCGGGACGACGGTTCGGCGCTGGTCGATCTCGCCGTGAACGTCCGGGCGGACACTCCGCCGGCCTGGCTGCGGGACCGGATCGCCGAGTCGCTCGCCTCTCTCGCCGCCTATCCGGACGGCCGGGCCGCCCGGGCCGCGGTGGCCGCGCGGCACGGGCTGCCCGTGGATCGGGTGCTGCTGACGGCGGGGGCGGCCGAGGCGTTCGTGCTGCTCGCGCGGGCGCTGAAGGTACGGCGGCCGGTCGTGGTGCATCCGCAGTTCACAGAGCCGGAGGCGGCGCTGCGGGACGCCGGGCACACCGTCGGCCGGGTGCTGCTGCGAGAGGACGACGGCTTCCGGCTCGATCCGGCGGCCGTCCCCGAGGACGCGGATCTGGTGGTGATCGGCAACCCGACCAACCCGACGTCCGTGCTGCACCCGGCGGCGGCGATCGCCCGGCTGGCCCGTCCCGGGCGGGTGCTGGTCGTCGACGAGGCCTTCATGGACGCGGTGCCGGGCGAACGGGAGGCGCTGGCCGGGCGGACGGACGTGCCCGGGCTCGTGGTGCTGCGTAGCCTGACCAAGACATGGGGGCTGGCCGGGCTGCGGATCGGGTACGTCCTGGCCGACCCGGAGACCGTGGCCGAGTTGGAGAGGGCCCAGCCGTTGTGGCCGGTGTCCACTCCGGCGCTCGCGGCTCCACGCACGTGCGTGGCCGCCGCGGGCGCCGGAGTGGACACCGGCC
>NZ_MUBM01000415.1 GCF_002154505.1 Streptomyces carpinensis | reverse complement strand
GGCGGCCGGGGCCACCGGGGGCGCCACCGCCTCCTCGCCCAGTACGTCTGTCTCGCGCATGCAGGCTCCGAAGATCGCGTGTCCGGAGAGAACATAGCGGGCCCGCTCCCCTGCCCCGTGCCCGGGACGCGCCGGCCCGACTCCGGCCACCCGTGCGCCCAGTTCACGGACCGCCGCGTCTGCGCTCTCAGGCCCGCATCAGCCGCTGGAGAACTTTTTTGAACACGTTCAAGTCTCTGCGTTACAGTCGCTCCCACCGACAAAGGGGGCGACATCCGATGAAGTTCGTGCTGCCCGGCGGGACCGGGCAGGTGGGTACGGTCCTGGAACGCGCGCTGACCGGCGCCGGACACGAGGTCGTGGTGCTCAGCCGGCGCCCCGCGCGCCCGGGGCAGGTCCGGTGGGACGGGCGGACCCTGGGACCGTGGGCCGACGTGATCGACGGCTGTGACGTGGTGGTGAACCTGGCCGGACGCAGCGTCAGCTGCCGCTACACGCCCGCCAATCTCCAGGCCATGATGGACTCGCGGGTGGACTCCGCCCGGATCGTCGGCGAGGCGATCGCCGCCGCCGTGCGCCCGCCGCGCGTCTGGCTCCAGATGAGCACGGCCACCGTGTACGCCCACCGCTTCGACGCGCCCAACGACGAGCGCTGCGGGGTGATCGGCGGGTCCGAACCCGGGGTGCCGGGCTACTGGGCCTACTCCGTCGAGATCGCGAAGGCCTGGGAGCGGGAGCAGGAGCGGGCCCGCACCCCGCACACGCGCAAGGTCGCCCTCCGCTCGGCCATGGTGATGAGCCCCGACCGGGGCGGTGTCCTCGACGTCCTGCTGTGGCTGACCCGGCTGTGCCTGGGCGGCCCGGTGGCGGGCGGCGGGCAGTACGTGTCCTGGATCCACGAGCACGACTTCGTGCGCGCGGTGGAGTTCCTGGCCGCCCGGGAGGACATCGTCGGGCCGGTGAACCTAGCGGCGCCCAACCCCCTGCCGCAGCGTGCGCTCATGCGCGAACTGCGTGCCGCCTGGGGTGTCCCGGTGGGTCTGCCGGCGACGACGTGGATGGCGGAACTCGGCGCCTTCGCGCTGCGCACGGACACCGAACTGCTGCTGAAGAGCCGGCGCGTCGTCCCGGGCCGCCTGCTCGAGGCCGGCTTCGTCTTCGACCATCCGCAGTGGCCCCAGGCCGCCACCGACCTCGCCCACCGCATCCGGAACCGACCTCGCGGCAGACGAACCGGCATCCGGTACGCGGCGGGCACCTCCCGCGCGGACTCGGGCCGCAGGCCGCTGTGAAGCGGCGGCCGAGGTCGCACGTCCCCAGACACCTCCCCAAGGCCGACTTCGTCTTCGACCACCCGCGGTGGCCCCAGGCCGCCGCCGACCTCGCCCACCGCATCCGGAACCGACCCCGCGGCACACGAACCGGCATCCGGTACGCGGCGGCCACGTCCCGCGCAGGCTTCACCGGCCGCGCCGGGTCTGGCCGCAGGCCGCCGTAACCGCAACCGAGGGGTGGGTGCGCCGAGCACCGGCGGGCGGTCGCCGCGGCCTTCGCACGGTGGTCGGCGCCGGGCGGAATCCCCGGAGTCGGCCGCGCGTCGGCGCGCGCGATCGGCTCCGAGCTGGTGTGCTGGGTGAGGAGACCTCCGTAGCAGCCCGGGAGAGCCGTACATGAGTACCTACAAAGTCGCGCAGGCGACCGCCGCCGGCGGGCCGCTCGAGATCGCCGAGCGTGAGGTGCCGGAGCCGGGGCGCGGCCATGTGCGGATCGCGGTGGAGGCGTGCGGGGTCTGCCACAGCGACACCTTCTTCGTGGACGCGGCGGTGCCCGGCATCCGGTTCCCGGTGGTCGCGGGCCACGAGATCGCCGGGCGGATCGAGGCACTCGGCGAGGGAGCGGCGGAGTACGGCTGGCAGGAGGGCGACCGGGTGGCGGTGGGCTGGTTCGGCGGCAGTTGCCACCACTGCACAGCGTGCCGGCAGGGCGACTTCATCGTCTGCGAGAACCTGAAGGTGCCCGGCTGGGCGTACGACGGCGGCTTCGCCGAGCGGGTGATCGCACCGGTCGACGCCCTGGCGCGGATCCCCGAGGGGCTGGCCGCGAGCGACGCCGGGCCCATGGCATGCGCGGGCGTGACCGTGTTCAACGGGCTGCGGCGCAGCGTGGCCCGGCCGGGCGACCTGGTCGCGGTGCTCGGCATCGGCGGCCTGGGCCACCTGGGGGTGCAGTACGCGGCGGCCATGGGTTTGGAGACCGTGGCGATCGCCCGGGGGGCCGACAAGGCGGACATGGCCAAGCAGCTCGGCGCCCATCACTACGTCGACAGCACGGCGACCCCCGTCGCCGAGGCGCTGCGGTCCCTGGGCGGTGCGAAGGTCGTGCTGGCCACCGCGGGCAACTCCGAGGCCATCACGGCGACCGTGGACGGGCTGACACACCGCGGCGAACTGGTCGTCATCGGCGCGACGCCCGAGCCGCTGGGGATCAGTCCGCTGCAACTGATCATGAGCGGCAGGGAGATCCGTGGTCACCCCTCCGGCACCGCGCAGGACGTGCAGGACACCATGGCGTTCAGCGCCCTGCACGGGATCCGCCCGATGACCGAGACGGTGCCGCTGGACCGGGCCGACGAGGCGTACCGGAGGATGCTCGCGGGCACCGCCCGCTTCCGTATGGTGCTCACCATGGGCTGACGCACATGCGCCCGCGGGAGGGTCAGGGCTTGCGGGCCAGCAGGCAGGCGTGCCGCCGGGTCAGCCGCCCCTCGGGCTCCTGCACCAGCCGCGCGGTGACCACGAGCCCGGCCTCGCCCAGCAGTTCGGCCACCCGTTCCGCGGACAGCAGGTACCACTCGTAGGACACGGGATGGCCGTATCCCTGGCTGGGCCGCAGGTGTTCGTCGCCGATGTGGCACCCCCACAGCAGATGGCCGCCGGGCGCGAGGACGCGGTGGAACTCGGCGAAGACCGCGGGCAGCAGGGCGGGGGGCGTGTGGTGCGTGGAGTACCAGGCCAGGACGCCGCCGAGGGTGTCGCCACCGATCCCCAGGGCGGTCATCGAACCCTGCACGAACCGCAGGTGCGGATGGGCGCGCCGGGCCAGTGAGACCATCCTGGCCGACAGGTCGACACCGAAGGCGTCGACTCCCGACGCGGCGAGGTGGGCGGTGACCTTGCCGGGCCCGCACCCGACGTCGGCGACCGGCCCCGCGCCGGCGAGCCGCACCGACTCGGCGAACACCGCCAGCATGCCGCGGGACAGCGGGTCCAACTCGGCCGGTTCCGGTACGCGTTCGGCATACGTGGCGGCGACGGTGTCGTAGGACTCGCGGACGGCTGTGAGGTAGGAGGTCTCGGTCACCCGGGCCACGCTAGCCGAGAGCCCATGCCGCCCGAGGCACGGTGACGAAAGCGCCGACCGTCGCCCGAACGGCCCCGACGCACCCGCCACCCACCGACGCACCCGCCTTCACAAGTCCCCCACCTCCCCGTCACTCGTCGGTCACGTGTTGTGTATGCTCCTGCCGCTCCATCCGCACCAACTGAGGGGGGAACCTCATGCGCATACGCTCCATGCTCGCTGCCGCCGCCACCGCCGGAACGATCGCCGTCGTCGCCGCGGTCCCGGCGCAGGCCACCGAGTACTCCTCCGCCCTGAAGATCAAGGGCGTCCAGTACGACGCGCCCGGGCGGGACTCCAACAACTGCACCACCGGCAACACCAAGAGCGAGTACCTGACCATCAAGAACTACTCGCGCACCACGACGGTCAACCTCAAGGGCTACGTCGTCAAGGACGCCACCGGCAACATGTACCGGTTCTCCGCCAACCACTACCTCCAGCCCGGCGACTACGTGAGCCTGCGCGGAGGCCGGGGCACGGAGTCCGACGCCAAGAACGTCGCCTACCGCCAGAGCTGCAACTTCATCTGGAACAACGACAAGGACACCATCTACCTCTACAAGCCCTCCGGCGCCCGCGCCGACGTGCACTCCTACACCAAGTCCCGCGACGACCGGGACGGCAACGGCTACATCACCTACCACGGCTGAGCCCACGCCCGATCCACCGGCACCCGGCCGCCGGGCACGTCCGGCGGCCGGTCCCCGCACGGTCGTGAGCGCCGTCGCCAGGGACCGCGGTGCCTGCCAGGACCACGACGAGGCGCACCCCGGTCACCTGCTCCCGCGGCTTCGACGACCGGCGCGGCAACCGCTCCTGGCGGCGACGGCTACTCCTCGTCCTCCGTGCTGACCGGGCGGGCACGACCGGGCTCGGGCAGCGCGCCTTCCTGGGCGCGGATGTTGAGGACGTCGCCGACGAAGAGGTCGTACACCACGACGCCGACCACGCCACCGACGAGCGGCCCGACGATGGGGATCCACCAGTAGTCGCTGAACGAGCCGGCCAGGCTGCCCGGTAGCGCGAGGTCGCCCCACCCGGCGGCGAACGTGAACAGCCGGGGACCGAAGTCGCGGGCCGGGTTGATGGCGTATCCGGCGTTCGCGCCGTAGGAGATGCCGATGGCGGCGACGACGAAGCCGATCACCAGGGGCCCGAGGTTGGCCTTCACCGCGGTGTTGCGCAGGTCGACGACCGCCGCGATCAGCATCAGCAGGAACGCCGTGCCGACGATCTGGTCCACGAGCGGGCCCCAGACGCCGCCGTGGAAGAAGGGCGCCGGGAACGTCGCGAAGATGGAGAACGAGGCGACCGTGTGCCCGTTCGTCTTGGGTCCCTTCATGGCCTGGTCGAACGTGTTGATCGCGTCGTGGTAGACGGCATACACCAGAGCCGCCCCGGCGAACGCGCCCACCAGCTGTGAGATCCAGTACGGGACCACCTTCACCCACGGGAACCTGCGCCGCACCGCGAACGCCAGTGTCACCGCCGGGTTGATGTGCGCGCCGCTGACCCCGCCCGCCACGTAGACGCCGAAGACCACGGCGAACGCCCATCCCCAGGCGATCAGCAGCCAGTCACCGGCGCCCAGAAAGAAGGTGGTGGGCCCCTGCGTCCGGCCGGATCCGGGCAGCGCGGCGACGGCCATGGCCACGGAGCCGCAACCGAAGGAGATGAGGACGAAGGTCCCCAGGAACTCAGCCAGGCACTCGCCCCACAGGCCTCCACGGCGCCTCAGGCGGGAGGGCTTGATCAGGGGCGGTATCTCAACGGCCATTTAGGCCCCCTCAACGAACGGTCCGGCCCACGAGCCGGCACAGCCCTGCTCCGGGCGGCCCCGCGATACTGCGCTGTCGCGGCCCCGCGTCATTGCTCAGTCTGCGCGTCCCCAGGTGCCGTGGCCACTCGGCCGACGCGGATTTCCCGACGGGATGCCTTCCGCGCTCCCCGCACCGCCGCCGAGGACGAACAGACCCTATGGAGTGACCTCCAAACGGGTGATCCCGTCAACCACCCCAGCCCCACCGGTACCGCGAGAAACAACGGTGTGCCAGGCGCTCCCGGCGGATCGGTACCCCGCGGCCACGTCACGACACAAGTGGCAACCGGTCGGTGATCGAAGAAGACTGGTCCATGATTGCGTGGTCAGGTGACAACGCCTGTAGGCGAATGCACACGGTCTCGGGGACGGAAACCCGGTCGATGGTTTTCGACCCTTCCTCAGGGAGCACGCATGGTGGAGAAGTCTGCCGACATCCTGATGCCCGGACCGGACGGATCTGCCATCGCCCCACGCGGAGACACCGCGCCTGCGACGGCGGCCACCGAGCGGGAACTCGTCGGCATTCTGGCGGACGTCGTGGCCGCCGATCACGTGTCGGCGGACAGCCACTTCTTCACCGAACTCGGGGCGAACTCCCTGGTGATGGCCCAGTTCTGCGCACGGGTGCGGAAGAGACCGGATCTGCCGTCCGTGTCCATGAAGGACATCTACCGGTATCCGACGATCCGCGACCTGGCGGCGGCGCTCGCCCCCACGGCGCCCCCGCCTGCCGGATCAGCCGCTCCGGCCTCCTCCCAGGAGCCTGCTTCGCCGCCGGCCCCGGCCGCCCGCGGCGCGTCCGGCCGTACGGCGCGATACCTGCTGTGCGGGACGCTTCAGGCGCTGATCTTCCTCGGATACTCGACCGTCATCGGACTGGCCACCTCCCGCGCCTATGACTGGGTCGCCTCGGGATCGGGGCTCCTCCATATCTATGCGCGGTCGTTCGTCTGCGGGGGCGTCGGATTCGTCGTCGTGTGCGCCTTTCCGGTGGCGGCCAAGTGGATTCTCGTCGGACGCTGGAAAGCCGGGGACTTCCCCGTCTGGAGTCTCGCGTATCTGCGTTTCTGGATCGTCAAGGCGCTGCTCCACGCCAATCCCATGATCTTCTTTGTCGGCAATCCGCTGTACGTGATGTATCTGCGGGCGCTCGGCGCGCGGATCGGCAAGGACGTCACGATCCTCTCCCGCTCCGTGCCGGTCTGCACCGACCTGCTCACCATCGGCGCCGGCACGGTGATCCGCAAGGACTCGTTCTTCCTCTGCTACCGCGCGCACGCCGGACGCATCCAGACCGGCCGGATCACCCTCGGCCGGGACGTCTTCGTCGGCGAGAAGACGGTGCTCGACATCGAGACCGCCATGGGCGACGGGGCCCAGCTCGGCCACGCCTCCGCCCTGTACCGGGGCCAGGAGATCCCGTCCGGCGAGCGCCGCCACGGCTCCCCCGCGCAGCCCACCCAGGTGGATCATGTGCGGGTGCCGCCCGCTCGGTGCGGCACCCTGCGCCGGGCCGGTTTCGCCCTGACCAGCCTGCTGCAACTGTTCCTCGTCTACCTGCCGCTCGTCGTCGGCGGCATGTACATGCTGTTCTCTGAGGTCCCGGCGCTCAGGGACCGGTTGGACCCGAAGACGCCGGCCAGCACGGCCGGGGAGTTCCTCACCGACACACTGGTCGTGGCCACGGTGCTGTTCTTCGGCGCCGTGGTCCTGGGCATGGCCGTCCTGTACGCCGTTCCGCGTCTGCTGCACCTGGTGGTCAGGCCCGACCGGACCTACCCCCTCTACGGCTTCCGCTACGCCGCGCACCGGATGACGGCCACTCTGACCAACATCAGGTTCTTCACCTGGCTCTTCGGCGACAGCTCCTACATCGTCCCCTATCTGCGCGGTCTCGGATACGACCTGTCCGAGGTCGAGCAGACCGGTTCCAACTTCGGCACCGAGGTGCAGCACGAGACCCCGCTGCTGGTGTCCGTCGGCAGCGGCACCATGGTGGCCGACGGACTGTCCGTCCTCAACGCGGACTACTCCGCCACGTCCTTCCGGGTGTCCCGGACCTCGATCGGAGCCCGCAACTTCCTGGGCAACAACATCGCCTATCCGGCCGGTGGCAGGACCGGCGACAACTGCCTGCTGGCCACCAAGGTGATGGTCCCCCTGGACGGCGAGATCCGCGAGGGGGTCGGCCTGCTCGGCTCGCCGTGCTTCGAGATCCCCCGCACGGTGGAGCGCGACACCCGGTTCGACCATCTGCGCACCGGCGAGGAACTGCGCACCAACCTCGCCGCCAAGAACCGCTACAACCTCCGCTCGATGGCGCTCCACCTCTGCCTGCGCTGGCTGCACACGGTCGTGCTCACGGCCGCCGGTCTGGCCTCCGCCGCCCTGTACGGCACGCTGGGGCACGTGGTGATCGCCTGCTACCTGGCGCTCACCCTCGTCTCCAGCGCGGGCTACTACGTGCTGGTGGAGCGGGCGATCGCCTCCTTCCGCCCGCTGCGGCCCCGTCTGTGCTCCATCTACGACCCGTACTTCTGGTGGCACGAGCGGCTGTGGAAGGTGCCGGACCACTACCTCGCCCTGTTCAACGGGACGCCGTTCAAGAGCCTGATGTGGCGCCTGATGGGCGTGCGCATCGGGCGCCGGGTCTTCGACGACGGCTGCTACATCACCGAGCGGACGCTCACCGCCATCGGGGACGACTGCACGCTGAACTTCGGCAGCAAGATCCAGTGCCACTCGCAGGAGGACGGCACCTTCAAGTCCGACCGCACCACGCTCGGATCCGGCGTCACCCTCGGGGTCGGCGCCCATGTCCACTACGGCGTGACGGTGGGCGACTCGGCCGTGCTGGCCCCCGACTCCTTCCTGATGAAGGGCGAGGAAGTCCCTGTGAACGCGCAGTGGGAAGGCAACCCCGCTGCCCCGGCGGCGAACTGATGAAGGGTCACTCGATGGGAACGCTCGTGCCAGCGGACCGGGACTTCTGGACCGACGCACTGACCGCCGGTGGTTTCACCGCCGTTCCACGGTGGGTGGGACAGCGACCCGTGCCGGGTGTGGCCCGCCACGAGGAGCAGGTGCCGGCCGACGTGGCGAAGGCGGTGCGCACACTGGCGGCGGAGCTGGGGGTGCCGGTCAGCGCGGTGCTGCTGGCCGCCCACGCCAAGGTGCTGGCCGCGCTGTCCGGCGAGCGGGACGTGGTGACGGGGTACGCCTCGGGAGCCGAGGGCGGGCCGCTGCCCTGCCGGCTGACCCTGGCGCCGTCGACGTGGCGCGGGCTGGTGCGCAGTGCCCGTCGGGTCGAGGCGGACCTGCTCGCGCACCGGGACTTCCCCGTCGGCGAGCTGCGGCGCGAGCTGGGGCTGACGGAACCGCCGTACGAGGTGCTGTTCGACCCCGGGGAGAACATGGGCACCGGGGACACCGAAGACATCGGAGGCACCGGAAGCAGCGCGAGCACCGGGGCTGCCGAAGGCGCACTGCCCGGGGACGTGGTGCTGGGCGTGCGCTGGAGCGACGGCGACGGACGCACGGCGCTGCGGCTGCGGTACCGCACCGACGCGCTGGACGCCGAGGCGGTGGCCCGGATCGGCGGCTACCACCTGACCGCGCTGCGGCTGATGGCGGCCGACGCGGACGCCGAGCACGACAGCCAGAGCCTGCTGTCGGCCGAGGAGCTGCGCGAGCAGCTCGACGGGCTGGCGGGACCGCACCGTGAGCTGCCCGAGGCGCGGGCGCACGAGCTGTTCGAGCAGCGGGTGCGGGACCGGCCGGAGGCGGTGGCCGCGGTGCAGGGCGACCGCTCGTGGACGTATGCAGAGCTCAACGCGCGCGCGAACCGGCTGGCGCGGGCGCTGCTCGCGCGCGGGCTGGGCCGGGAGGACGTGGTGGCGGTGGTCACCGAACGCAACCTGGACTGGCTGGCCGCGGTCCTCGCGGTGTTCAAGGCGGGCTGCGTGTATCTGCCCATCGAGCCGCACTTCCCGGCCGGCCGGATCGCGGCGACGCTGTCGCGGGCCGGGTGCCGGCTGGCGCTGACCGAGCCCAGCAGCACCGGCACGCTGAACCAGGCCCTGGCCACCCTGTCGTCGGACATCGAGAAGCTGCTGGTGGACACCGCGTACGCGGAGGACCACGCCGAGGACGACCCCGGGGTGGGGGTGGCACCCGACCAGCTGGCGTACATCTACTTCACCTCCGGCTCCACGGGCGAGCCGAAGGGGGCGATGTGCGAGCACGCCGGCATGCTCAACCATCTGTACGCAAAGATCGACGACCTGGGGATCGGTCCCGACCGGGTGGTGGCGCAGACCGCCCCGCAGTGCTTCGACATCTCGCTGTGGCAGTTGCTGGCCGCGCTGCTGGTCGGCGGGCGGACCCTGCTGGTGGAGCAGGACGCGGTCGTGGACGTGGAGCGGTTCGTGGACACGCTGGTCCGCGGCCGGGTCGGGGTGGCGCAGGTCGTGCCCTCCTACCTGGAGGTGGTGGTGTCGTACCTGGAGCTGCACCCGCGCGAGCTGCCCGACCTGGCGTGTGTGTCGGTGACCGGGGAGGCGCTGAAGAGGGAGCTGGTGCAGCGCTGGTTCAGCGTCGCCCCCGGCATCAGGCTGGTCAACGCCTACGGGCTGACCGAGACCTCCGACGACACCAACCACGAGGTCATGGACGCGGTGCCGGAGCGGGTGCTGCTGGGCCGGCCGGTCAACAACGTCCGTGTCCTCGTCGTCGACGAGGACCTGTCGCTGGTACCGCTGGGCGCGCCCGGTCTGATCGCCTTCTCCGGGGTCTGCGTGGGACGCGGCTACGTCAACGACGCCGAGCGCACCCGTGAGGCGTACCGGACGGACCCGTACCGGCCGGGTGAGCGGCTGTACGTGGGCGGCGACTGGGGACGCTGGCATCCCGGCGGCAAGCTTGAGTTCCTCGGCCGCCGGGACAGCCAGGTCAAGATCCGCGGCTTCCGCATCGAGATCGGCGAGATCGAGAACACCCTGCTGCGGGTTCCGGGGGTGCGGGACGGCGCCGTGGTCGTCGCCGAGCTCGCGGGTGCCGGCACGCACCTGATCGCCCACTACACCGGCCGGCGCCTGGAGACGGAGGAACTGCGGCAGGCGCTGGGGGCCGCGCTGCCCGTGTACATGGTGCCGACGGCCTTCCACTGGCAGGACGCCCTGCCCCTGACCGCCAACGGGAAGATCGACCGCAAGGCCCTGACGGCGCTGGCCGAACGAAACGCACGGCCCGAACCCACCACACGCTCGGAGGGACCAGGCGGGGAGCACGGTGACGCCCCGCGCACGGCGACCGAGCGGAGGCTGGCGGACGCCTGGTCCGAACTGCTGGGGCTGCCCCGGGAGTTGATCGGCCGGGGGGACCACTTCTTCGACTCCGGCGGCACCTCGCTCTCGGCGGTGAAGCTCACCATCGCCCTGAACCGCGCGGTGTCCCTCAAGGACATCACCCGCCACCCGGTCCTCGCCGACCTCGCCGCGCTGCTGGACGGCACGGCCCGGCAGCGCACCGAGCTGCTGCAGCCGCTGGCGGGAGCGGAGGGCGGGCGGGAGTGCGCCCTGGTGTGCTTCCCGTACGCGGGCGGCAACGCGGTCAACTTCCAGCCGATGGCGAGCGCCCTGGCGGGCAGCGGTCTGGCGGTGTACGCCGTCGACCTGCCCGGCCACGATCTGGCCGCCGCCGACGAGCCGTTCGCGCCGATGGAGCAGGTCGTGGAGAAGGCCGTCGCCGAGATCACCGGGCGGGGGATGCGGCGGGTCATGCTGTGGGGCCACTCCTCCGGCGCCGCCCTCGCCGTGGAGACCGCGCGGAGGCTGCCCGGGCACGGGGTGGAGGTGGTGCGGGTGTTCCTCGGCGCGCAGTTGCCCGGGACGGCCGCCGGCCGCCGCGCCGCCGCGGCGGAACTGGCGGAGCGCGGCAACGCCGAGATCGCCGCGCGGCTGGGCGCGGACAGCGGCTACACCGAACTGGCCGAGCTGAACGCGCGGCACGCCGAGCACATCGGTGCCGCCTACCGGCACGACTGCGTGTCGGCGCACCACTACTTCGCCGACGCCCTGGAGACCCCGCCGGCGGTGAAGCTGGCCGCGCCCGTCACCGTGGTCGTCGCCGCCGACGACCCGCACACCGCCGGGTTCGGCGACCTCCACCGGGACTGGCAGTTCCTGGCGGACCACGTGGACCTGCACGAACTCGCCGACGGCGGCCACTACTTCCCACGCACCCGGCCGGCTGAGGCGGCACGGGCCGTGCTGGGCGCGGCCGAGTTGCTGGCGTCCTCCTGAGGATCTCCTCGCCCAACGAAAGGAAACCGAGATGTCGTTCTCGTCCCCGGCGTCGCTGCTGGAGGTGGAGCAGCGACCGGACCGGCCACCGGTCCTGCACGTCGAGACCCCGGTCGACGCGGCAGGCTGGGCGGCCGAGTACCGCCCCGCGCTGCGCGCGCAGGTCACCGAGCACGGCGCGGTACTGGTGCGCGGTCTGGGGCTGCGGGAGCCGGAGCAGGTCAGGGCCGTCTTCACCGGGCTGGCCGGTGACCTCATGGCGGAGCGGGAGGCGTTCGCTTCCCGGACCTCGCACGGCGCGGGGCTGTACTCATCCACCGCCTGGCCGGACAACCAGCCGATGTGCATGCACCACGAGCTCAGTTACGCGCTGCGGGTTCCGGGTCTGATGCTCTTCGCGTGCCTCGCCGCGCCCGCCCAGGGCGGGGCGACCGCGGTGGCCGACGCCGAGGAGGTGCTGCGGGCGCTGCCCGCCGAGCTGACCGAGCGGTTCGAACGCGAGGGCTGGCTGCTCACCCGCAGCTACAACGACGAGATCGGGGCGTCCCTGGCCGAGTCGTTCGGCTCGGACGACCGGGAGACCGTCGAGAACTACTGCCGCGCCCACGCCATCGACTTCGACTGGCAGCCGGACGGGTCCCTGCGCACCCGTCAGCGCCGCGCCGCCGTCCTGCGGCATCCGGTCACCGGCCGCCGCTGCTGGTTCAACCAGATCGCCTTCCTCAACCAGTGGACGCTGGCGCCGGAGGTGCGCGAGTACCTGGTGGACGAGTACGGGGAGGACGGGCTGCCGTTCAACACCCGCTACGGGGACGGCACGGCGATCGGTGAGGACGTCGTGCAGCTGCTCAACGCCACCTACGAGGAGCACACCCGACGCGAGTCCTGGCAGTCCGGCGACCTGATGCTGGTCGACAACATCCGCACCGCGCACAGCAGAGAGCCGTTCACCGGCGAGCGTGAGGTGCTGGTCGCCATGGCCGAGCCCCGGCTTCTCGCCGAGGGCCGCCCGACTCCGGAGGGAACCCGGCGATGACTTCTGTGACGTCCTCCGCCCCCGAGACCGGCGCCCGCGGTCCGGCTCCCGTACCGGCCTTCGCGGTGATCTCCGGCGCACAGGTCCAGCAGGCGCTCCAGGGCCGCGAGAGGGAGATCGTGGACCTGGTGGAGGCCACCTACCGGCTGCACGGCGCGGGGCAGACGGTGAACCCGCCGTCGTATTTCCTGCGCTTCCCCGACCGGCCCACATCCCGGATCATCGCGCTGCCGGCCTCCGTCGGCGGGCCGGTGGCCGTGGACGGCCTGAAGTGGATCTCCAGCTTCCCGGAGAACGTCGCGGCCGGCGTGCCCCGGGCGTCGGCGGTGCTGATCCTCAACGACCACGACACCGGCTACCCGTTCGCCTGCCTGGAGAGCTCCATCATCAGCGCCACCAGGACGGCGGCGTCCGCGGCCCTGGCCGCGGACCGGCTCTGCCGCAACCGCCCCCGGCCCACCCGGGTCGGCTTCTTCGGCACCGGCCTGATCGCCCGCTACATCCACACGTTCCTCGCCGGCACCGGCTGGAGCTTCGACACCGTCGGTGTGTACGACGTGTCCGCCGACAGCGCCGCCGGTTTCCGCGGTTATCTGGAGCAGGCCGGTGCCGGGCCGGCCGGATCCGCCGGAGCGGTCACCGTCCACGGCAGCCCCGAGGAACTGATCCGCGCCAGCGACCTGGTGGTCTTCGCCACCGTGGCGGGCCGGCCGCACGTCACCGAGCCGTCCTGGTTCGCCCATCACCCGGTGGTCCTGCACGTCTCGCTGCGCGACCTCGACCCGCGGATCCTGCTCGAGTCGGCCAACTTCGTCGACGACGTCGAGCACTGCCTGAAGGCCGACACCTCCCCGCACCTGGCCGAACAGCTCACCGGCGGCCGGGACTTCCTGGACGGCACCCTCGACGACGTCCTGACCGGCCGGGTGGAACCGCCGGCCGACCGCACCGTGGTCTTCTCCCCCTTCGGCCTCGGAGTCCTCGATCTCGCCGTCGGCAAGTACGTCCACGACGAGGTGGCCCGGTCCGGGCGGCTTCATGTCGTCGACGACTTCTTCCACGAGCTGCGCCGGTACGGGTGATCGCCCCATTCGGCTGATCGTCCCCATTTCTCGGCCCAGGCACCAGGAGGCCAGCGTGCCCGTCATCTCCGCTCCCCACGCTTTCAACGAAGGCCAGCTCTACGTCGACCTGCAGCCGATCCTCGGGCGCTCGCTCTACCTGAAGTGCGAGGGCTTCAACTTCGCCGGTTCGATCAAGTTGAAGGCCGCGATCGAGATGGTGGAGACGGCGGAGCGGGAGGGACTGCTGTCGCAGGACTCGATCCTCATCGAGTCCTCCTCCGGCAACCTCGGGGTCGCGCTCAGTATGATCGCGGCCAGCAAGGGCTACCGGTTCCTCTGCGTCACGGACTCCCGCTGCAACCTGTCGACCAGACTGCTGATGGAGGCGCTGGGCAGCGAGGTCCAGGTCATCTCCGACCTGGACTCCAACGGGGGCTTCCTCGGCGCCCGGATCGACTACGTCCGCGCGCTGTGCGCCTCCGACGAGCGGTACGTGTGGCTGAGCCAGTACACCAATCCGGGCAACTGGCAGGCGCACTACCGCCGGACGGCGCCGGAGATCGCCCGCCAGTTCCCGCGGCTGGACGTGCTGTTCGTGGGGGCGGGCACCACGGGGACGCTGATGGGGTGCGCGCGCTACTTCCGCGAGTGGCAGCGGCCGGTGCGGATCGTCGCGGTGGACACCGTCGGCTCGGTGGCCTTCGGCGGTGAGCCGGGCCGACGGATGATTCCCGGCCTGGGCATGAGCATGCGCCCGCCGCTGCTGGACGAGTCCTTCGTCGACGAGGTCGTCCGGGTGGAGGAGGCGGACACCATCCGAGCCTGTCACCGGCTGGCCAGACGCGGATTCCTGTTCGGCGGCTCCACCGGCACGGTGGTCAGCGGCGCGATGGAGTGGCTGGCCGGGCACGAGAAGGACGACCTGACCGCGGTGGCCATCGCCCCGGACCTCGGCGAGCGCTACCTGGACACCATCTACCAGCGGACCTGGCTCGAGGACCTGTACGGCGACCAGGTCCTCGGCGTCGACCAGGATCTCGACTCCGAGGAGGTCGCCGCGGGCTCCCCCGGCGCCGAGCGGGTGTCCCGGACACCCGACCGGCACCGCGAGCCGTAGAGCGCCGGGCCGCCGCGGCCCGGAGGCCGCCACGGGCGGCGGCGCCCCAGTCGCCGGGGGCCCCTGGGGGCCGAGGTGCCGCCGCCGGGCGCGGCGCGGAGGAAGACCCCGGCCCGGACCCGCGCCCGACGCCCGCGCTTCGTGGCATCCCCGCCCGGACACCCGACCGGCACCGCGAGCCGTAGAGCGCCGGGCCGCCGCGGCCCGGAGGCCGCCTCGTGCGGCGGCGCCCCAGTCGCCGGGGGCCCCTGGGGGCCAAGGTGCCGCCGCCGGGCATGGCAAGGAGGAAGACCCCAGCCCGGACCGCGCCCGACGCCCGCCCTTCCGGTGCCCACGCTTCGGGGCCTTCCCGAAGCGCGGGCACGGTCAGGGCCGGCCCGGCGGCCTCCAGTCGGCGTGCCGGAGGATGGCCCGTACGGTCGCGCCGGACGGTGCGAGCCGCAGGGCCGTGTCACGGGCGGCCACGGCGAGGGGGTTGGTCAACTGCTGGCCCATGCGGCCGGCCTGACGGGCCGCGCGGGCGACGGACTGGCTGCGTGGACGGCGCTGCGCGTCGTAGCGGGCCAGGGCCGACTCGACCGTCGGGGCGGTGGCGAGCGCGGCGGCCAGCGTGGCCGCGTCCTCCAGGGCCTGGCAGGCACCCTGACCGAGGTTGGGCGTCATGGCGTGCGCGGCGTCCCCGAGAAGGACGATCCGGCCGGCGATGTAGGCGGGCAGCGGCGTCCTCAGTTCGTGGATGTCGTGGTGCAGGACGGCGTCGGGACGGGTGGCCTCCAGCAGAGCGGGAATCGGCGCGTGCCAGCGGGCGAACCGGCGCCGCATCGCGCCGAGGGGGTCGGCGAGGCGCAGGCCGGGCGGGGAGTTGAGCACGGCGTGCCACTCGGCCCGGCCGTCACGGAAGGCGATGTGGCCGAACTCCGCGCCCCGGCCCCAGGTGAGTTCGAAGTCGGTGCCCAGCTCGACGGGGTGCTCGGTGACGGCGCGCAGGACCGTCGAGCCGCTGTAGGCGGGGCCCGGGTGGTGGGGGAACAGCTGAGCGCGCAGCCCGCTGTTCACGCCGTCGGCGGCCACGACCAGGTCCGCGTCCAGGGTCTCGGCGTCGTCGGGGGTGCTTCCGACGACGGACACGCGCAGCGGGCCGGGGCCGGCCTGCGCGACGGACGCCACCTCCGTCCCGATGCGCAGGCACCCGGGCGGCAGCGCGGCGCGCAGCACGCGGTGCAGCTCGGCGCGGGGGATGCCGACGATCGGCGTCCCGAGCGCTCGTTCGAGGGCGGATCCGTCCATCCTGGCCAGCCATCCGCCGCCCGGAGCGCGGGTGCCTCCGGTGTACTGGGGCCGGGCGGCCGCGCGTACGGCGTCGCCGACACCGAGGGCGTCGAGCGCGCGCATGCCGTTGGCGTGCAGCGAGATGCCCGCGCCCACGTCGGCGAGCTCCCGGGCGCGTTCGAGGACCGTCACCTGCCGGCCGGCCTGCCGCAGACCGATCGCCGCGGCGAGCCCGCCGATGCCCCCGCCGACCACCACCGCGCTGTCTCCCATGTCCGTCCTCCCGACGCCCCGTGCGTACCCGGTTCTTCTACAGATGTAGAAGCACCGGGCCCAAGACTACCCACGGCCCTCTACAGGTGTAGAAATAGGGGGTGCCCAGGGACCGACGCGCCGTTCTCGCCGACGCCGCCATCGACGTACTCGCCCGCAGCGGGATGCGCGGGCTGACCCATCGCGCGGTGGACCGGGAGGCCACCGTGCCACCGGGTACGACCTCCGCCTACTTCCGCACGCGTCAGGCCCTGCTCACCGCCCTGGTGCGGCGCCTGGTCGCGCTCGACCAGGCGGAACTACAGGAGGCCGGGGAACGGACACCGGTGCCGCGCGACGCCGGCGAACTCGTGGCCGGGATCATCGCCCTCGCCGAGCGGCGGCTCACAGGCGACGGACGGCGACGCTCCCTGGCGCGTTACGCGTGCGCCATCGAGAGCGTGCACCATCCCGAACTGCGGGAGATCCTCACACCGCGCGAGAACGCGGGCCGGGACGTGGTGCGCGCCTTCCTGGCCGCGCAAGGCGTCGCCGACGCCGAGGAACGCACGGTCACCTTGCTGACCTGTGTGGACGGACTGGTCTTCGACCGCCTGGTGAACGGCGGAAGGGTGGCACCTGGGGACGTCCACGGGCTGGTGGCCGCCGCACTGCGCTGAGGCGGGCCGGCGCGGCCTCGACCTCGACCGCCACCCTTCGCCGGCACCCGGTTGGTCGGTCGATGAAGTCACGGAGCACGAAGGGGCGGGAAAGGGTGGCCTCCTACCACTCACCACCGGGGTCTGTGCGACATGACACACATGACAGGCGCCGGACTGGACGACATACCGACTAGTCAGGATGATGGTCGGGACCTGATGTCGTCTTGTTCCCAGGAGCGTTCGATGAGCCCTGACCATCCGCCCGGACTCGATCTCGACCGGCTGCGCGGTCTGCTCGACCGTGAGCGGCCCGGCCTGGTGCGCGGCCCCCTGACCGGCCGGCTGATCGAGGGCGGACGGTCGAACCTGACGTACGCGCTCTCGGACGGTGTCTCGAAGTGGGTCGTACGGCGGCCGCCGCTCGGACACGTGCTGGCCACCGCGCACGACATGAGGCGTGAGCACCGGGTGATCAGCGCCCTGCACCCCACCAGCGTGCCGGTGCCCCGCCCGGTGCTGCTGTGCGAGGACGAGGAGGTGCTGGGGGCGCCGTTCTACGTCATGGAGTTCGTCGAGGGCACCCCGTACCGCACCGCCGACCAACTCGCCCCGCTGGGTGAGGAGCGCACCCGTGACGTGGTGCTGTCGCTCGTCGACACCCTGGTGGAGCTGCACGCGGTGGACCCCGTCGCCGTGGGCCTCGGCGACTTCGGCCGGCCCGAGGGCTTCCTGGACCGGCAGCTGCGGCGCTGGGGCAAGCAGCTGGACGCCTCCCGCAACCGCGAGCTGAGCGGCATCGACGAGCTGCACGCCGCGCTGAGCCGCCGGCTGCCGGCCTCTCCCGCGCCCACAGTCGTGCACGGCGACTACCGTCTCGACAACGTCCTGATCGGCTTGGCGAGTGAGCCGGCGGGGCGAACCGAGCCGCTGGAGGGCACCGACGAGATCAAGGCGATCCTCGACTGGGAGATGTCCACCCTCGGCGACCCGCTCACCGACCTGGGCCTGCTCGTCATGTACAGCACCCCGCTGGGCATGCCCCACTCCCCGGTGTCCACCACCGCCGAGGCCCCCGGGCACCCCTCGCCCGCCGAACTGATCGAACGGTACGCCGCGCGCTCGGGGCGCGACGTCTGCGCCGTCGACTGGTACACCGCGTTCGCCTGGTTCAAGCTCGCCGTGATCCTGGAGGGCATCCACTACCGGTACACACTCGGGCAGACGGTCGGCCGCGGCTTCGACCGCATCGGCGACCTCGTTCCCGTCTTCATCCAGCACGGCCTGACCACTCTTCACGAAGGCCTTCAGGAGGACTGACCCGTCATGGACTTCGCGTTCGACGCCCGCACCGAGGAACTGCGCGCCCGGCTCCTCGCCTTCATGGACGAGTACGTCCACCCCGCCGAGCAGGTCGCGCACGAACAGCGCGCACGGCTCGCCTCGCCGTGGGAAAACCCCCCGGTGGTGGAGGAGCTGAAGGCCGAGGCCCGCCGGCAGGGCCTGTGGAACCTCTTCCTGCCCGACGCCGAGTACGGCGCCGGTCTGACCAACCTCCAGTACGCCCCGCTGGCCGAGATCACCGGCCGCTCCCCGCAGCTCGCGCCCACCGCCACCAACTGCGCGGCCCCCGACACCGGCAACATGGAGGTGCTGGCGCAGTTCGGCAACGAGCGGCAGAAGAAACAGTGGCTGGAGCCGCTGCTGGCGGGTGAGATCCGCTCGGCCTTCGCGATGACCGAGCCGGAGGTGGCCTCCTCGGACGCAACCAACATCACCACCCACATCGAGCGGGACGGCGATGAGTACGTCATCACCGGCCGCAAGTGGTACATCTCCGGCGCCATGCACCCGGACTGCAAGATCTTCATCGTGATGGGCAAGACGGATCCGGACGGCGCCGACATCCGCCGCCAGCAGTCGATGGTCCTGGTCCCGCGCGACACCCCCGGCGTCACCGTGACGCGGGCCATGCAGGTCTTCGGCTACGAGGACCACTACCACGGCGGCCACGCCGAGGTCGTCTTCGACCACGCCCGGGTGCCGGCCTCGAACCTGATCGGCGAGGAGGGCGGCGGCTTCGCCATCGCCCAGGCCCGCCTCGGCCCGGGCCGTATCCACCACTGCATGCGGCTCATCGGCATGGCGGAACGGGCTATAGAGCTGATGTGCCGGCGGGCCGTGTCGCGCACCGCCTTCGGCAAGGCGCTGGCACAGCAGGGAGTGATCCAGAACTGGATCGCGGACGCCCGGGTCCAGGTCGAGCAGCTGCGACTGCTGGTCCTGAAGACGGCCTGGCTGATGGACACCGTCGGCAACCGCGGTGCCCACACGGAGATCCAGGCCATCAAGATCGCCACTCCCCGCGCGGTGGTCGGCATCATCGACCGGGCGATCCAGCTGCACGGCGCGGGCGGCGTCAGCCAGGACTTCCCCCTGGCCGAGCTGTACGCCGGTGCGCGCACCCTGATGCTCGCGGACGGTCCGGACGAGGTCCACCAACGCTCACTGGCACGCCGCGAACTGAAGAAGTACCTGTGAGCCCCGGTGGTGAGGAGCCCCGCCCCTGCTCCTCACCACCGCGAACCACCACCACCGCGAACCACCGCCGTATGCCGTGCGTGAGGTGGCTCGAGCCGGGTAAGGACGCTCGCCGAGGGGCACCCGGCACGCATGGCTGGCATCGAACTCTCTAGCAGCGCTTTCAACGATCACTCCTTCATCGCGCGCCGGTACGCGTACGAGGGAGAGAGCGTCTCCCCACCCCTCACCTGGAGCGGCGCGCCGGACGACGCGGCCGAGCTCGTGCTGCTGTGCGAGGATCCCGACGCGCCCTCGGGCACGTTCGCCCACTGGGTCGTGGTCGGCATCGATCCACACAGCGAGGGCGTCTCCACCGGAGAGTGCCCGCCCGGCGGCACCGAACTGGTCAACAGCTACGGTGAACGGGGCTGGGGCGGACCCCATCCCCCGCCGGGCGACGAGGCGCACCACTACTTCTTCCGCCTGTACGCGCTCTCGGAGCCCTGTGTCCTCCCCGACGCGCCCAGCGCCGCCCAGGTGCACGAGGAGGTCGAGAAGCGGCAACTCGCCAGCGGCACCCTGGTCGGGCTCTACCAGCGCTGAACGGCCTCCGCGACCACGGGGCCAACCCGCTCACGGACTTCTCGGCCACGGGAACGGCTCACGCCCTCCCGGCCGATCCGATCCCGGACTTCGGAGCAAACAGGGGCAATCCGGTGCGTCCGGGGCGGGTACCCGGTCGAGCAGTGGAAGTGTTCTAAGCCGAGTGGCCTGGGAGTGATGACCCATGATGTCCGAGACGGTGTCGGTGCCTGCCGATCGCGTCACGCTTGACGGTGACCTGTCCGTTCCGGCGTCGGCCGAGGTGATGGCGGTGCTCCCGCACGGGGTCGACAGTTCCCGGCACAACCCGCACAGCCGGTCGATCGCCGCCCGCCTGCAGGCCTCCGGGATCGCCACCCTGCTGGTGGACCTGCTCAGCGAGCGGGAGGACCGCAGGGCCACGGAGAGCGGTGAGCAGCTCTTCGACACGGGGCTGCTGGCCCGCCGCCTGGTGGCCGCGGTCGACTGGGTCAAGATACAGCCCGACATCCGGGCACTGCCGGTCATCCTCTTCGGGGTCGGCACCCAGGCGGGCTCGGTGCTCGAAGCCGCGGCGGAGCTGCCGGACCGCGTGCTGACTGTGGTGTTGTGGGGCGGCCTGCCCGATCCGGGGACCGACACGATCAAGCGGGTACGTGTACCGGTGCTGTTCGTCGCCGGTGGGCGGGAACCGGGAGTGCTGAGGCTGACCGAGAGGGCGGCCCACCGACTGCACGTGCCCCACGCCGTCCGCGTGGTGCCCGGGGCCACGCATCTGTTCCAGGAACCGGATGTGCTCGACCAGCTGGTCGACATCGCCAAGGAGTGGTGCGCGGAGCGCCAGCGGTATGCGGAGACCGCCCGTTCGTGACCGCGGAGCCGCTCGTCCGTGACCGTGCCCGAGACGGACGGGCGGGTGACGATCAGGCCCCGCGTTCCCGCCGCAGTCGGCGCACCACCACCGTGAGATCGACCGCCGTCATGGCGGCGAGTACCACGCACACGGCACCGAGGGTGATGATGACGCCGCGGCCGGGGCTGCTGCCGGTGCTCCAGTTCGCCGCCCACAGTCCGAAGAACGCCGCCGCACCGCAGAAGACCGGCAGGAAGATCGCGGCCAGGAGGAGACGCAGGCCGAGCGGACTCTGGGCGGTTGCCGGCTCGGTACCGGTCCGCGGCACACGGCGTCCGATGGCACCCGAGCTGGCCCGCGTCACCGGTTCTCGCGTCCGGTGGCCGGGTGCCTCTGCCGCCCGTCGAGGGTTCTCAGCGCCTTCCGGCCGCCGGGGGCTTTCGTCGGTCATCGCATGCGCCCTTCAGACTTCACCTGCCTGCACCTGCTGCCGTTCCCGGCGCCGGGTACCCGTGCGGGATCACGGCCAACCGCGGTACGGCGGGCGCAGAGGGGTACGCGGGACAGGTCCGAGGAATCCGGAGAGCGCGAGCCACACCCGGCCCGCGTGGAACCAGCACCGGGGAGGGCGGTGACGCAATGGCCGGCGAGCGGCGTTCGAGCGGGACGGTGGCGCACCGGCTCATCGAGGACCACATGGTGGAGGGCCGTATGGCCGCCGGGGAGGAGATCGGCCTGCGGATCGACCAGACCCTCACCCAGGACGCCACCGGCACGCTGGTGATGCAGGAACTCGACGCTCTCGGCCCGCGGCGGGTGCGCACGGAACTGAGCGTGCAGTACGTCGACCACAACCTGCTCCAGGCCGACGAACGCAACGCGGAGGACCACGCCTTCCTGCGCTCGGCCGCCCGGCGCTACGGCATCTGGTACTCAAAGCCCGGCAACGGCGTCTCCCACCCGACCCACATGCAACGCTTCGGCGTCCCCGGCAAGAGCCTGGCCGGCTCCGACTCCCACACCTGCGCCGCGGGTTCGCTGGGCATGCTGGCCATCGGCGTCGGCGGCCTGGAGGTGGCCCTGGCCATGGCCGGAGAGCCGCTGTACGTGCGTATGCCGCAGATCTGGGGCATCCGGCTCACCGGCGCGCTGCCCGAGTGGGTCAGCGCCAAGGACGTGATCCTGGAGCTGCTGCGCCGGCACGGGGTGAAGGGCGCGGTGGGCCGCATCCTGGAGTACCACGGTCCGGGGCTGGACCGGCTGACCGCGATGGACCGGCACGTCATCGCGAACATGGGCGCCGAACTGGGCGCCACCACGTCGGTCTTCCCCGCCGACGACGCCGTACGCGGCTTTCTGCGGGCCGAGGGCCGGGAGCACGACTTCCGCGAGATCGCCGCCGAGCCGGACGCCCGCTACGACCTGGACGAGGACATCGATCTGTCCGGCCTTCAACCGCTGATCGCCAGGCCCACCTCACCGGGCAACGTGGTCGCCGTGCGCGAGGTGGCGGGCGAACCGATCGGGCAGGCCGTGATCGGCTCCTCCGCCAACCCCGGGCTGCGCGACTTCGCCGTCGCGGCCGCCATGGTCCGCGGCCGGCAGACCTCTCCGGCGGTGAGCTTCGACGTGAACCCGACCTCGCGGGAGATCCTCCAGGACCTCACCCGCTCGGGTGCCACCTTCGATCTGCTGGCCGCCGGCGCGCGCGTGCACCAGGCCGGCTGCCTGGGCTGCATCGGCATGGGCCAGGCCCCCGCCGCCGGCCGGAACTCGCTGCGCACCTTCCCCCGCAACTTCCCCGGCCGCTCCGGCACCGAGGAGGACGCGGTCTGGCTCTGCTCCCCCGAGACCGCGGCGGCCTCCGCGCTGACCGGCACCATCACCGACCCGCGCGACTGGGCCGCCGAACAGCACGTGCCGCACCCCGAGTTGGACCTGCCGGAACGGGCCACGGTGAACACCGCCATGCTCGAACCCCCGCTGCCTGCCGCCGAAGCCGTCCATGTGCCGCTGGAACGCGGCCCCAACATCTCCGCCCTGCCCGAACTGGATCCGCTGCCCGACACCATCGACGTCCCGGTTCTGCTGACGGCCGGCGACGACGTCTCCACGGACGAGATCTCGCCCGCCGGGGCCAAGGCGCTCCCCTACCGCTCCAACATCCCCAAGCTCTCCGAGTTCACCCTCACCCGGCTCGACACCGACTTTCCCCGACGCGCCGCCGAACTGCGGGAGAGCGGCGGACACGTGATCGTCGCGGGCGAGAACTGGGGACAGGGCTCCTCCCGTGAACACGCCGCGATCACCTTGCGCCATCTCGGACTGCGTGCGGTGATCGCGAAGTCCTACGCCCGCATCCACTGGCAGAACCTGGCCAACTTCGGTGTCCTGCCCCTGGAGTTCGACGACCCTGCGGACCACGCGCGCATCCGGCCCGGGGACCGGCTGCGCCTCGACGGGCTCCACGAGGCGCTCGCGCCGGAAGGCCCCTCGACCCTCACCGTCCACAACACCACCCGGGACGAGGACTACGGCCTCCACCACCGGCTCTCCGACCGGCAGCGCCGGGCAGTCCTCGCCGGCGGCGTCATCCCCGCCCTCGCCCGCTCCGTGTGAAGGAACGACCACCGATGACCGACGATCGCCATGGCAGAGTCCTCGTGGGAATCGACGACACGTCGCACTCCCGGCTCGCCTTGAACTGGGCCGCCGCCGAAGCCCAGGTGAACGGTATGGCGTTGCGCATCGTGCACTCCGTCGGCCCCGGCCCCGAGATCGGGTACGACGAGACCGGGGCGGGCCTGACGGAACAGGTCTTCCAGGCGGCCACCGGCATGCTGGAGGACTGCCGGGCGCTGGTCGGGGCCGACCACCCGAATCTGCCGGTCGACACCGCCCTCGTCCATGGGAACCCGGCGGAGGCCATCCTCGACTCGGCCGAGGACGCCGACATCGTGGTGCTCGGCACCCGCGGGCGTGGCGGCTTCGCCGAACTGCTCCTCGGATCGGTGAGCCTGAAGGTCGCCGCACACGCCGACCGTCCGGTGGTCGTCACCCGCGGAGACACGGAACGCGCCACCGGCGGCGACATCGTGGCCGGGATACGCGACGACCGGGACGAGCCGGCCGTACGGTTCGCCCTCGCCCAGGCCGACCGGCGTCGGGCCACCGTCCGCCTGGTCCACGCCTGGACGCCACTGCGCCATGCCGGACTCGTGGTGCCGCAGGTGGACGACGTGGACCGGGAGCAACGCGAACACGCCCAACTGCTGAACCGGGCCGCCCGGGTCGCCGGGGACTTTCCGCAGGTGCACGTGGCCACCGAGCTGGCCGTGGGTTCGCCCGCCTCCGCACTGGTCGAGGCATCCAGACGGGCCGGCCTCGTGGTGCTTCCGCGCCACCCGGCCGAGGGCGGGCTGGGGCTGCCCCTGGGCACGGTGACGCACGCCGTGCTGCACCACGCCGCCTGCCCGGTCGCGATCGTTCCCGTGCGGTAGTGGTGCCCTGTGCCCGTGGTGGTGGGAGGCGCCCGGGTCGTTCAGCCGGCCCCGACTTCCCCTCGCGCGACGAGGCGCTCGACGTCCTCGCGTTCCAGAAGGCCGAGGAGGTGCCCCTCCGGATCGGTGACAGGCACGGCCGCCGTCCCCGATCGCGCCATGCGCTCCAGCAGCGGGAGAAGCGGCCGATCGGCACGGACCGTCGCCGGACCGGACTGCAGGACGTCGTCCACGACTCCCCCGATTCGGGCGGCGGCGTCCTCGTGCCGGAGCAGGCCGATGACCACCTGGTCGGCGTCGGTCACCACGCCCACCCGCCGCCCGGTCTCGTCCAGCACGGCCAGGGCCTCGTCGAGCGTCTGGTCGACCGTGCAGACGGGCACGTCGCGGTCCGCGACATCCCCGGACAGCGGCGTGGAGGCGATCTCTCCCTCCCTGGGCAGCCCCGCCGCGAGCCAGTCCGCCTTGCCTGGCACGTAGTCGTACACCTGCCGGAAGCCGAGCTGTTGGAGCCGGGCGGCCGCCCGTGCGCTCAGGTCGCACAACTCGTCGGCGCAGTAGACGATCACGGGCCGGGCGGTGTCCAGCCGCTCCCGCGCCTGCCGGTCCAGGTCACGCAGCCCCATCTGCAACGCGCCCGGGAGGTGGACCTGCTCGTACCGCTCCCGGGGCAGCACCTCGACCAGCTGAGCCATCTCCTGCTCGACGAGTCGGAACACTTCCTGCCGGTCCATCAGTCGCGTCGGCATCGTTGCGCTCCCTCCGGACGTCCTCGTACTCCTCCGGGGCCGGTGCCGGTCGGCTACATCCATCCTCGCGCGCCGGGTACCCGACCGCGTGCGGCCCACACGGCGGCCCAGCGGCGTGGACCTCGGGTGCGCCGCACCGGCTTCGTGCGTGGCGGCGCCGTTTCCGGGCCTGGTCGCCGGGCACCCGGGCGGCGGTGGCGTGCGGATCGACGGCAGGAGGGCGCCGTGAAACTGGAGGAGTTCCTGAACGAGGTCCGCGACCGCGGGGAGTACCGCAGCCGGGACGAGGCCGAGCACGTCAGTACGGCCGTTCTGTGGGTGCTCGCCACCCGGATCACCTCTGAGGAGGCCGACCGTCTGGCGGCCCAGCTGCCCCCGCCCCTGAACGAGGCTCTGCACCTGGAGCGAGGCCACCCCGAGTCCTTCGGCTTCGAGGAGTTCCTCTGGCGCGTGGCCGAGCAGACCGGTGCCCGGCCGCGGACCGCCGAGTGGGACGCGTGCGCCGTCCTTTCCACCGTCGCCGACGCGGTCACCGGCGGACAGGTCGACCATCTGCTGGCCCAGCTGCCGACGCGCTGCACGGAGCTGTTCGGCCGGACCGTATGACTCTTCGGTGCCCCTACTCGTCCGCCCGGCGTCAGCCCGAGCCGGTATCGCGTGGCGAGTCCTGGCGCTCGGGCTCGGTGTCGGCTGAACCCTCTCGCTCCCCGCCGGGCGAGCGGTGGCGCCCGGCCCTGCGGAGCAGCGCTCCGGGCAGGAAAGCCAGCGCGAGGACGGCCGCGGCGACGTAGAAGAGCGCCGACCCCAGCGCGACGACGTGGAAACCGCGCATGAAGTGCGGACCGTTTCCGGGTTGTCCCGCGATCGCGCCGGCCACGGCGATGCCGATCGCGCCACCGGCCTGGCGTGCGGTGTTGTTGATGGCGGAGGCGAGACCGGCCCGGTCGTGGGGCACGGCGGCGATGGCCGCGGCCACGGCGGCGGGGGTCAGCAGGCCCAGCCCGATGCCCCAGAGCAGGAACGCGAGCAGCAGGGTGCCGTATCCGGACGACGGAGTCGCGAGCGTCAGCAGCGCCAGCCCGGCGGCCGCGACGAGCAGTCCGGCGGCGGTCGGCAGACGAGCCCCGATCCGGCTGGTGAGCCGCCCGCCGAACGGCGCGATCACGGCGAGCGGGGCGAACAGCGCAACGATCGCCAGACCCGCACCGAGCGGCTCCCGATGCTGAATCAACTGCAGGAACAGCATCAGGACGAACAGCGTGCCCAGGGTGCCCAGGTTCATCGTGCCGGCCGCGGTGTTCGCGACGTCGAAGCCCGCGCGCCCGAACAGCCTCAGCGGGAGCATCGCGTCGTCCCCGCGTCGCCGCTCCACCGCGATCAGCGCCAGCAGGGACACCACGGCCACCACCGCGGCCACGACGACCGCCTTCGACGCGGCGCCGGATCGTCCGCCCTCGATGAACGCGTACGTCGTCGCCAGCAGCAGCACTCCGCCCAGCAGCACTCCGGGCAGGTCCAGACGGCGGGCGTGCGGTGTCCTGCTCTCGGGGACGATCGCCCCGGCCCAGACCAGGGACAGCAGCACGATCGGCACATTGAGCAGGAAGATCGCACGCCAGCCGAAGCCGTCGACGAGCGCACCACCGAGCAGCGGGCCCGCGGGGAGGGCCAGGCTGCCGATTCCGGCCCACACCCCGATCGCCCTGGCCCGCCCGGCCTCGTCGGGGAACGCGTGGGTGATGATGGCCAGCGTGCCGGGCAGCAGCAGCGCCGCTCCGACACCCTGCACCACCCGCGCGGCGACCAGGACCGCGACGGCCGGGGCCAGACCGCAGGCCAGCGAGCCCACGCCGAAGACGACGAGGCCCGCCAGCACGATGCGTCTGTGGCCGTACAGGTCCCCCACCGTGCCGGCGGTCAGCATCAGCGAGGCCAGTGCCAGCGCGTAGCCGTCCACCACCCACTGCAGACCGCTCACACCGGCCCCCAGCGCGGAGCCGATCCCCGGCAGCGCGACGTTGACGATCGTGACGTCGAGCAGCACCAGGAAGTAGCCGACGCACATCACGACCAGCACCGAGCGCGGCGAACCGCCCCTGAAGGAACGGGGCGTCGCGCGCCGCGGTTTGGTCACACCAGTACCGGCCACCCCCGCCGCGTACCCCAACGCGCCGGATCCACGTCACGCGAACACCTCGGAGTCGCACAACTGCGCCGCGTTCCGGCCCGTGTTGGCGGTGACGGTTCACCCGCACATGACGCGCGGTCGCCCGGTCGAACCGGTTCGGCGCAGCGGGTGCACGTACCGGTGGCGGCGGCGCGCGTCACCACCGTGACGGCGGCGGGGGCACGACCACCGGCGGGTGGTCGTCGCACGTGATGGTGTTGGGCAGCAGCCAGGGGGCGAGCCAGCCGCCGTCGTTGCCGCCCCGGTCGTACAGGCTGAACTCCGAACCGCCGGCCGGGAAGTTGAACGACCCGCAGTTGTTCACGCCGACGGCGCCGACGCCGCGCGCGTCCACGTTCTCGAAGGTGGCCGATCCCCTCACCCGGGCGCTGACCACGGAGGTGCCCGTTCCGTCCACGCGGACGTCCTTGAAGTGGACGGCCCGGATGCCGTACTCGTCCTTCACCCCGAAGTCGCTGACCAGCATGATCGCGTTGTAGGTGCTGTCGAGGTAGTGATCACCGGTGACGTGCACGTCGGCGTCGATGCCGCCGTCGAGGGCGTAGAACCAGATGGCTCCCAGTCCGATCCTCCAGTTCGGGTCGAGGCCGCCGGACCGGACCGCGGTGTTGTCGGTGAAGCGGAGCGAGCCGGTGAAGGGCACGGCGCCGAACCGGGAGCCGGCGTGCAGCCCGCTGCCCTCGCGGACGGGATCGGCGACCAGGTTGCCGCTGACGGTGTTGTCCTTCCCGCCGTAGATCGCGACGGCGTTGGCGAGGCTCGGGGACTGGACCGTGTTGCGGGAGAACGTGTTGCCCGAGTCGGCGGTCCCGTCCGACCACATGGCCAGCCCGTCGTCCCCGGTGTTGCGGACGAAGTTGCCGTGGACGACGGAGCCGGTCACTCCGGTGTGGAAGTTGAGACCGTCGGCGATCTGGTCGGCGATGACGTTGCCGGTGACCCGGACGTTCGACATCGGGCCGTCGAACCACAGACCGACCTTGGTGTGGTGCAGGTACAGGCCGTCGATGCTGGAGTCGCTCATCGCGCCGCCGATGGCGTTGACCTGGTCGGTGTCGACCCGTTCCCGGACGTCGCCCTCGACGGCGAAGCCGGAGAGGTGCACGTCGTGGCTGCCGCCGTCCGCGGGACTGCGGCCGTAGAAGCCGACGCCGGTGTGGCGGGAGCCGTCGGACGCGGGCTGCTCCAGGGTGACCTGGTGCCCCTTCACGACGGTGTACCAGTTGCCCGCTCCCCTGATCGTGACGTCGTCGACGACGATGTGGCGGTCCACCCGGTAGGTGCCGGGCGGGAGGTAGACGTCCCGGCCGGTGCGCCGGGCGACCGAGACGGCGCGCTCGATGACGGGGGCGGCGTCCCGCCGGCCGGTGGGATCGGCGCCGAGGGCCAGGACGTCCACGGCACCGCGATCCCTGACGGGCGGTGCGACGAGCTGGGAGTCGAGCAGGTCCACGACCGTCCACGCGGCCCGGCTTCCGGGCGGCACGGTCAGACGGATCCGCTCACCGGCCCGGTGCGTTCGGCCCAGCAGGAGGCGCTGTTCGTCGTAGAAGTGGGACGGGCGGAACGGCTTGGGGAACTCGGGGGCCGGTGTGGTGGCGGACGGCACGCACGAGCACTCGGTGGTCCACCAGTCGGGGTGCAGCGGGCCGGCCTGGGGGTCGTTGCTGAACGGGTACTCGTTGTAGAGCCAGGAGTACGCGGAGGTGAGCGTCATGGTCGCGCGGTCCCGGCCGTCGACGGTCACGTCCAGCGGTGAGGTTATCCCGCCACCCGTGGGCGCGTCGGGAATGCTGTAGCGCACGGTGACGGCGTTGGCGGCGCGCGGGAGGACGAACTCGACGTACTGACCGGGTGTCAGCTGTACCGCCTTACGCCCCGACGCCTCCGAGGGGAGGGTGTAGGGCGTGCGGTCGGGACCGATGATCCGGCCGTCGGTGGCGGCGTTCTCCGCTTCCTGCTCGTCGAAGTCGACGTCCGCGCCGC
>NZ_MUBM01000414.1 GCF_002154505.1 Streptomyces carpinensis | reverse complement strand
GGAGACGGCCGGTGGCGGTGGGGGCGGCGCGCGGGGGGACACCGCAGGTGGCCGGGTGGGCGACACCGCGGGCGACGTGGTCCGGTGGGCCGCCTTCAGCTGCGCCCTCGTGCCGGTGGTGCTGCTCTGGTACGGCACCTCGCCGGCCGGCGCCACCGGCACCGCCCTGGGGCTGGCGGCCGTCACCGGGGCCTGCCGCGTCCTGCTGCGCCAGTCGGAGCGCGGGGCCGCCCGGCTGCTCGCCGAGGAGCGCGTCCCGCACCGCGGCCGCCACCAGCGCACGGGCACGGGAGCCCACCGGGGCGGCCGTCACTCCGGGGGAACGACTCCGGTCAACTGACCGGTTTCCGCGCACGCGCCCGTATCTTTTCAGCCAACTTCTCGAACTCGTGCATCACCCGCCCGAGGTACCCCCCAACCCCCGTTCGACCTGCACCGGAAGGGCCTCGGGGACCCTGCGCACCCTACGGGGATTGGCCACTGCGACGAGGCGCACTTCCCTGCACGCCTCCCGAGTGCAACGCTTCGTGATCGAATGCTTCACGCCAAGTTGCCATGTCGACAATGTGCCGGGTGTCGAACTGGTCACCGCGGCACGGCGGGACGCAGTAGATTCGATCTTGACTGTCTTACGGCGGGGGACTCGTGCAGGACCGAGGGGAAACGTGCAGGAGCGACACAACCGAGGAGCCGCGACCACCGAGGGGGGCTTAGCAGTATGAGCCACGACTCCACTGCCGCGCCGGAAACCGCGGCCCGGAAGCTTTCCGGGCGACGCCGCAAGGAGATCGTCGCGGTGCTGCTGTTCAGCGGCGGCCCCATCTTCGAGAGTTCCATACCGCTTTCGGTGTTCGGGATAGACCGCCAGGACGCCGGAGTGCCGCGCTACCGCCTGCTGGTGGCGGCCGGCGAGGAGGGCCCGCTGCGGACCACAGGGGGCCTGGAACTCACCGCGCCACATGGCCTGGAGGCGATCTCGCGGGCGGGCACCGTCGTCGTGCCGGCCTGGCGCTCGATCACCTCTCCGCCACCGGAGGAGGCGCTCGACGCGCTGCGCCGGGCGCACGAGGAGGGCGCCCGCATCGTGGGCCTGTGCACCGGGGCCTTCGTCCTGGCCGCGGCGGGGCTGCTGGACGGCCGGCCGGCGACGACCCACTGGATGTACGCGCCGACGCTGGCCAAGCGCTACCCGTCGGTGCACGTCGACCCCAGAGAGCTGTTCGTCGACGACGGCGACGTGCTGACGTCGGCGGGCACGGCGGCCGGGATCGACCTGTGCCTGCACATCGTGCGCACGGACCACGGCAACGAGGCGGCCGGCGCGCTGGCCCGCCGTCTGGTGGTCCCGCCGCGCCGGAGCGGAGGTCAGGAGCGCTACCTGGACAGGTCTTTACCGGAGGAGATCGGCGCCGACCCGCTCGCCGAGGTCGTCGCCTGGGCGCTGGAGCACCTCCACGAGCAGTTCGACGTGGAGACGCTGGCGGCCCGTGCGTACATGAGCCGTCGTACGTTCGACCGCCGCTTCCGCTCGCTCACCGGGAGCGCGCCGCTGCAGTGGCTGATCACGCAGCGGGTGCTCCAGGCGCAGCGCCTGCTGGAGACGTCGGACTACTCGGTGGACGAGGTGGCGGGCCGCTGCGGCTTCCGCTCCCCCGTGGCGCTGCGCGGCCACTTCCGGCGGCAGCTGGGGTCGTCCCCGGCCGCGTACCGGGCGGCGTACCGGGCGCGCAGACCGCAGGGCGAGCGTCCCGGGGACGGCGAGACGGGTCCGGCAGCGGCGAACGTGACCGGCGCCACGGGCGTGACCGCCCCGGCCGGCCCGGTCGGTGTCCCGCAGCCCTCGGGCCCGGCGCCCTCGTCCCTGCAGACCGAGGGTTCGGTACCGCACCAGTCCGCCCGCCGTCCTCCGGCCGCGCTGTCGGCGAGCCTGCCGGGACAGCGCAGCGGCGGCTGACGGACGGCTGAGGGACGGGCCGGGGTGGCGCAAGACCACCGCCCCGGACCGTCTCTGTCGCCGCACGGTCGGCCCGGCCCGCGGCGAGGCGCCGTAAGGTAAGACATATGAACGATCGCATGGTGTGGATCGACTGCGAGATGACCGGCCTCTCGCTGTCCGACGACGCGCTCATCGAGGTGGCCGCCCTCGTCACCGACTCCGAGCTGAACGTGCTCGGCGAGGGAGTCGACATCGTCGTCCGCCCGCCGGACGCGGCGCTGGAGACGATGCCGGAGGTAGTGCGTCAGATGCACACCGCGTCCGGCCTGCTCGCGGAACTGGCCGGTGGCACGACACTGGAGGACGCCGAGGAGCAGGTCCTGGCGTACGTCCGCGAGCACGTGAAGGAGCCCGGCAAGGCGCCGCTGTGCGGGAACTCGGTCGGCACCGACCGCGGCTTCCTGCTGCGCGACATGCCGACGCTGGAGGGCTACCTGCACTACCGGATCGTCGACGTCTCCTCCATCAAGGAGCTGGCCCGCCGCTGGTACCCCAAGGCGTATTTCAACAGCCCGGAGAAGAACGGCAACCACCGCGCCCTCGCCGACATCCGCGAGTCCATCGCGGAGCTGCGCTACTACCGCGAGGCGGTCTTCGTCCCGCAGCCGGGCCCCGACTCCGACACCGCCAAGTCGATCGCCGCGAAGTACGTCATGCCTGCTCAGCGGGCGTGACGCAGGTCCGACCGGGTCCCGCGAAGGGGCGCCGCGAAACGCGTGCGCGAGCACCCCTTCGGACCCTGTACACTTTTTCTCGGCCGGTCGGGGAAACGACGAAAGTCAACCGCTGCCGGTCATGGTGGGTGTAGCTCAGCTGGTAGAGCACCTGGTTGTGGTCCAGGATGTCGCGGGTTCGAGTCCCGTCACTCACCCTGAGTGTTCAGCCGGTGACCCTGACGTAAGTCGAGGTCACCGGCTGACTCGTTTTCGGGAGCATCGGCCGCAGGCAGCCGGGCGTCCGGTGCCGCGCGCACTCGCGGGCCCGGTGCGCCGGTCGAGCCGCCGAAGGCGGCTGGGGCGCCGTAGGGTCGGCCGGCCCGGGTGCTCGGCGGGCCGGCCGGCGAGGGCCTACGACGAGGTGCGGACCACCAGTTCGGTGGCGAGCACCGCGTGCCGGCGTTCCAGGCCGTGCGGCCCCGGAGGGCGGCGGTCGGCGATCTCCGTCAGCAGCAGGTCGATCATCGCCCGGCCCATCTCCTCGATGGGCTGCCGGACGCTGGTCAGCGGCGGATCCATGTGGCGGGCGATGGCCGAGTCGTCGTAGCCGACCAGGGCCACGTCGTCCGGTATGCGGCGGCCCCGCTCGCGCAGCACCTGGCGGGCGCCGGCCGCCGTCACGTCCGATGCGGCGAAGACCGCGTCCACGTCCGGGGCGCGCTCCAGCAGACGCGTCATCCCCCGACGGCCGCCCTCCTCGGTGAAGTCGCCCGGTTCGATGAGGAGTTCGTCCACCGTGAGGCCCGCGTCCCGCAGGGCGTCGCGGTAGCCGTCCACGCGTCGCTGGGCGCCGTAGACGTCCGTGCGGCCGGTGATGTGGGCGATGCGGCGCCGGCCGCGCTTCAGCAGGTGCTCCACCGCCGAGCGCGCCCCGCCGTAGTTGTCGGAGTCCACCGAGGTCAGCGTCTCCGCCGCCGAGCGCGGGCCGCTGATCACGGCCGGGATCTCCAGCTGGGCCACCAGGTCGGGCAGCGGGTCGTCCGCGTGCACCGAGACCAGCAGCACCCCGTCCACGCGGTGCGCGGCCAGATACTGGGCCAGCCGGCGCCGTTCACGGTCTCCGCCCGCGAAGATAAGCAGCAACTGCATCTCGGTGTCGGACAGTTCGGCGCCGACGCCGCGCAGCATGTCGGAGAAGTACGGCTCCGCGAAGAACCGGGTCTCCGGCTCCGGGACGACCAGCGCGATCGAGTCCGTGCGGTTGGCGGCCAGGGCGCGCGCGGCGGTGTTGGGGACGTAGCCGAGTTCCGCGACCGCCGCCTCCACCGCGGCGCGGGTGGCGTCGCTGACCCGCGGCGAGCCGTTGATCACCCGGGACACCGTGCCGCGGCCCACGCCGGCCCGGGCAGCGACCTCCTCCAGGGTCGGCCGCCGGCCGCCCCGGCCCCGCCCACCGTTGACCGCCATAGTCGCCGCCTTCCGTTCGCAGCCGTCAGGCCAGGAATGTAACAGCACGGGGCCCGTGCGCCTCCGCCCCCATCGTCCCTCGCCCCCGCGGCTCCGCGGCCCCCTCGGGCCGCGGAGCCGCGACGGGGCGCGGCCCGCCTGTGCCGGCCGCGCCCCTCGGACCTGACGGTCAGCCCTCCGCCGCGCTACCGGGCGTTCGGCAGGACGTTGTTCCGGATCACCTCGGCGTACCAGTGGGCGCTCGCCTTGGGGATGCGGCGCTGGGTGGAGTAGTCGACGTAGACGGCGCCGAACCGCTTCGAGTAGCCGTAGGACCATTCGAAGTTGTCCAGCAGGGACCACAGGAAGTAGCCGCGCACGTCCGCCCCGTCGGCGACGGCCCGGCGGACGGCGTCCAGGTGGGCGTGCAGGTAGGCGATCCGCTGCGGGTCGTTGACCCGGCCCTCCGGGGAGACGTAGTCGTCGAAGGCGGCGCCGTTCTCGGTGACCATCAGCGGCAGCTGCGGGTGCGAGGCCGCCAGGCCGGTCAGCAGGGTGTGCAGCCCGTCGGCGTCGATGGCCCAGTTCATCGCCGTGAGGTCGTCGTTGGCGAGGTGGAAGGCGACGTCGTCGGAGCCGGTCCACGGCGAGTGGTCGCTCGCGCCGTGGCCGTCGTTCTTGGTGGTGGCGGTGCCCTCGATGGCCTGGGAGACCACGGTCGGCGAGTAGTAGTTGACGCCGAGCACGTCGATGGGGCGGGAGATCTCCGCCAGGTCGCCGTCGTGCACCAGCTGGTCCCAGTCCACAAGGTGCGCGGTGTCGGCGAGCAGGTCCTCGGGGTAGGCGCCGTCCAGGATGGGGCCGGTGAAGATCCGGTTGCCGACCGCGTCGATGCGGCGCGCGGCCTCGGCGTCGGCCGCGCTGTCGGTCAGCGGGCGCACCTGGTGCAGGTTGAGGGTGAGGGAGGTCTGCGCGGACGCCGGCAGGACCGAGCGCAGCGCCCCGACGGCCTGGCCGTGGGCCAGGTTGAGGTGGTGGGCGGCGCGCAGGGTGGCCGCCGGGTCGGTGCGGCCGGGCGCGTGCACGCCGGAGCCGTAGCCGAGGAAGGCGCTGCACCACGGTTCGTTGAGGGTGGTCCACACGCCGACCCGGTCGCCGAGGGCGCGGGCCATGATGTCGGCGTACTCGGCGAAGCGGTGCGCGGTGTCGCGGTGCGGCCAGCCGCCGGCGTCCTCCAGTTCCTGCGGCAGGTCCCAGTGGTACAGGGTGGCGACCGGGGTGATGCCCGCCTGAAGCAGCTCGTCGGTGAGCCGGCGGTAGAAGTCCAGGCCGCGCTGGACGGCGGGCCCGCGGCCGGTGGGCTGAACCCGCGACCAGGAGATGGAGAAACGGTACGCCTTGAGGCCGAGGTCCTTCATCAGCGCGACGTCGTCGCGGTACCGGTGGTAGTGGTCGGCAGCGATGTCACCGGTGTCACCGTTGCGGACCTTGCCGGGGGTGTGGCTGAAGGTGTCCCAGATGGAGGGGGT
>NZ_MUBM01000413.1 GCF_002154505.1 Streptomyces carpinensis | reverse complement strand
CGTCGACCGGCTCGCCGAGCAGGTCGATGCCCGAGATCCGGGTCGTCCGGCCCGACGGCAGCACCGTGACCTCGTCGCCGACCCGGAAGGAACCGGCGGCGATCTGTCCGGCGTAGCCCCGGTAGTCGGGGTGGTCGGCGGTCTGCGGCCGGATCACGTACTGCACGGGCAGCCGGGCGTGGCAGTGCGCCAGGTCGTGGCTGACCGGGACCGTCTCCAGGTGCTCCAGGACGGTCGGGCCGCCGTACCAGTCCATGACTGCGGACGGCTCCACCACGTTGTCACCGGCGAGCGCCGAGATCGGGATGGCGGTGACCTCCGGGACGCCCAGCTCGGTGGCGTACGCCGTGAACTCCTCGGCGATCCGCGCGAACACGGCCTCCTGGTAGTCGACCAGGTCCATCTTGTTGACGGCGAGGACGACGTGCGGGACGCGCAGCAGCGCGGCGATCGCCGCGTGCCGGCGGGTCTGCTCGACGACGCCGTTGCGGGCGTCGACCAGGATGACCGTCAGCTCGGCGGTGGAGGCGCCGGTGACCATGTTCCGGGTGTACTGCACATGGCCCGGGGTGTCGGCCAGGATGAAGCGGCGGCGCGGGGTGGCGAAGTAGCGGTAGGCCACGTCGATGGTGATGCCCTGCTCGCGCTCGGCGCGCAGGCCGTCGGTGAGCAGCGCCAGGTCCGGGGCGTCCTGGCCGCGGCTGGCGGAGGCGCGCTCGACGGCCTCCAGCTGGTCGGCGAGGACCGACTTGGAGTCGTGCAGCAGGCGCCCGACGAGGGTGGACTTGCCGTCGTCGACCGACCCGGCGGTGGCGAACCGCAGCAGGGTGGTCGCCGACAGCTGCTCGACCGACAGCGACTCGGTGGGTTCGGTGGTGCTGGTCATGACTAGAAGTACCCCTCGCGCTTGCGGTCTTCCATCGCGGCCTCGGAGAGCTTGTCGTCGGCGCGGGTCGCTCCGCGCTCGGTGAGCCGGGAGGCGGCGATCTCGGTGATGACCTGCTCCAGCGTCACCGCGTCGGAGTCGACGGCGCCGGTGCAGGACATGTCACCGACCGTGCGGTAGCGCACCAGGCGCTTCTCGACGGTCTCCTCGTCCTTGGGGCCGCCCCACTCGCCGGCGGTCAGCCACATCCCGTTGCGCTGGAACACCTCGCGCTCGTGGGCGAAGTAGATCGCCGGGAGCTCGATGCCCTCCCGGGCGATGTACTGCCACACGTCCAGCTCGGTCCAGTTGGACAG
>NZ_MUBM01000412.1 GCF_002154505.1 Streptomyces carpinensis | reverse complement strand
CCTCGTCCAGTGTCGAGGCGTCCTCCTCCGACACCAGCCCGGCCTCCCGGGCCGCCGCCAGCGCCTCCCGCGTCCGCGTCGTCCGCAGCCCCGCCACCTCGGCCCCGTGCCGCAGTTGCAGCAACTGCACCGTCCACTCCACATCGGACAGCCCACCCGGCCCCAGCTTGGTGTGCAGCTTGGGGTCGGCCCCCCGCGGCAGCCGCTCGGACTCCATCCGCGCCTTCAGCCGCCGGATCTCCCGCACCCCCTCCTCAGCGAGCCCACCGCGCGGGAACCGCAGCGGATCGATCAGCTCGATGAACCGCCGCCCCAGATCCTCGTCCCCCGCCATCGGCTCCGCCCGCAGCAGGGCCTGCGACTCCCACACCAGCGACCACCGCCGGTAGTACGCCTCGTACGACTTCAGCGTGCGCACCAGCGGCCCGGACTTCCCCTCGGGCCGCAGATCCGCGTCGATCAGCAGCGCCGGATCCGCACTCGGGATCTGCAGCAGCCGCCGCATCTCGGCGACCACCCGGTTCGCCGCCTGCGCCGCCTCCCGTTCCTCGACCCCGTCCCGTGGCTCGTGCACGAACAGCACGTCCGCGTCCGACCCGTAGCCCAGCTCGTGCCCGCCGAACCGCCCCATGCCGATGACCGCGAACCGGGTGGGCAGAGTGTCCCCCCACCCGTCGCGCACCACCGCCCGCAGCGTGCCGGCCAGCGTCGCCGCCGTCAGGTCCGACACCGCGCCGCCCACGAGGTCCACCAGGGCTCCCTCGTCGGCCTCGGCGGGCTGGGCCTCCGTGCCGTAGGAGCCGACGATGTCGGCGGCGGCGGTACGGAACAGCTCCCGCCGCCGCACCCCGCGTGCCGCCGTGACTCCCTGCTCGGCGCTCTCGGCCCGCCCGACGGCGGCGAGGATCTCCTGCTGGAGCTGGTCCCGTCCGCGCGGCGCGAGACCGCCCCCGTCACCGCCCGCGTCGCCGAGCAGCGCCACCGCCTCCGGAGCCCGCATCAGCAGGTCGGGGGCGAGCCGCCCGGCCGAGAGCACCCGGGCGAGGTTCTCCGCGGCGGCCCCCTCGTCCCGCAGCAGCCGCAGATACCAGGGCGTCTTGCCGAGCGCGTCCGACACCTTGCGGAAGTTCAGCAGCCCCGCGTCCGGATCGGCGGAGTCCGCGAACCACCCCAGCAGCACGGGCAGCAGGGTCCGCTGGATGGCCGCCTTCCGCGTCACACCGGACGCCAGCGCCTCCAGATGCCGAAGCGCAGCCGCGGGATCGGCGTACCCGAGCGCGACCAGCCGCTCCCGGGCGGCCTCGGCACTCAACCGCGCCTCGCCCGGTGCCAGTTGGGCGACGGCATCGAGCAGCGGCCGGTAGAAGAGCTTCTCGTGCAGGCGCCGTACGACGCCGGTGTGCCGCTTCCACTCGCGGGTGAGCTCGGCGACGGGGTCGGCGCGCAGCCCCATGGACCGCCCGAGGCGGCGCAGGTCGGCCTCGTCCTCGGGCAGCAGGTGGGTGCGGCGCAGCCGGAAGAGCTGGATGCGGTGTTCCAGCAGGCGCAGGAAGCGGTAGGACTCGCCGAGCTGCACGGCGTCCTCGCGACCGACGTAGCCACCCGCGGCGAGCGCCGGCAGCGCGTCCAGCGTGGTCCCGCTCCGCAGCGAGGCGTCCGTCCGCCCGTGCACCAGTTGCAGCAGCTGGACGGCGAACTCGACGTCCCGCAAGCCGCCCGGGCCGAGTTTGAGCTCGCGCTCGACCTCGGAGACGGGGATGTTCTCCACGACCCGCCGGCGCATCTTCTGCACGTCGGCGACGAAGTTCTCCCGCTCGGCGGCCTGCCAGACCATCGGGTCGAGGGCGGCGATGTACCGCGCGCCGAGTTCGGCGTCCCCGGCGACCGGACGCGCCTTGAGTAGCGCCTGGAACTCCCAGGTCTTGGCCCATCGCTGGTAGTAGGCGACATGGCTGCTCAGCGTCCGCACCAGCGGACCGTTCCTGCCCTCGGGCCGCAGATTGGCGTCGACGGGCCAGATGCTGCCCTCCACGGTCGTCTCGGAGCAGATCCGCATCATGTGCGAGGCGAGCCGGGTGGCGGCGCGCAGCGCCACGTGCTCGTCCCCGTCCTCGACGGCCTCGCCGACGAAGATGACGTCGACGTCCGAGACGTAGTTCAGCTCGTGCCCGCCGCACTTGCCCATCGCGATCACCGCGAGCCGGCACAGACCGGCGTCCTCGGGAGCGGCGGCGCGGGCGATGCGGAGCGCGGCGCGCAGGGTGGCGGTGGCGAGGTCGGCGAGCTCGGCGGCGGTCTCGGCGACGCCGGTGGTGCCGCACACGTCCCGGGCGGCGATGGAGAGCAGGCAGCGGCGGTAGGCGACGCGCAGGGCGATGGGGTCGTCGGCGTCCGCGAGCCCCCGCTCGAACTCCTCCACTCCCGGGTGCAGGTCCTGCGGCTCGTAGGTGACGAGCGCGTGCCAGTCGCCGGCGTGCCGGGCGAGGTGGTCGCCGAGCGCGGCGGACGCGCCGAGCACACCGAGCAGCCGGTCGCGCAGTGGCTTGGCCGCTATGAGCGTGTCGAGCAGTTCCCGCCGGGCGGTCGGAGAGGGCTGCGCCTCCAGCAGCGCGACGAGCCCGCGCAGCGCCAGGTCCGGGTCGGCGGTCGCGCCGAGCGCCTCCAGCAGCACCGGATCGGTCCTTATCGGCGCGAGCTCGGGGCTGTCCAGGAGCCGCTCGGCGGCGGAGGCATCGGTGAAGCCGTGCCGCAGCAGCCGAGTGAAGGTACTGCTCCTGCGTCCCGGCGCCGTCATCCCGGCCTCCCGTCGGGTCGTCGGATCAAGGTCGTCCTGGCCTGAGCCTAGCCGCAGCGACCGGCCCCGGCTGCCGCGACGACGGCGACTTTCGCCGGCGTGGCACCCACCACTGCCACCAACCCGACGACACGCGCCCCGCACACGGCGCCGCCGCCCCCTTCGGCCGACCCGGGCCGTCGGCGCACCCGACCGCCCGGCGGCAGCAGTTCACCCGGTCTTCATCCTCCGGGCCGTGCGGCGTGGGACGGGAGCACTTTGGCGTGTGCATGATCTCTGCGCACCGCCGACCCCTTCTCCCACCGGAGGTTGATGTGTCCGGCAGTTCCTTGTTCCGACGCGGCCGCGCCGCCCTTGCGTCCACCGTCGCCCTCGCGGCCGCCGCCGTCGGTCTGTGGTCCGGCCTGGCCGGCTCTTCGTCCGCACAGGCCGCGACCGGGGTGCCGACCCCGGACCACGTGGTCGTCGTGGTCTTCGAGAACCACGCCTACAGTCAGGTGATCGGCTCCTCCAGCGCCCCGTACATCAACTCGCTGAAGTCCGGGGGCGCCAACCTCACCCAGTCCTACGCCATCACCCACCCGAGCCAGCCGAACTACTTCGCCCTCTTCTCGGGCTCCACCCAGGGCATCACCGACGACAGCTGCTACACCCCCGGCTTCTCCTCGGCCCCCAACCTCGCCTCGGAGCAGCTCGCCGCGGGCCGCACCTGGGCCAGCTACAACGAGACGCTGCCCAGCCAGGGCTCGACCACGTGCAGCAGCGGCACCTACGCCCGCAAGCACAACCCGTGGTTCGGCTTCAGCAACGTACCGACGTCGTCCGCGAAGACCTTCGCGCAGTTCCCGACGGACTACTCGACTCTCCCCCAGCTGTCGTTCGTGGTCCCCAACCTGTGCAGCGACATGCACGACTGCTCGGTGTCGACGGGTGACACCTGGCTGAAGAACAACCTCGGCGCGTACGCGACCTGGGCGAAGACCCACAACAGCCTGCTCGTCGTCACCTTCGACGAGGACAACAAGCTCAGCGGCAACCGCATCCCGACCGTCCTGTACGGCCAGCCGGTCGCCCCCGGATCGAGCAGTTCCACGACGTACAACCACTACGACCTACTGCGCACCCTGGAGGACACGCAGGGCCTGACCACGCACGCGGGCAACGCGGCCTCCGCCCACGACATCACCGGCGTCTGGGCGTCCTGACGTGTACGTAGCGGACAGCCGCGCGAGCACCCCGGGCGCTCCGGGGGCCCCTGACGCGCCGGTGTCCGCGGAGGGCGCCGCCCGGCCTCGTTCCGGGCGGCGCCGTGCCGCGGTCGCCCCCACGGTCCTCGCCCTCGGCACGGTCAGCCTGATCACCGACGTGTCGTCGGAGATGGTGACGGCGGTGCTGCCGCTGTACCTGGTGGCGGGCCTGGGCCTGTCCCCGCTGGGATTCGGCCTGCTCGACGGTGTCTACAACGGCTTCTCGGCGCTCGTCCGCCTGGCCGGAGGCCACCTCGCCGACCGGGGCGGGGGCCGCCACAAGTGGGTGGCGGGCCTCGGCTACGGCATCTCGGCCCTGTGCAAGCCGCTGCTGCTCCTCGCCCACTCCCTCACGCCCATCGGCCTGATCCTGGCCGCCGACCGCACCGGAAAGGGCCTGCGCACGGCACCCCGCGACGCGCTGATCTCCCTGTCCAGCACGCCGCAGTCGCGCGGGCGCGCCTTCGGCGTCCACCGCGCGATGGACACGACGGGTGCGCTGCTCGGACCCCTGGTGGCGTTCTGGATCCTGCGGGCGACCGTGGACGGCTACGACGCGGTGTTCACGGTGAGCTTCTGCGTCGCGGCGGTGGCGGTGCTGGTACTGGCCCTGTTCGTACCGGGAGGCGCACCGGAAGCGTCCGTACCGGAAGGGCCCGTACCGGAGGCGTCGGTACAGGAAACGTCTGTAGCGGAAGCATCGGTACCGGAAGCCGGCCCGACGGAGGACGCGCCGCGAGCGCTCCCGGCCCCGCACCCCGCCCCGCGTCCCACCCCACGCCCCACGCTGCGCGCCGCCCTCGCCCTGCTCCGCCACCGCGACCTGCGCCGTATCACCGTCTGCGCCGTCCTGCTGGGCCTGGCCACGGTCAGCGACTCCTTCGTCTACCTCCTGCT
>NZ_MUBM01000411.1 GCF_002154505.1 Streptomyces carpinensis | reverse complement strand
CGCTCCCGGTTACGGCTACCCCCAGCAGCCCCCGGCCCAGCCGGGCTCCGGTTACCCCGCCGCACCTCCGCTCCAGCAGCCGTACGGCGGCGGCTACCCCACCGGCCCCGCGCAGATGCCGGGCATCACCCGCGCCGCCCGGATCATGCTCGTCCTGATCGCCCTGGCCCACGCGGCCATCGCCGGGCTGTACGGCTACGCCCTGTCCAAGTGGGACCAGACGATGGCCGACGCGGGCATCACCGCCGACTCCGAGACCCAGCGCTACGCCGACCTCGGCAAGGGCGTCGTCGTCTTCCTCCTCGCCCTGGCCGCCGTCTTCGCGATCCTCGGCCTGGTGCTGCTGCTGCAGTACGCCAAGGGCGGCAACGGCGTCCGTGTGTGCTCGATCGTCTACGGCTCGTTCGCGATCGTCACCGGTGTCTTCACGATCGCGGCCTACGGCATCGGTCTGCTCGTCATGGTCGTGTCGATCCTGCTGATCGTCTTCGCCGCGAAGCGCTCCAGCGCCGAGTGGTTCAAGCGCCCCCGCTACTGAGCCCCTGAACACGAAGCCTCGAAGGGCTCACGAACCGGCGATGTCGGCCTGGTGGAGGCTGCGGCGCCACGCGCCGCCGTCCTTGCGGACGCGAGCCCCCTGAGCACGGGCGGGGGCCATCTGGGGCCCGATCCGCTCCGTGCGTCCCTGCTGGCCCGGAACCGTGGAACGGCGGTGGCCTCCGGTCCCTCCTGGGGGAGGGCCGGAGGCCGCCGCCGTACGCCCACCGGGCGGTCGGAACCGTCAGTGGAAGAAGTGGCGCGTGCCCGTGAAGTACATCGTCACGCCCGCCTTCTTCGCGGCCTCCACGACCTGTTCGTCGCGGATCGAGCCGCCCGGCTGGACGATGGCCTTCACGCCCGCCGCGATGAGGATCTCCGGGCCGTCGGGGAACGGGAAGAACGCGTCGGAGGCGGCGTAGGAGCCGCGTGCCCGCTCCTCGCCCGCCCGCTCGACGGCCAGCTTGCAGGAGTCGACGCGGTTGACCTGGCCCATGCCGACGCCGACCGAGGCGCCGTCCTTGGCGAGCAGGATCGCGTTGGACTTCACCGCCCGGCAGGCCTTCCAGGCGAACGCCAGCTCGGCCAGCTCCTCGGCGGACAGGGCCTCGCCGCTCGCGAGCGTCCAGTTGCCCGGGTCGTCGCCGTCGGCCTGGAGGCGGTCGGTGGCCTGGAGGAGGACACCGCCGTCGATCTGCTTGGCCTCCACCCGGTTGCACGGGCCGCTCGGCGTCTTCAGGATGCGGATGTTCTTCTTCTTGGTGAGGGCCTCCAGCGCGCCGTCCTCGTAGTCGGGCGCGACGATGACCTCGGTGAAGATGTCGGCGACCTGCTCGGCCATCTCCTTGCTGACCGGCCGGTTCACGGCGATGACACCGCCGTACGCGGAGACCGGGTCGCAGGCGTGCGCCTTGCGGTGCGCCTCGGCGACGTCCGCGCCGATCGCGATGCCGCAGGGGTTGGCGTGCTTGATGATCGCGACGCAGGGCTCGTCGTGGTCGTAGGCGGCACGGTGGGCGGCGTCCGTGTCCGTGTAGTTGTTGTACGACATCTCCTTGCCGTGCAACTGCTCGGCCTGAGCGAGGCCGCCGCCGGTGCCGTCGACATAGAGGGCGGCGTCCTGGTGCGGGTTCTCGCCGTAGCGCAGGGTGTTCTTGCGCTCGTAGGTGGCACCGAGGAAGTCGGGGAACCGGGAGTCGTCCACGGGGGCGTACGAGGAGGCGAACCAGGACGCCACGGCCACGTCGTACGCGGCCGTGTGCTGGAAGGCCTCGGCCGCCAGCCGCTTGCGGGTCGCGAGGTCGAAGCCGCCGGACGCCACCGCGGACAGCACGTCGGCGTAGCGCTCCGGGCTGGTGACGACCGCCACCGACGGGTGGTTCTTGGCGGCGGCGCGGACCATCGACGGGCCGCCGATGTCGATCTGCTCCACGCACTCGTCGGGCGAGGCGCCGGAGGCGACCGTCTCGCGGAACGGGTAGAGGTTGACGACGACCAGGTCGAAGGGCTCGACCCCCAGCTCGGCCAGCTGCCGCTGGTGGTCCTCCAGGCGCAGGTCGGCGAGGATGCCCGCGTGCACCTTGGGGTGCAGGGTCTTGACCCGGCCGTCCAGGCACTCGGGGAAGCCGGTCAGCTCCTCGACCTTGGTGACGGGCACGCCGGCCGCGGCGATCTTCGCGGCGGTGGAGCCGGTGGAGACGAGTTCGACGCCGGCCTCGTGCAGCCCGCGCGCGAGCTCCTCCAGACCGGTCTTGTCGTAGACGCTGACGAGCGCGCGCCGGATGGGCCGCTTGTTGCTCTCGGCGGTCACTGGATAACTACCTTTCGTCCCTCGATGCGATAGCCGTTGCGGGCGAGCAGCCCCACGACCTCGACGAGCAGCCTTCGCTCGACTTCCTTGATGCGCTCGTGCAGCGCGCTCTCGTCGTCCTCGTCCCGGACCTCGACCACGCCCTGGGCGATGATCGGACCGGTGTCGACGCCGTCGTCGACGAAGTGGACGGTGCAACCGGTGACCTTGGCGCCGTACACCAGCGCGTCCCGCACGCCGTGGGCTCCCGGAAAACTGGGCAGCAGGGCGGGGTGCGTGTTGACGAACCGCCCGCCGAACCGCGCGAGGAACTCCTTCCCCACGATCTTCATGAATCCGGCGGAGACGACGAGGTCGGGCTCGTGGGCGGCGACGGCCTCGGCGAGCGCCGCGTCCCACTCCTCGCGCGTGCCGTAGTCCTTGACCTTCCGCACGAAGGTCGGCACCCCGGCGCGCTCCGCGCGCGCGAGCCCCTCGATGCCGTCGCGGTCGGCGCCCACGGCGACGACCTCGGCGCCGTAGGCCTCGACTCCGGCCTCGGCGATCGCGTCGAGGAGCGCCTGCAGATTGGTGCCGGATCCGGAGACCAGCACGACGAGGCGCTTGGCCACGGGCTTGGCGGCCACGGTGGGGCCCTTTCTCGGGGGAGCTGTTTGTACGGTCGTACGAATGCTTCGGGCCCCCGGATACGGGGAAGCCTACGAAGCGGCCGACCGTCAGCAACGATACCGGCACACCGGACGGCCCCCATGGGACGGGGGCGTGGCCGGAAGGTAGCGTCTGGGGGGACCGGCACAGGACCGCATACGTAGAACGCATACCGGAACGCCCTCGGGACCGCATGCGCAAACGTGCCGGGACGCATGGGGAACGCAGTCCGCGCATCGTGCGTTCCACGTATGACGGGACCTTCCAGGTCACCGGACCAGCCGCGACTCACCAAGGGGAAGACGCTCACTTGATGCCGGACCGCAGCCCGCGACTCCTCACGCTTCCTCCGCATGCGGCGCAGGGAGGGGAGCGCGGCGCCGTGCTGCTGCGGGAGCGCCCCACCTCGCCGCCGGACGCGCCCTCGGGTGACGGCGGCAAGGGCCCCGGGCAGGAGGGCGGCACCCCGGACGACAACCCCTTCGCACCGCCCGCGGAGGGCACGCCCGACCGTCCGTGGCAGCCACGGCACCCTTCCGGCTCGGGCTCCGACGGGAACTCCTCCGGCCAGGGACAGGGCTCCGGCGAGGGCGGCGGACAGTCGCCCTGGGGCAGCCAGTGGAGCGACCGCCAGCCCGGCCGCTCCCCGGGCGGCTTCGGCGAGCGTCCCCAGCGGCCCGGTCAAGGCCCCGAGGAGCCGGCCGGCGGACGCGGTCCCGGCATGCGCTGGGACCCCACGGACCCCGCCCAGCGACGCGCACGGTATTCCCTGCTGTGCGGCATGTGGGCCTTCTTCTTCGCGCTCTTCAGCTGGCCGTACGTGTCCCTGTTGCTCGGCGCCCTGGCCCTGTACTGGGGAGTCAGCTCCCTGCGCACCAAGCCGCGCAGGCCGGACCCGAACGAGGCCGCCCCGGTGGCGGAGGGCCGCCCCCAGACGACGGCGGCGGTCAGCGGCCTGGTCACCGCGTCCCTGGCCCTCGCCCTGGTCGCCACGGGCTTCGCCGCGCAGTTCGTCTACCGCGACTACTACACGTGCGTGAACGACGCCCTGACCAGCCAGGCCAAGCAGTCCTGCGACCAGCACCTGCCGCGGGAGCTGCGCGGGGTCCTGGGGATGGACGGCTGAGAGGCCGACGCTACGAGATCGGCACTCCTTCCCGGGGCCGCCAGTTCACTGAGAGGCCGGGCGCTCGGGCGCCGGTGCGGCCTCCGCCGGAGACGGGCCGGCGGGTGCGGACGGGGCGGTCGCCTGTGCCGCCTCTGTCGGTGTCTCGGGTACGGCCGGTTCCCCGGATGCGCTCGGCCCGTCGGGCCCTGCCGGCCGGCCGGGTTCGCCCTGTTCCTGTTCCGCGGGTGCGGCCAGCTTCCCGGGTCCCGGCCCTGGGGGTTCCATCGGCTCCGATGGCTCCATCGGCTTCGGGAGCGCCATTGGGTGGGGGAGCGCCATCGGCTCCGTCGCCTCGGGCGCACCCGTCGAATCGGTCGCAGCCGCCGCCGATTCCCCATGCCCCGCCGGTCCCGTGGGCTCCGTCTCCGACGGCGTGGGCGGCGCGGGTTTCGTCGCCGCCTGTCTGAGTGCCTCCCAGCGGGCCCGGCGGGCGGTGTCGTCGTCCTGCCAGGCGGCGGGCTGGGCTGTCGGCGGGTCGAGGGGCAGTGCCTCGTACGGCTCCAGGCCGGGGTCGTAGCCGAGGGGCAGGCGTCCGCCGGTGTCCGGCAGCCGTGTCGCCGGGGCCCCGCTCTGCCGCGGCCTGGCGATCCGTCCCTCGGTCCGGTCGGCCGAGGGCGCCGCCCTGCCGCCGCCCCAGTAGCGCCACGCCCGTACCACCAGCGCCGTCGGCACGGCCGGCACCAGGGTCCACAGCAGCGCGGCCCCGGCGACCTGCCATCCCACCGGCCCGAACCGGGAGAGTTCGGCGTTCCCCAGCGCGCCGCCCGCCAGCTCCGCGAACACCCCGAGCCCGATCGCGCACAGCAGGCAGCCCAGGCTCGCCCCCGCGATGGTCCGCCTCCACGACCACGCCCGCTTCGGGCCGATCACATTCCCGTCGGCGTCCCGCCCGTCCCGCACCGCGGCCCCCGCGACGAACCAGCCGATGGTCAGCCCGGCCGCCACCGGTACGGCGCTGGCCGCCCAGTTCAGGGAGGTGCCGGGGCCCGCGTCCGGTACCGCGGCGAGCAGCGGGAAGGATGGCAGCATCGGGGCCGGGGCGGAGGCGAACGGGGCGACGACGTGGCCGGCACCGAGCTGGAACCCGGGCCCGAGGGCGTACGCCACGGCCCACAGCACCGCGTTCGGCAGCAGCGCCAGGCACAGCAGCAGTACCGCGAACCGCCCCGTCCAGCCCTCCGTCAGCCGCAGGAACGCCCCCTGGGCCGTCGCGCCATGCCCCACCAGCGACACCCCGAGGACGAGCGCGCCGCCCCCGACGAACACCACCGCTCCGGCGCCCGCCGCCCGCGTCGAGGCGCCGAGGCGCGCCCGCGGCCCCGGACCGAGGAGCAGGCGTCGTACGCCGGGCGGCAGCGCGCGCAGCGCCCGTTCCAGGGGGGCGCGCGGACAGCCGTACGCCGTCCATACGCCGCTGCCCGCCGCCACCGCGGCGACCAGCGGCACCCATACGACCATCCACGGCCAGGACGGACGCAGCGCCCCGCCCGCGGCGTACGCCGCGGCGGCGCCGGCGACGCCGAGATAGCCGAGGACGACGCCGGCCCAGGCGGTGCGCGGGGGGACGAGCGGGCCGCCGTCGCCGCCGTCGGTCGCGTCCCGCGCCGCGCGGTGCACCAGCAGGACCGGCAGTGCGAACAGCAGCAGCGGGGTCACCCCCAGGGGGGCGGGAACGCCGGTGAGCGTGTTGCTGCGGACCAGTTCGGCGCCGTGCGCCAGCAGCCACAGCGCGGCGGCGACGTGCAGCGCGCCGCCCGGTCCGCTGTCGGGGTACGGCGAACTGATCCACAGGGCGATGACGAGCACGGCGAACGAGCCGAGCCCGAGGCCCGCCGCGACCACACCGCCCAGGAAGCCGATGCCGAGTCCGGGTGAGCGGTCCCGGACGCGGGTGCGCAGGTGCGGCAGTGGCGGACGTCGATGGGTCGTCTGGATCACGCCCGCCATGCTCCCAACGTCACACGCTTTCCCGGCGCAACAGGCGAACCTCCGATGTGTCGCCCAAAATACATTTATGTGCTTATTCATACGGAGGGACGCACCATGACGGACGGTCACGCCAAGCCGCCGCCACGGCTCGGGAAGGGTCGACACGCCTCGGTGACCGCCGCCCTGACGCGACCTCCGCCCCCCGGCACCACCGAAGCCGGGACGCGGGAGCCGGTGACACCCGCTCAGGCCTTCGACTCCCTCTACGCCTACTGCGCCCCCGCTCTCACACGACAGACCTACCTGCTCACCGGCAGCCAAGAGCAGGCACGCCACGCCGTGGAACGGGCCTTCCAACTCACCTGGCAGCACTGGCCGGAGGTGGCCCGCGACCGGGACCCGGCGGGCTGGGTGCGGGCGACGGCGTACGAGTGCGCCCTCTCCCCCTGGCACCGCTTCGTCCCGCGCCGCCGTCTCTCCGACCTGCCGCCCGACCCCGCCGACCGCGCGCTGCAGGACGCGCTCCTGCGGCTTCCGCCCTCCTACCGCCGCACGCTGGTGCTCCACGACGGCGTCGGCCTGGCCCTGCCGCAGACCGCTGCGGAGACGGAGGCGAGCACTCCGGCGGCGGCGCACCGGCTGATACACGCCCGGGATGCCGTCGCCGCCCACCTGCCTGAACTGGCGCACCCGGCGGAACTGCACCGGCGACTGGTCCGGCTGGCCTCGGCCGGTCAACCCGCCACGGCCGGGTCGCGAGGCTCGCCGGCCGCCGGGGGGATCGCCGGACCGGCCACCGGTTCGCCCGCCGAGCAGACAGCCGGGCCGGAGGCCGTGCGGACCGCCGGGGAGCGCAGCACCCGGTTCTGGACCCGGTCGGCCATGGCATTCACGGTCGCCGTCTTCGGCGCGACGGCACTCACGTTGCGCACGGCCCCCACGCACTATCTGGCGCCGGTGTCCCCCGGGCACCCGGTCCGGGGTCTCCCGGCACAGGGCATGCTCGGCCCCTTGTCGGCGCAGGGGCTGACGCTGAGCACCAAACTGAGGAAGCAGGCGGCGGGAGGGCCGGAGCGGCTCACACCTCAGGCCCGCTAGGTCCTGTCGTCAACCCGGTGCGGCGAGAGTGCGTGCATGGCGTCGCGGGGCAGACGCGAGTTTGACGACAGGACCTGGCACGGGGAGATCGGGACCCGACACGCCGGTGGGCCCGTCCCCTTCCGGGGACGGGCCCACCGATGACGCGTCAGAACTCAGCCTGCCGGGCCTGTTCTGCCTGTTCAGCCGGCGAGGATCTCGCGGGCGAGCTTGGCCGTCTCGGTCGGGGTCTTGCCGACCTTGACGCCCGCGGCCTCCAGGGCCTCCTTCTTGGCCTGGGCGGTGCCGGAGGAGCCGGAGACGATGGCGCCGGCGTGGCCCATGGTCTTGCCCTCGGGCGCGGTGAAGCCCGCGACGTAACCGACGACCGGCTTGGTCACGTTCTCCTTGATGAAGGCCGCGGCCCGCTCCTCGGCGTCGCCGCCGATCTCGCCGATCATGACGATCAGGTCGGTGTCGGGGTCGGCCTGGAAGGCGGCCAGGGCGTCGATGTGGGTGGTGCCGATGATCGGGTCACCACCGATGCCGACGGCCGTGGAGAAGCCGATGTCACGCAGCTCGTACATCATCTGGTACGTCAGCGTGCCGGACTTCGACACCAGGCCGATGCGGCCCGGCTTGGTGATGTCGCCCGGGATGATGCCGACGTTGGACTGGCCCGGGGTGATGATGCCGGGGCAGTTCGGGCCGATGATGCGGGTCTTGTTGCCCTTCTTGCCGGCGTACGCCCAGAAGGCGGCCGTGTCGTGCACGGCGATGCCCTCGGTGATCACGACGGCCAGCGGGATCTCGGCGTCGATGGCCTCGACGACCGCGTCCTTGGTGAACTTCTCCGGCACGAAGATGACGGAGACGTCCGCGCCGGTCTTCTCGATGGCCTCCTTGACGGTGCCGAAGACGGGTACCTCGGTGCCGTCGAAGTCCACGGTCTGACCCGCCTTGCGCGGGTTCACGCCGCCCACGACGTTGGTGCCGTCGCCGAGCATGAGCTTGGTGTGCTTCATGCCGGTGGCGCCGGTCATGCCCTGGACGATGACCTTGCTGTCCTTGTTGAGCCAGATAGCCATGGTGTCTTGATGTCCTCGTCCTCGGTGCTTACTTGGCGGCGGCCAGCTCGGCGGCCTTGTCGGCCGCGCCGTCCATGGTGTCGACGCGCTGGACCAGCGGGTGGTTGGCGTCGGTGAGGATCTTCCGGCCCAGCTCGGCGTTGTTGCCGTCGAGGCGGACGACGAGCGGCTTGGTGACCTGCTCGCCGCGACCCTCCAGGAGCTTCAGTGCCTGCACGATGCCGTTGGCGACCTCGTCGCAGGCGGTGATGCCACCGAAGACGTTGACGAAGACGGACTTGACATCCGGGTCGCCCAGGATGATCTCCAGGCCGTTCGCCATGACCTGGGCGGAGGCGCCACCGCCGATGTCCAGGAAGTTGGCGGGCTTGACGCCGCCGTGCTGCTCACCGGCGTACGCCACGACGTCCAGGGTCGACATGACCAGGCCCGCGCCGTTGCCGATGATGCCGACCTCGCCGTCGAGCTTGACGTAGTTGAGGCCCTTCTCCTTGGCGGCCGCCTCGAGCGGGTTGGCGGCGGCCTTGTCGTGGAGCGCCTCGAAGTCCGGGTGACGGAACTCGGCGTTGTCGTCCAGGGACACCTTGCCGTCGAGAGCGATGACCTCACCGGAGGCGACCTTGGCCAGCGGGTTCACCTCGACCAGGAGGGCGTCCTCCTTGATGAAGGTTTCCCACAGCGTGACCAGGACGTTCACGACCTTGTCGGCGACCTCGGCCGGGAACTTGGCGGCCTCGACGATCTCGCGGGCCTTGGCCTCGTCCACACCGTCGATGGCGTCGATCGCGATCTTGGCGACGGCCTCGGGACGGGTGGCGGCCACCTCCTCGATCTCCATTCCGCCCTCGACGGAGGCGATGGAGAGGAAGGTGCGGTTGGCACGGTCGAGGAGGAAGGAGACGTAGTACTCCTCGACGATCTCCGGGGCCGTCTCGGCGATCATGACCTTGTGGACCGTGTGGCCCTTGATGTCC
>NZ_MUBM01000410.1 GCF_002154505.1 Streptomyces carpinensis | reverse complement strand
CGCGCTGCTGGCGCAGCACCAGGAGGGTCAGGTGCACTGGCGGACCTGGCACGCCTACCCGCAGGACGGCCAGTTGGTGGCGACGCGCACCCGAGTGGGGGCACGCCGGGGAAGCACCCGTTCCCGTCAACCGGAGGACGCCCAACCGATCACCGCCAACTGAGCCGTCCCGAACCGGTCACCGCCAACTCCGTCTGCCCGAACCGGCGATGGCCCGACACTCCCATTTCCACACGTGTGGGTGACGAAGCGTCCCACACCCGTGACGTAACGTCACAGTCGTGATCGAACAGCACGCCCCGGCCCCGCCCGGCACGGCCCCGTCCTGCCCGGCGTCATCCTGGAGCGGCCCAGCGAGGCTGCCCGTCCGGCCGGGAACCGGCCGGTTCCTCGTGCTCGCGGGCGTCTTCGTGTGCGCGGCCTGCGGACTCGTCTACGAACTCGAACTGGTCGCGCTCGCCTCGTACCTGATCGGCGACTCGGTCACCCAGGCATCGGTCGTGCTGTCCGTCATGGTGTTCGCGATGGGCATCGGCTCGCTCGCCGCGAAACGGCTGCGCCGGCACGCCGCCGCCGCCTTCGGCGCGATCGAGGCCACGCTCGCGCTCGTCGGCGGCTGCAGTGCCATGGCGCTGTACGCCGTCTTCGCCTGGACCGGCGGCTGGGGCGGCCTGTGGGCGAGCGGCCCGCGCTGCCTCCTGGTCGCCTTCTCGCTCGCGATCGGCCTGCTGATCGGCGCCGAGGTACCGCTGCTGATGGAGCTGATCCAGCGCATCCGCCGGCAGGACGCGGGCGGCGCGGTCGCCGATCTGTTCGCGGCCGACTACGTCGGCGCGCTCGTCGGTGGTCTCGCCTTTCCGTTCCTGCTGCTGCCGCTGCTGGGCCAGTTGACCGGAGCGCTGCTCACCGGCGCGATCAACGTCGTGGCCGGCGGGACGCTGGTACTCGGCCTGTTCCGGGGGGACCTGACCCGGCGCGGATGCTGTCTGCTGCTCGTGGCCAACCTCGCCGTGCTGGGCCTGCTCGCCTCTGCCGCCGCCCTGGTCGGCGACTTCGAACGCGCGGCACGGCACGCGGTGTACGGCGGCGACGTCCGCGTGGCCCTGCAGACCGGCGTCCAGGAGATCGTCCTCACCGGCGGCACCCGGGGGCGCCCGCTGGACCTGTTCCTCGACGGGCGGCTGCGGGTCTGCGGCCAGGACGAGCGCCGCTACCACGAGGCGCTCGTCCACCCCGCGATGACCGGCCCGCACGCGCGTGTGCTGATCCTCGGCGGCGGCGACGGCCTCGCCGCCCGCGAGGTGCTGCGCCACCCGGGCGTGGACCGGGTGGACATCGTCGAAGTCGACCCCGCCGTCGTCCGGTTGGCGCGCACCGACCCGGCGCTCGCCCGGCTGAACGGACACGTGTACGGAGACCGGCGCGTCCACGTGACCACGGCCGACGCCTTCCGCTGGCTGCGCGGGGCACCGATGGGGGCGTACGACGTGGTGATCGAGGACCTGCCCGACCCGGGCATCACGGCGAGCACGAAGCTGTACGCGCTGGAGTTCTACGGGCTGGCCCGGCGCGCCATGGCGCCCGGCGGGCGGCTGGTGGTGCACGCGGGGCCGGTCTCCGCGCGCCCGCGGGTGTTCTGGACGGTGGAGGCGACGGTCCGGGCGGCCGGCCTGCGGACCGTCCCCTACCGCGTGGGCGACGGCGACTTCGGTGGCAGCGCCGGACCCGACCTCACGATCGGTGCCGCCCGGGTCCCCCGCGACTGGGGGTTCGTCCTGGCCTCCCGCACCACACCCGTCCTGGCCCTGGACCCCCGCGCCCCGCGTCCGCCCACGCTGACCCGGGCCACACTGGCTGCGGCCGCCCGCGCCGCCGCCGGCACCCGCGTCCCCGGCCTGTCGGCGTCGACACTCGTCGACCCGCGGTACGCCGGCTGAGGCGACGTTCCTGTCGAGCCGGGGGCTGACCTCTGCGCCCTGGCCCCTGGGTCGAGGTCTGTGGGACCTGTGTGATCCGAGGGGGTAGGACCGCGGGGCCGGGTCTGCCAGGGCGGCCCGTCCCTGCCTCCCCCGAAGCGGGACGGGCCGCCGCGCCCCCGAGGCGTTCCCCCGTGCTCGGCGAGCCCCCGTCGTTCCATGAACGTACGGGTGCCGTCGCGGCGGCGGAATCCGGCACCGGGTGGATCTCCTCTCCACCCGGTGCGGTAGCCGCGCGGTCCGGTGCAACCCCCGCGGTACCGCGAAAGGTTGATGTCTCGGCCCGCGCACCGGGTTTACCCTGCCGCGATGCGGATCCGTCCCCTCACGGTCGACGGCCTGACGGCCCTGGTGCCGACGACCGTCGCGTGCCTGCTCGGCGCCGAGGCCGGCACGCAGGGATGGCCGCCGCTCGACGCGTTCGCCTGGACGCTGGTCGCCCTGACCAACCTGCCGCTCGCACTGCGCGGCCTGGCCCCCGTCACGGTCTTCCTCGTCGTCCACCTGGGCTGGATCGTGTACGTCTCCCTCGGGCACTGGCCGGTGGTGAACTCGCCCGCCGCCATGGTCGCCCTGTACACGGTGGCCTCCACCCGGACCGACCGGATCACCGGGGCGTGCGCCGCCCTGATGAGCGGTGTGTGGATCTACGCGGGAGTGATCAGCGACTCCGACGCGATGGCGTCCGTCGTGGGGCAGGCGATCGGTTACCCGCTCGTGCTGTGGCGGTTCGGGTACGTCGCCCGCAGGAGCGCGGAGCTGACCGTTCGGCTCCGCGCCGAACAGGCCGAACGGGCCCGGCGCGAGGTCGCCGAGGAACGGGTGCGGATCGCACGCGAACTGCACGACGTGGTCGCCCACCACATGGCGGTGATCAACGTGCAGGCGGGCCTCGCCCGGTTCGTCTTCGACTCCGACGCCCGCACCGCCCGCGAGGCGCTCACCACCATCGGCAACGCCGGCGGCGAGGCGCTGGCCGAGCTCAGGCGCATGCTGGGCCTGCTGCGCGCGGACGGCGTGGACGGCAGTGACGGCGTGCAGGAGGGCGGCGCGGCCACCGAGCCCACGCCCGGCCTGGACCGGCTGGAGGAGATGGTGGAGCGGGTCCGCGCGGGCGGCGTGCCCGTCGATCTGAGGGTGTGCGGCGAGCCGCGACCGGTGCCGCCCGGTGTGCAGCTGTGCGTCTACCGGGTGGTGCAGGAGGCTTTGACGAACGTGCTGAAACACGCCCCGGGCGCCGCCGCTGCCGTGGAACTCGCCTACCGCGCGGGCGAGATAGGGGTGTCGGTCACCGACGACGGGCGCGCGAAGGAGCGGGGGAGGGGGGTGGATCCGGACAGAATGCCGGCACCCGGCGGCCACGGGTTGATCGGCATGCGCGAGCGCGCCAAGCTCTACGGCGGGACGATCGTCGTCGGCCCGCGGCGCGAGGGTGGATTCGGCGTGCATCTGACCCTGCCGACGTCGGAGCAGGCCGCACGCCGGGGGGACGCCGTCACGGAATGATCAGAGTGCTGGTGGTCGACGACCAGTTCCTCGTGCGCAGCGGGCTGGTGGCGCTGCTGCGCGCCGCCCCTGGCATGGAGGTCGTCGGGGAGGCCGCCGACGGCGCGGAGTCGGTGGCGCTGGCCGCGAAGACCCGGCCGGACGTGATCCTGATGGACATCCGCATGCCCGGGATGACGGGGATCGAGGCGACCCGGCGGATCCTGGCCGAGGCGGAGGACCCGGCGCCGCGCATCCTGATCCTCACCACCTTCGACCTCGACGAGTACGTGTACGGCGCCCTGCGGGCCGGCGCGGCCGGTTTCCTCCTCAAGGACGCGGGCCCGGAACGGTTGCTGGCGGCCGTGACCGCCGTGCACGGCGGAGACTCCCTGTTCGCGCCGGCGGTCACCCGGCGGCTGGTGGAGGCGTTCACACACCGGGCGGACACCCCGCCTGCGCCCGCGAACGCGCCGGCCGGTCTGCGTGCGCTGACGACCCGCGAGCTGGAGGTGCTCACGCTGGTCGCCCGGGGCCTGACCAACGCCGAGACCGCCGACCGCCTCTTCATCAGCGAGGCCACGGTGAAGACCCACCTCAACCGCACCATGGCCAAACTGGGCCTGGCCAGCCGGGCCCAGGCGGTGGTACGGGCCTACGAGACGGGTCTGGTACGCCCGGGCGGCGAGCCCTGACCGCGACCGGCCCACGGCGGTGCGGTGCGCGTGGGACCGGGGACGGACACGGGGTCCTGGGGGGCGTTGCGGGCGAGGAGAGGGTATTCCCGGCCGGCACTGGGTACGCTCGGCTGACATGGAGCACGAGGTGTTCGTTCCGGTTCCGGCCCAGCGGCTGCGGGCGGCGCTCGCCGACCCCGCGCGGGTCGCTCGAGCGGTGCCCGGGCTCCAGCAGGACACGGGCGCCGAGCCCGTCGCCGGACGGCTGAAGGTGCGAGTCGGCAGCCACTCCGTCACCTACCGCGGCACGCTGCGGGTCTCCGCCCGCGACGACGGGACCTACGCCGTCGAGGGCGCCGCCACCGAGTCCCGCGGCACGGGCACCGTGGACCTCGCGCTCACGATCCGGCTGCACGACACCGACGACGGCTCGACCCTCACCTTCGGCGGCGCCGTCTCGGCCGACGGCCGGCTCACCGAGCTCGACCCGGACGCCGTGCGGGCGGCCGCGATCCGGCTGCTGAACCGTTTCGCGGAGAACCTGGCGGCGGAGCCCGCGGAGCCGACCGGGCCCGTGGAGCCCGCGGCGTCCGCGGAGCCGGCCGGACCCGCCGGGCCGGGGGAGCCCGCCGAGTCCGCCGAGGCCCTAGCGACGGAGGACTTCGCCCCGCTGTCGACGGGCGACTTCGAGGCGGCGCCGGACGCGGAGGACGCGCCCGTGCCGCCGGACGAAGGCGCCGGACCCCGCCGACCCGAGCAGGGCTCCGCCGAGCACGCCTCCGTCTTCGACACCGAGGTTCCGCCGTCCTCCCTCGACCCGTTCGCCGAGGAGGACGACGGCGACGAGGACGCGGACGAGTACGCGGACGAGGACGAGGAGGGCGACGAGGACGAGGGCGCGTCCCTCTCCGAGGAATTCGGCGAGACCGTCGAGCCGCCCGCCGAGGCGGCGCACGCGCGGCGGACGATGATCGGGCGCAGCGCGGAGGAGGTGGACCACGCCCCGCCGCGTGGCCGCTACGCGCCCGTGCCCGCCCCGCTCACCGTCTCCGCCAGTCCGGCCCTCCGCTGGGCGGCCCCCGCCGCCGCGCTGGTCGTTGCGTCGGCGATCGTCGTCGGCCGGGCCCTCAGACGCCGCCGGTGAGGAACGGTCCGCGGACCCGCGGAACGGTGAGCACGAGCGGCCCCGGGAACGCCCGCGAGGTGGCGCGGCGGGGCGGCATGCGGGAACACCTTGTTGATCGGGCCAGTAGCCTCGTCCCGTGAGTAACGAAGACATCACGCTGACCGCGGGCGACGCGGAAGCGACCGTGCAGCCGGGCAACGGCGGCCGCGTCGGAGGGCTCCGGGTGGGCGGGCTCGAACTGCTCCGTCAGGGCGAGAGGTTCGGCTGCTTCCCGATGGTCCCCTGGTGCGGCCGGATCCGCGACGGCCGGTTCCGGGACGGCGCCACCGTCCACCAGATGCCGCTCAACTCCCCGCCGCACGCCATCCACGGCACCGCCCGTGACGGTACCTGGCGCACGGCCCGCACCTCGGCGAGCGAGGCAGTGATCACGTACGACCTCGTCGACCCCTGGCCCTACCCCGGCCTTGTCACCCAGGTGGTCGCCCTCACCGAGGACGCCCTGACACTGACGATGTCCGTCGAGACGTACGAGTCCTCCTTCCCGGCGCAGATCGGCTGGCACCCGTGGTTCAACCGCAACCTCGGCGGACCCGGCGCGCAGGACGTGCGGCTGGACTTCAGCCCCGCCTGGCAGGAGGAGCGCGGCGAGGACCACCTGCCCACCGGTCACCGCGTCGACCCCAAACCCGGCCCCTGGGACGACTGCTTCGGCATGCCCGACGGCGTCGAGGCCACGCTCACCTGGCCGGGACAGCTGGAGCTGAAGGTGACCAGCCCCGAGAAGTGGGTCGTCGTCTACGACGAGCAGGAGGCCGCGGTGTGCGTGGAGCCGCAGACCGGCCCGCCGGACGGCCTGAACACCCAGCCGCGCCTGGTCACACCCCTGGAGCCGCTCGAGGCCACGACGACCTGGACCTGGCGCCGCGCTTAAGCTGGCTGCCATGAGTGACGTTCGCGGCGAGCTGCTGCAGCAGATCAAGGACAAGGCCGTGGTGCACGGCAAGGTGACGCTGTCGTCGGGCAAGGAAGCCGACTACTACATCGACCTGCGCCGCATCACCCTCGACGGTGCGGCCGCCCCGCTGGTCGGTCAGGTCATGCTCGACCTGACCGCCGACCTGGACTACGAGGCGGTCGGCGGCCTGACCCTGGGCGCCGACCCGGTGGCCACCGCGATGCTGCACGCCTCCGCCGCGCGCGGGAGGACGCTCGACGCGTTCGTCGTGCGCAAGGCGGGCAAGGCGCACGGACTGCAGCGCCGTATCGAGGGCGCCGAGGTGGCGGGCCGCCGGGTGCTCGCCGTCGAGGACACCTCCACCACCGGTGGTTCGGTCCTGACCGCCGTCGAGGCGCTGCGGGAGGCCGGCGCCGAGGTCGTCGCGGTGGCCACGATCGTGGACCGGGCCACGGGCGCCGCCGAGGCGATCGCCGAGAAGGCGGGCGTGCCGTACGTCTTCGCGTACTCCAAGGACGACCTGGGCCTGGACTGAGGCACGGTGGGGGCGAGGTCCGGGCGTCGCGGTCCGGGCCGACGTTCGGGCCGACGTTCGGGCCGCGCGACCCGTTGTTCACGGGCTGGACAGGGTGTCCGAAGCATCCGGCATCGTCTGCGAAGATGGGGCCGACGATGACGTCACTCCCTAGGTCAGGGCCGTAAGCACGCACAACGCACCCCGCACATACAAGGAGCGGACAGATGCCCATCGCAACCCCCGAGGTCTACAACGAGATGCTCGACCGGGCGAAGGCAGGCAAGTTCGCCTACCCGGCCATCAACGTGACGTCCTCCCAGACCCTGAACGCGGCCCTGCGCGGGTTCGCGGAGGCGGAGAGCGACGGCATCGTCCAGATCTCCACGGGTGGTGCCGAGTTCCTCGGCGGCCAGTACAGCAAGGACATGGTCACCGGTGCCGTGGCCCTGGCCGAGTACGCGCACATCGTCGCCGAGAAGTACCCGGTCAACATCGCGCTGCACACCGACCACTGCCCGAAGGACAAGCTCGACGGGTACGTGCGTCCGCTGCTCGCGGTCTCCGAGGAGCGCGTCAAGGCCGGCCAGAACCCGCTGTTCCAGTCCCACATGTGGGACGGCTCGGCGGAGACCCTCGCCGACAACCTCGCCATCGCGCAGGAGCTGCTGGTCCGCACCGCCGCCGCCAAGATCATTCTCGAGGTCGAGATCACCCCGACCGGTGGCGAGGAGGACGGCGTCACCCACGAGATCAACGACAAGCTGTACACCACGGTCGACGACGCGATCCGCACGGCCGAGGCGCTGGGCCTGGGCGAGAAGGGCCGCTACCTGCTCGCCGCGTCCTTCGGCAACGTCCACGGCGTGTACAAGCCGGGCAACGTGGTGCTGCGCCCCGACCTGCTGAAGGAGCTGAGCGAGGGCGTCGCCGCCAAGTTCGGTCAGCCGGCCGGCAGCAAGCCGTTCAACTTCGTCTTCCACGGCGGCTCCGGCTCCACGGAGGAGGAGATCCGCACCGCGCTGGAGAACGGCGTGGTGAAGATGAACATCGACACGGACACCCAGTACGCCTTCACGCGTCCGGTCGCCGACCACATGTTCAAGAACTACGACGGCGTCCTGAAGGTCGACGGCGAGGTCGGCTCCAAGAAGACCTACGACCCGCGCACCTGGGGCAAGCTGGCCGAGGCCGGCATGGCCGCGCGCGTCGTCGAGGCCTGCGGCAACCTGCGCTCGACGGGCACCCGGATCAAGTAGAGCCGGTGTCTGGGACGGACCCCGGTGCGCGGAGCGCCGGGTCCGTTCCTCGTTTTGCCGGGCGGCGGTCTCCCGTCTGGCCGGGCGGCGACGGACGCGGGATGATCCACCCATGCCCGACATCCGGCTGTCGTCCGCACAGGGCAAGTGGATCCTGCTCACGACCGTGCTCGGCTCCAGCATGGCCATGTTGGACTCGACCGTCGTCAACGTCGCCCTGCCCCGTATCGGCCACGACCTGAACGCGAACCTCGCCACCCTCCAGTGGACGGTCAACGCGTACATGCTCACCCTGGCCGGGCTGATCCTCCTCGGCGGCTCCCTCGGCGACCTGTACGGCCGCCGCAGGATCTTCGTGCTCGGTGTCGTCTGGTTCGCCTCCGCCTCCCTGCTGTGCGGCCTCGCCCCCGACTCCACCGTCCTCGTGGTCGCCCGCGCCCTTCAGGGGGTCGGCGGAGCCCTGCTGACCCCCGGCTCCCTCGCCCTCATCCAGGCCTCCTTCCACCCCGACGACCGGGGCCGGGCCGTGGGCCTGTGGTCCGGGTTCGGCGGCATCGGCGCGGCGATCGGCCCGTTCCTCGGCGGCTGGCTGGTGAGCGGTCCCGGCTGGCGCTGGGTCTTCCTGCTCAACGTCCCGGTCGCCCTGGTCTGCGCCCCCATCGCCGTACGGCACGTCCCCGAGTCCACCGGGGAGACCGCGGCGGCCGGGCGCGGCGCGATGCCCGGGAAGGGCCGCGCCCACCGCCGCTTCGACGTGCTCGGCGCCGCCCTGGGCGCCGTCTCCCTCGCCCTGGTGACGTACGCCCTGATCGAGGCCCGCAGCGGCTCCGTCGCCGTCGCCCTGACCGCGATCGCCGGAGTGGGCGCCGCCGTCGCCTTCGTGTACGTCGAGAAGCACGTGCCCGACCCGATGATGCCGCTCGACATCTTCTCCTCCCGCCAGTTCACCGCGGTCAACCTGGTCACCCTGTGCGTCTACGCGGCCTTCGGCGGGTTCTTCTTCCTCACCGCGCTCCAGCTCCAGGTCGTGGCCGGCTACTCGCCGCTGCGGGCGGGTACCGCTCTGCTCCCCACGACCGTCCTCATGCTGCTGTTCTCCGCCCGCTCGGGCGCCCTCGCCGACCGGATCGGCCCGCGTATCCCGCTCACCGTCGGCCCGCTGCTGTGCGCGGGCGCGATGCTGCTGATGCTGCGCGTCGGCAAGGGCGCGGACTACGTCACAGACGTGCTGCCGGCCCTGCTGGTCATGGGCGCCGGCATGGTCACCCTGGTCGCCCCGCTGACCGCCACGGTCCTCGCCTCGGTCGACACCTCCCGCGCGGGCCTGGCCAGCGGCATCAACAACGCGGCGGCCCGCGCGGCCGGCCTGATCGCGGTGGCCGCGCTGCCGCTGCTGGCCGGGATGGGCCCGGAGGCGTACCGCTCGGCGGACGCCTTCGACGCCGCGTTCCGGCGGGCGATGCCGATCTGCGCGGCGGTGCTGGTGGCGGGGGCGATCCTCGCCTTCGCGACCGTCCGCCGTCCGGGCCCCGAGTGCAGTCGCCCCGAGTGCCGCACGCACGGCTCCGTGACGACGCCACCGCTGGAGCCGGATCGCGAGGTGGGACCGGAGGGCCAAGTGGGGGCGGAGGGCTCAGCGTGATGCGGTGACGGGCCGGGAGGCCGTCCGTGGGGTGGGGCCTTCCGTGCGGTGGTGGCGGTGCGGGCCGTTGCCCCTGCGGTGGTGGCGGTGTGGGCCGTTGCCCGTGTGGCGGTGGGACCGGGCGGTCACCCGTGCGGTGGTGGCGGTCGGCCCGGTGGCGGGTGGCGAGCCGGCCCGTGGTGCGCGCCGATCACCCGAAGGGATGCCGCAGACTGAGTCCATGACCATTCACGAGAACCTCCTCGGCGGACCGCCCCCGACCCACCTCCCCGACGACCCGGAGCCGCGCGAGCTCCTCGCGCAGGGCACCTCGCCCGCCGAGGTCGCCGCGCGGTACCCGGCGTCCTCGCTGGCCTGGGCGCAGCTGGCCGACGACGCGTTCGAGCGGGGCGCCGCCGTGGAGTCGTACGCGTACGCCCGTACCGGCTACCACCGCGGCCTGGACGCCCTGCGCCGCAGCGGCTGGAAGGGCCACGGTCCGATCCCCTGGGAGCACGAGCCCAACCGTGGCTTCCTGCGCGCCCTGCACGCCCTCGCCCGCGCCGCCGGGGCGATCGGCGAGCAGGAGGAGTACGCGCGGTGCACGCAGTTCCTGAAGGACTCCTCCGAGACGGCCGCCCAGACGCTGGGCTGACCGTGCACGGGCCGCGGCGCCCGTGACCTGGGCCCGCCTGTGATCAGGCGGGCCTTGCGATCTCCGTGCGTGATGCGGAGGATGCCGGTGGGGACCGGGGCCCCCGTGCCGGCATCGGCAGGGGCGGACCGCTACCCGGAGTACATGCAGGAGACAGCGATGTCCCAACAGGCTCACCCGACCCCTCGGCCCGACGAGGCCGCTGAGCCCGAGACCCCGCATCTCGACTTCGAAGGCACCACGCCGTACGAGGACTACGTCAAGGCGGACGTGCTCACCCACCTCCAGCACACCCTCTCGGACGATCCCGGAGAGATGGTCTTCCTGGTCACCACCCAGGTCATGGAGCTGTGGTTCACCGTCATCGTCCACGAGTGGGAGACCGCGGCCCGCGCCCTGCGCGCGGACGACGTACCGACGGCGATCGCCGCGCTGAAGAGGTCCGTACGCGAACTGGAGGCGCTGAACGCCTCCTGGAAGCCGCTCGGACAGCTTACGCCGGCCCAGTTCAACAGCTACCGCGGCGCCCTCGGCGAGGGTTCCGGCTTCCAGTCGGCGATGTACCGGCGCATGGAGTTCCTGCTCGGCGAGAAGTCGGCGTCGATGCTCGTGCCGCACCGGGGCGCGCCCCGCGCCCACGCCGAGCTGGAGAAGGCGCTGCACGAGCCGAGCCTCTACGACGAGGTGCTGCGGCTGCTCGCCCGGCGCGGACACGCGGTCCCGGACGCCGTGCTGCACCGCGACGTGTCGCTGCGCTACGAGCCCTCCGAGGAGGTGGAGGCCGTCTGGACGGCGCTCTACTCCGGTGACGCCGGCGATGAACTCGCCCGCCTCGGCGAGGCGTTGACCGACGTGGCGGAGCTGGTGTGGCGCTGGCGCAACGACCATCTGGTCGCCACCCGGCGCGCGATGGGCGCCAAGCAGGGCACGGGCGGCTCCGCCGGGGTGGCCTGGCTGGAGAAGCGGGCGCAGAAGAACGTGTTCCCCGAGCTGTGGACGGCGCGGTCCCATGTCTGAGCCGGAATCCATGACCGAACTCGAAGCCGTGTCCGAGCTCGGAGCCGAGGCGGAGAAGCTGGACGTGGCCGACGAACTCGCCGCGCTGCGCGCACGGTTCGTCCTCGACGAGACCGTCTACCTGGACGGGAACTCGCTGGGCGCACTCCCGGCGAACGTCCCGGACCGGGTCGCGGACGTGGTGCGCCGCCAGTGGGGCCGGCTGCGCATCCGCTCCTGGGAGGAGAGCGGCTGGTGGACCGCGCCCGAGCGGATCGGCGACCGGATCGCCCCGCTGGTCGGGGCGGCGCCGGGCCAGATCGTGGTGGGCGACTCGACGAGCGTCAACATCTTCAAGGCGCTGGTGGCGGCGGTGCGGATGGCCCGTGAGACGGGTGACGGCGCCCACGGCCGGGACGAGATCCTGGTCGACGCGACGACGTTCCCCACGGACGGGTACATCGCGCGGTCGGCGGCCCGGATGACGGGCTGCACGCTGCGGCCCGTGGTGCCGGGGGAACTGCCCGGCGCGCTGTCGGAGCGCACCGCGGCGGTGCTCCTGAACCACGTGGACTACCGCACCGGCCGCCTGCACGACCTGCCGTCCCTCACGGCCGCGGTGCACGCGGTGGGGGCGTACGCCGTCTGGGACCTGTGCCACAGCGCCGGCGCCCTGCCGGTGGGGCTGGACGAGCACGGGGTCGGCCTGGCCGTCGGGTGCACCTACAAGTACCTGAACGGCGGCCCGGGTTCACCGGCGTTCCTGTACGTCCGCCGGGACCTCCAGGACCGGTTCGACTCCCCGCTGCCCGGCTGGAACTCGCATGCCGAACCCTTCGGCATGCGGCCGGACTACGAGCCCGCGCAGGGCGCCCTGCGCGGTCGCGTCGGCACCCCGGACATCCTCTCCCTGCTCGCTCTGGAGGCGGCGCTGGAGGTCTGGGACGGGGTGTCGATCGAGGCGGTGCGGGCCAAGTCCCTGGCGCTGACGGACTTCTTCCTGAAGTGCGTCACCGCGTACGTTCCGGCCGGCCGCGTGGAGTCGGTGACCCCGGCCGCGCACGAGGAGCGCGGGAGCCAGGTGGCCCTGCGCTGCCCGGACGCCGGAGACGTGATGAAGGAGCTGATCCAGAGGGGCGTGGTCGGGGACTTCCGCCACCCCGACGTGCTCCGTTTCGGCTTCACACCGCTGTACGTCGGGTTCGGCGACGTGGAGCGGGCGGCGCGGGTGCTGGCATCGGTGCTGCTGCGCCGGGCTTAGGCGCGGCCGGCACCGGGCGCGCTGGTGTCGGCGCCGTGCCGGTTCGTGCCGGTGCCGTGCGGGCTCGTTCCGACGCCGTGCGCGCCCGTGTCTCGACGCCGAGGCGGGTCCCCGCCGTGACCGCGGCGGGGGCCTGCACGGCCGTCCGGCCCGTTCCGGCGCGACCGGTCGGCCGGGGCGTCCCTCACCGAGCGTGACATCCGCGTGTCGGCGCACGTCACCGGCCTGATACCGTCCCCGCCAACGGCCGAACCCACGCCGAAGATCCCAACTCCTGGTTCACCGAACCGGTTTCGTCGCTGAGAGGTTGGAGCATGCCGGACGCCGCCGCACCCTGCGATGCCGCAGAGCCGGAGAACACCGCGGGACGGGACGCGGCCGCGCGTGCCGCCGCCCGGGCCGCCGCGGAGGAGGAGTCGGCCTTCTCGCACGCGCCCGTGGAGCCGGACGGCACCGCCGCGTACGGCGACCACCCCGACCAGGTGATCGACTTCTACGCCCCGCGCGACACCGGCTCCTCGGCGCCCGCCACCGCGCCGCTCGTCGTGGTGCTGCACGGCGGTGCCTGGCGGGCACCGTACGACCGGCGGCACATCACCCCGTTCGTGGACTTCCTCGCGCGCCGGGGCTTCGCCGTGGCCAACGTCGAGTACCGGCGCGGCGGTGCCGCTCCGGCCGGCGAGGGGGAGGCCGCGGTCGCGGGCCGCTGGCCGGACACGTTCGACGACGTGGCGGCCGCGCTGGACGCCCTGCCCGCGCTCGTGCGCGAGGCGCTGCCGCAGGCCGACACGCGGCGCACGGTGGTCATCGGCCACTCCGCGGGCGGCCACCTGGCCCTGTGGGCGGCGGCCCGGCACGTCCTGCCCGCCGACGCGCCCTGGCGCACCGACGGGCCGGCACCGCTGCGAGGCGTGGTGGCGCTCGCCCCGATCGCCGACTTCGCGGTCGCCGGGAAGCTGAACGTGTGCGGCGGTGCGGCGCTGCAACTGCTCGGAGGCCCGGACGAGTTCGACGTGCGCCGGCCGTACGCCGACCCGGCCCTGCTGCTGCCGACGGGTATCGCGACGACGCTGGTGCAGGGACGTGCGGACGTGGAGGTTCCGCAGGCGGTGGCGGAGGCGTACGCGGAGGCGGCGGCCAAGGCCGGCGAGGTGGTGGGGCTGACCCTCCTGGAGGACGTCGGTCACTTCCCCCTGATCGACCCGGTGGCGGACGCGTGCGCGGTGGTGGCCGAGGAGATCGCGCAGTTGGCGTGGTGAGCCGGGGACGGGGATGACTCGAGCGTGGGGTCGTCGGACTCCGAGTCGTCGAGCCTGAAGCCGAGGCCGCGGGTCCGAGCTCGTCAGGCCCGTAGAGGCCGATTCCGCAGTGATCGACTCCGTGGTGGTCGAACCCTTGGTGGTCAGACCCGTAGTACTTGAGAGCTACGGCGCGGAACAGCTCTCGGGCGGGACGCGGACGACACGTCCGGATCCGTAATTTCCCTTCTGCACAAGCCCGGCGGACGGGCGCAGCGGAGGGGGAGACGAGCCATGGGGCCTGGGCGGACGACCGTCGTCGAGCAGGAACCGGCAGCGCGGGGGCGGGCGGACGGCCCGGTGTGCCGGGAGCGTCCCCGTGCCGCGCCTTCCGCGCAGCGGTGGCGCCGCGCTCTCCTCGCCGTCCTCGTCGCCGC
>NZ_MUBM01000041.1 GCF_002154505.1 Streptomyces carpinensis | reverse complement strand
CGATGTCGTTGTCGGCCGTCCAGGTGCGGACCTTGGCGTGCTTGTGCGGGGAGAAGTTGTCCAGCACCACATATAACTTCTGACCGGGCCAGCGGGCGCGCAGGGCCTTGAGGAGGTCGAGGAACTCGCGCCACCGCTTGCGCGGGCGAATGCGGTAGTACAGCTTGCCGGTGGCCAGATCGAGGGCGGCGAGCATCTGCCGCACGCCGCCGTAGCGGTTGTAGGTGGCCCGCAGCCTGCGCGGACGCCTCACCGGCCCCCACGCCTTGCCCTTGCGGGGCATCAGGTTCAGCGGCCCGAACTCATCGACGCATATCACCCGCCCGTCGGCGGGCGGGGTGTCGTACAGCGCCAGGACGCGGTGCATCGTGGCGATGAAGTCGGGGTCGGTGGACGCCTTCCACGTGGTGGTGGTCTTCCAGGAGATCTTGCCGGCGCGCAGGATCCGGCGCAGGGTCTCCCGGCTGATGGCCGCGGTCACCTTCTGTTTGATGAGGTGGTCAGCGAGCTTGCTCAGGCTCCAGGTGGAGAACGCCGTGATCTTCCAGTCGGCGGGGGACGTCCGGGCGATCAGGCAGATGTGCTCGCGCACCGGTCACTGATCGTCTTGGGGCGTCCCCCGCTCCATTTTGGGTCCAGTGCATCCAGCCCCCTCTCGTTGAAGGCGTGGATGACATCGCGGACGTAGTCCTCGCTGACCTGCATCAGCACAGTGATGTCCTGGACCGTCTGGCCCTGGGCGGACATCAGCACCACGATCGCCCGGCGTAGTTTCACCGGGTCCTTCGCCCTCCGGCTGATCCGCTGCAGCTTCCTGCCCTCCTCCACGCTCACCGGCCGGACGAACACACTCGGTCGACGCCCCACGACCACCTCCGAGATCAGATCTTGGGGACAGTCTGCTGACCGACGGGCAGCAGGTCGATTACCCGGCCAAGGCGGCGTGACAAGCCACTAGTCATCCACTCCCGTGCACCGGGGGAACCTCAAACAGCCCCAGTTCGCAGGCACCGCTGCGGACCAGGTCTAGGGTCTCCTCGGGGGTGAACGCCGCTCGGGTGGCGACCGTGACGGACGGGTGCAACCGGGTGAAATGGTGGATCAACGTGGTGAGGGGTTCGATGCCCGGTGACGGCATGGCGGCCACGTCGACCGTTCCCCCTCCCAGCCCGGCGAGCGCGGTGGCCCTGTCGCGCACCGCGTCCAGGTCTCGCAGCGCCCGGCGGCTCGGTTCGAGAAGTTCAGCGCCCGCCTTGCTGAGGACTACTCCGCGGCCCACGCGATGGAAGAGTGACACCCCGAGGTCGGCCTCCAGATTGGCCATCGCCTGCGACAACGACGGCTGCGCCACGTGGAGCGCGGCGGCCGCTTTGCTGAAGCCGCCGTGCTCGACGATGGCGAGGAAATAGTGCAGTTGTCGGGCGTCCATCCCGCCTCCCATGCTGCTGCGATAAGCCAGACCTAGCCGCAGCCGAGCCCCGAGCACTACCCCGCGGGCCTGTAGAGGCACTGTGATCAGGGAGCGACGTACTCCGGCACCCTCCCTGGCCGCCCTGGTACTGGGCCCGCTGGCCGCTGGAGTCGGCGAGATCCGCCGCCAGGACGGCGTGGCGGGGGATCAGTCCGTACGCGACAACCCTTGTCCCGGCTACATCACTACCCACGGGTGTCTTGATACTGGCCCGCGGCACGGGCCCGCTGGGTGGCCAGTTCGATCACCAGGTCGAGGTTGGGGGTCGGGACCTGCATCCGTTCCGCCAGGTCGAGGGGTACACGGAACATGGCGTCGATCTCCATGGCCCGGCCCGCCCGCAGGTCCTGCGCGATGCTCTGGAGGTGGCTGGACTTCGCCAGCTTGCCCAAGCCCTCGTAGGGATCGCCCGGATCGCAGCCCAGGGAGTGGGCGATGGCGGCGCCCTCCGTCGCCATCGCCTTGGCGGTGCCGGCGACGGCGGGCTTGTCGAGGACGTCCTTCATGGGCGAGGCGCTGAGGACGGCCAGCGAGCCCCCGATCAGGTTCATCAGCAGCTTGGCCCAGATTGCGTCACGGATCTTCGGTGTGACGGTGACCTCCAGGCCACTCGCGTTGAGGAGCGATGCCAGGGTGTCGAGCCTCCCGTCGGGTCGGCCGTCGGGGCGTCCGAGGACCAGGCGGTTCCGTGGATTCTCGGCGAGGATCACCCCGGGTCCGGTCACGCTGCAAGCGGTGTAGGCCACGGCACCCACGGTGCGGTCCGGACCGACGTGGTCCCACAACACCCGTCCCGGGTCCAGCCGTTCAAGGTGGGTGCCGTCCAAGTCCCCGCCGTGGGAGTGGAAGTACCACCACGGAATGCCGTTCACGACGAACAGCACCAGGCTGTCGTGGTGGAGCAGAGAACCGATGTGCTCGGCGATGGCCGGCAGGGCGGGGGCCTTGACCGCGACGATGACGATGTCCTGAGGCCCCAGGTCGCCGGGCCGGTCTGTGGCAGCCGGGTGCGAAACCAGCTCTCCGTCACGGGTTTCCACCCGCAGCCCGTGCTGTCGAATGGCGGCCAGCTGCTGACCGCGAGCGATCAGCGAGACCTCGGCCTGGGCTGCCGCGAGGCGTCCGGCGATGTGCCCGCCCACGGCTCCTGCGCCGTACACGCAGATCTTCATGTGCGCTTCCTGTTCCAAGACATGTCGATCAGACGAACTGCCGGCGCTTCTGTGCCGCGGCGGCGCTGAGGAATGAGATGTCGTTGCCGGTGGAGACGTAGCCGGCACCGAGCTCCAGATATTGGCGGATGAGATCCGGCCGCCCACCCAGTCCGCCAATGCCAACGGTCTTGCCGTGTGCCTGGCAAACATCGATGACGTGAAGAAACGCCTTGTGGACTTCGGGGTTGTCCACTTGCCCCGCGAAGCCCAGTTCACCGCTGAGGTCGCTCGCACCCACGAGGAGGATGTCCACTCCATCCACGGCGGCGATGGCGTCCGCCGCATCCAGACCGGCCCGGGATTCGATCATCGCCACCACCATGGAGGCCTGGTCGAGCTCACGGACGGTCTGGTCGGCGGGGAGGGACCGGTAGTGCAGTTGGGGCGCCGCACCCGCCAGGGAGCGTTCACCCAAGGGTGCATGCTTCACGGCGCGAACCGCGGCGCGGGCTTCGTCGGCGGACTGCACGCCGGGCACGACGATCCCCATGGCGCCGGCGTCCATGACCCTGGCGATGAAGAACGGATCCAGGCCGGGGACGCGCACGAGGGGCGTGACACCCAGATGAGTGCAGGCCATGCAGATCTGCCCCGCGGCCTCCAGGGGGAAGCTGCTGTGCTCCATGTCGATGTAGACGGAGTCGAAACCTGCCGTGTGGGCGATGGACGCGATGTCGACGGTCCGTACGAGACGGACGGTCATCGAGTACACAGGCTCGCCCCTGGACAGTTTCTCCTTGACGGGGTTGCGCAGCAGCGGGGTGGGTTCGCTGCTCATGTTCTGAGGGTTCATGTTCTGAGGGCTCCTGATCGACTCGGGTGTCTCAGCCGAACAGAGTCGGCAGTGCCTGCGCCTCGTCCTCGAATCCGTAGACGGATTTGACTTCGAGATATTCTTCGAGCCCGAACCTGCCCATCGAGCGGCCGATGCCTGACTGCTTGTAACCCCCCATGGGGGTGTACGAGTCCGTGGGCGCGCCATTGAAGCTGATGCGTCCGGCGCGCAGCCCGCTCGCCACGCGGCGGGCATGCGTCCGATCGCCACCGAAGACATAGCCTCCGAGACCGTAGGGGGAATCGTTGGCGATGTGTAGGGCTTCGTCCTCGTCGTGGTAAGGCAGGACGGCCAGGACGGGGCCGAAGACCTCTTCCCGGGCGATCGTCATGTCGGGTGTGACTCCGGTGAACACCGTGGGCTGTACGAAATAGCCGTGGTCGAGACCGTCGGGGCGCTCGAGGCCACCGGTGACGAGCTGGCCACCCTGTTCGACACCGCTCTGGATGTGATCTCTGATCGATTTGAATTGGGCGGCGCTGACGACCGGACCCATCGTCGTCGCTATGTTCAGCGGGTCACCCAGGCGATAGCGGCGTGCCTCGTCGGCCAGGAAGGGCACCACCTGATCCACCTGGCTCTCGTGCACCAGCATGCGGCTGGGGGCATGGCAGGACTGGCCTGCATTGAAGAAGCAGCGCTGGATGTTCCAGCGCGCGGCCCGTTCGAGGTCGGCGTCGGGCAGCACGATGTTGGCCGACTTTCCGCCCAGTTCGAGGCAGACACGCTTCACGGTACCTGCCGCGGCGGCCCCTACCTGCTTGCCGGCGGCGGTGGACCCGGTGAAGGAGATCATGTCCACGTTCGGGTGGTGGGACAGTGCGTCGCCCACCTCGCGGCCCCTGCCATTGACCAGGTTGAACACGCCGGGTGGCACTTCGGCCTCGTGCAGCACCTGGGCCAGGAGCGCGCCGCTCGCAGCGGAGTTGAGACTGGGCTTGGCGACCACCGTGCACCCGGCGGCCAGAGCATAGATGACCTTGATCACGCCTGTCTGGACCGGCCAGTTCCACGGTGAGATCAGCGCACAGACGCCGATCGGCTCGCGCCGGACGATGGCGCTGCCCATACGCGACTCGAAGGGGTACTCGCGCAGGATCTCGCGGGCCACCCTCATGTGTTCGGCCGGGCCCGTGACCTGAGCGCGGTTGCTGATGGGAATGCCGACCTCGCGCGCAATCAGTTCGGAGAAGTCGTCGATGTGCGACTCGTACACGTCGATGACGCGGTCGATCAACGCGATCCGGTCGTCGACCGATGTGGTGGAGAAGCTTTCGAAGGCGTGTCGGGCCGCAGCGACCGCGCGGTCCGCATCCGCAGCGCTCCCCAGAGCCACCCGGGCGAAGGGCTCCTCGCGGGTGGGGTCCACGAGCTCCAGTTCGTGCGGCTCGATCGGGTCAGTCCATCGACCGTCGATGTAGAGGTGCGGGTACTGCCTCATGTGCGAGGTCTCCTCAGACTGCTGTGGCTTGTCGGGTGTATCAACTGCTGTGGGTGTAGCCGCCGTCGCAGGCGATGGTCTGGCCGGTGATGAACGCGGACGCCGGTGTGGCCAGGAAGAGCATGATTCCGACCAGGTCGGTAGGGACCATGTTTCGCGGGATGCACTGCAGCGACGCCGCGCGTGCACGGGCCTCGGCGGGCTGGTCGCGCTCGACTTCCGTGGTGACCATGCCGGGCCGCACGCAGTTGACGGTGATCCCGTGGCTGCCCAGCTCGCGCGCCAGAGAGTTGGTCATGCCGATCACTGCGGCCTTGGAGGTGACGTAGTGGAGGTAGTTGCCGACGCCGCGGGTCACCGCGTCGGAGGAGACGTTGATGATGCGGCCGAAGCCCGCCGCGCGCATGTGGGACGCCACCGCCCGCACGCACAGGTAGCTGCCGGTGACGTTGACCTTCAGCACCTGCTCCCACTGCTCCAGCGGGATCTCGTCGAACGGACCCTTCTCGATGGTCGCGAAGATCGACGCGTTGTTGATCAGGACATCGACCCGACCCCAGTGCTCGATGACGGAGTCGACCATCGCCATGACGGACGACTCGTCGGCCACGTTCACCCTGACGGCCAGACCGACTCCACCGGCGTCCTGAATCTCCTTGACGACCGTGTCCGCCTTGTCGATGTCGAGGTCGGCGACCACGGCAACGGCTCCCGCCGCGGCGAACTGGCGCGCCAGTTCGCGGCCGATGCCTTGGGCGGCGCCGGTGACGATGACCACCCGCCCTTCGACGCTGAAGTCCCGTGCCGACGCCGGCACGCCGGAGTCATGCGGGATGTGAGTCAGGGGTGTCGTCGTCATCGTCGGTCCTCGTGCATCGCGCTTCGTGGTGGGCGTGCAGGCAGTGGGTGGACGGGCAGCGCTGTCGTGGTCGCCTGCACTCGCGCCTCACCTGGCCCTCTCCAATCACCGCGGGCGGATGCGGGGGTCGTTTCGGACCCTTGCGCGTCATCCCTGGGGCAACGGGAGGCGGTCCCTGCTAACACTTGAACAGTATCCCGCATTATGGGATATCGTCAATGGCAGCGGTCGGCGTCTGCGTCGACGCAGGACGCCTGCGGGCGGGCCGGACGCCACAGTCCATCGGCTCTCGCCGCGGGATGACAGCGATTGTGTGAAGGAGCAGAGATGCGTGTAAGCAAGGCATCCGACACCGACAGCGAACGAGTCGGAACCATGCGTGAGGGAACGCTCGACCAGAAACATCTGCTGGTCGGCGAAGACGGCTCGCCCAACAACTACGACCTCAACATGGGTCTCACGGGTGGCGGTGGTTGGCGGACCCCTCGTCACCGGCACAACTTCGACCAGATCCGCTACGTCATCAAAGGCCGGCTGCCCTACACCGAGAACGACGTGCTGGAGGAAGGGTGGGTGGGGTACTTCCCCGAGAGCGTCCACTACGGCCCCCAGGAGCGCCCCGAGGGACTTCGGACCATGGTCCTGCAGTGCGGTGGCGCGAGCGGCGCCGGGTACCTGAGCGTCGCCCAGCGTGAGGCGGTGAACGCCGAGCTGGCCAAGGCTGGTGAGTTCAAGAAGGGCCTGTACCACTACACGGACGCCAACGGTGTTTCCCAGACCAAGGACGGTTCGGAGGCGATCTTCGAGCACGCCACAGGCGGCAAGCTCGAGTTCGCGACTCCGCGGTACACCGATGTCATCGCGATGAACCCGGAGGCCTACGACTGGCAGAAGGACGACTCGGGCGTCTGTGAGAAGTGGCTGGGCAGCTTCACGGAACGCGACCTGAGGATCGGGTTCCTGCGTCTGGACAGCGGCGCGGTGTACCAGGCGGGGCAGTTCCCGTCCATCGAGATCCTGTTCCAGATCAACGGCAGGGTGTCGGCAGGCGGTGAGGAATACGGCCCCGAGACCGGGTACGAATTCCTCGCCAATGAGGGGCCGGTGCCGGTCGAGGCCGTCGAACCGACCGAATTCCTGCGTGTGGTGCTGCACACGTTCTGAACCGGCACTGCGCACCACGGGGCCCATACGGCCCCGTGGTGCGCACCGGCTGCTGCCTGCCTTCCCTAGAAAGAGCTCGTGCCCATGACCGATTCCACAGGCCGTCCGTTGCCTGAATCAGAACTGCCGCGACAAGGCATCCTCGTCGACGGGGCGGACGCCGATGACGGTGCCGTCATGGAGGCGCGGGAGCGGGCGACGGCGTTGCTCCGGAAGCTCACGGCGGCAGGGGTGCCGGTGGACGCGTCCCCGCGGCGGCGTTCCGAGTATTCCTACGACGCCTCCAACTACCGAGTCGAACCAGTCGCGGTCGCGTTCCCCCGCACCGTCGACGACGTCGTGGCCGCTGTCGCGGCGTGCCGGGCGAGCGGCACCGCGATCACCGCCCGGGGCGGTGGAACGTCCATGGCCGGCAATGCCGTCGGCCCGGGGCTCGTCCTGGACTTCTCAAGGCACATGGATCATGTCCTCGCCATCGACGAGGACGCCCGGACGGTCGACGTGGAACCCGGCGTCGTCCTCGCGACGCTGTCGCGCGAGGTGGAACGTGCCACCGGGGGCCGCTGCACGTTCGCGCCCGACCCTTCGTCCAAGAACCGCGCCACGGTCGGTGGAGCGATCGGCAACGACGCATGCGGAAACCACTCCGTGCGCTACGGCCGCACCTCCGACCACGTGGCTGAGCTCGACCTCGTAACGTCCGACGGCGCGCGGCTGACCGCGACCGAGACAGGACTGCGGGCCACCGATCCCGCCGACTCGTTCTCAGTCGCCCGAGCGCAGGCCCTCACGGTGTCGCTGGATCGGCTCGCACAGGACAACCTGAGCCCTCTGCGTCTCGAGCTCGGCCGCATTCCCCGGCAGGTCTCCGGCTACCACCTCGAAAATCTCCTGCCGGAAAGGAAGTTCAACATCGCCCGCGCCGTCGTTGGCTCCGAGGGGACACTGGCCCTGGTCGTCGGCGCCCGTATGAAGCTCGTGCCGAAGCCGGCGGCCGCGCTGCTCGTCTGCCTCGGCTACGAGGACGTCGTGGCCGCCGCCCGCGACATCCCGGCGATCCTCGAGTTCTCGCCGGCTGCCGTCGAGGGCACCGACGAGGCCATCGTCGCGACCATGCGGCATCGGCGCGGACCCGATTCCGTCTTGGGCCTGCCCGATGGGCGGGCGTGGCTCTTCGTGGACCTCGACGGCGACGACCCGAGGTCAGTGCGCGCTCAGGCGGACCGGCTGCTCGCGCGGTTGGCGGAGAACGGGCGGCTCGTGCAAGGCCGTGCGGCCGCGGACCCGGCGGAACGCGCTTCCCTCTGGCGCGTCCGAGAAGACGGCGCCGGGCTGTCCTCCCGTCTCGCGTCCGGCGGAGAGTCGTGGCCAGGCTGGGAGGACTCGGCGGTCGCGCCCGAGCGGCTCGCCGACTACCTGGCGGACCTCCGCGAACTCCTGGCCGAGTACAAGCTCACCGGGGTCATGTACGGGCATTTCGGTGCCGGCTGCATGCACATCCGCATCACCTACGACCTGCGGAGCGAAGACGGCCGCGAGGTCTTCCGCGCGTTCACTCACCGAGCCGCGGAACTCGTCGTCCGGCACGGCGGATCGCTGTCCGGCGAGCACGGCGACGGCCGCGCGCGGTCCGAGCTCCTGCCCCTCATGTACTCACCCGAGATGATCAACGCCTTCTCGGAGTGCCGTCGTCTGTGGGACCCCGCAGGCATCCTGAATCCGGGCTCCATGACGGATCCCGACCCCATGGACGCCCACCTCGCCCTCGCGGGCGTGCCGGAGCGCGAATGGCGTACGAGCTTCGACCTGCATCCGGCGGCGTCCGCCGGGACGGACCCGTGGGTCCACGCCGTCCAGGGCTGCATTGGCGTGGGCCGGTGCCGCGCCGACAGCGGCGGGGTGATGTGCCCGAGCTACCGCGCCACGCACGACGAGAAGGACTCGACGCGAGGCCGTGCCCGCGTCCTGCAGGACATGGTCCGCGGAGCGCACACGGTCGAGGAGGGCTGGCGGTCCGAGGAGGTCCGGGAGGTGCTGGACCTGTGCCTGGCGTGCAAGGCCTGCTCGACCGACTGCCCGGCAGGTGTGGACATGGCCACGTACAAGTCGGAGTTCCTCAACCATTACTACCGTGGCCGCATCCGCCCGCTCTCGCACTTCTCACTCGGCTGGCTCCCGCGGTGGCTCAAACTGACAGGACGCCTCTCCCGCATCGTCAACGCGGTCCTCGCGACCCCGTTGGGCAAGGTCGTTGCAGCTGCGGGCGGGCTCACCACGAAGCGCGCACTTCCACGGTTCGCCGACGCGGGGCAGTGGCGGCGCGAGATAGCCGACGCCGGCGTCGGAGCCGTGGGCGCGGCCGTCGAAGAGGACTCGGTGGTTCTGTTCGTGGACACCTTCACGCGTGGCTTCCGGCCCGAGGTCGCCGGTGCGGCGGCGCGCGTCCTCGCGGACGCCGGCAACGCCGTCGAATGCTCTGCCGACGCCTGCTGCGGCCTGACATGGATCTCCACGGGCCAGCTCGGGACCGCGAAGCGGCTGCTCTCCAAGGCCGCGAACGTGCTCGACGACGGCACCGACCGGCCGATCGTCGTCGTCGAGCCGAGCTGCGCGGCCGCGCTCCGCAAGGATCTGCCCGAACTGGTCCACACGGAGCAGGCCAAGCGCGTCGCAGCACGCGTGCGCAGCTTCGCCACGCACGTCGCCGATCGGGCGTCCGCGGGCTGGGTGCCGTCCCCGGCGAGGTCGGCGCCGGAGCAGGCTGTGCTCCAGACGCACTGCCACGAGTACTCGGTCTTCGGAGCCGCAGCCCAGAGGGTGGCGCTCAAAGCGGCCGGCGTGCGCGACATCGTCGACGCGAACGGCTGCTGCGGCGTGGCCGGGAACTTCGGCTTTGAAGCCGACCACTATGACGTGAGCATGCAGGTCGCCGAGAACGCACTCGCCCCCGCGCTCAGGGCCACCGACCACGACGTTGCGGTGCTGACCGACGGCTTCTCGTGCGCCAGGCAGGTGGACCAGCTCGATCACACGAGACCCGGCCTGCACCTGGCCCAAGTCCTCGACCCGGGCAAGGCAATGGCCGCCGGCCCGACTTCCACCACCAGAGACCGCCACACCAAGGAAACAGAGGAAATCTGATGACCACCAGTGCCAGCGACCTCCGCGCCTCACAGCGAGCACGCGAGGCCATCGCCAAGATCAGCACAGGCACCTTCATCAACGGGCAGTGGGGCGAGGCCGCGTCCGGTGCCCGCTTCGACGTCGTCAATCCGGCGACCGAAGAAGTCATCGCGACCGTCGCCGACGGAGGCCCCGAGGACGCCCTGCGAGCCATCGAGACCGCAGGCCGCGTGCAGAAGGAGTGGGCCAGGACAGCTCCCCGCGAGCGCGGCGAGATTCTGCGCCGCGCCTACGACCTCATCATGGCGCGACAGGACGAACTCGCCCTCATCATGACCACGGAAATGGGCAAGCCGCTCGCCGAGGCCAAGGGCGAGGTCGCGTACGCCGCCGAGTTCTTCCGCTGGTTCTCCGAAGAAGCCGTCCGCATCGGCGGCGACCTCACGACAACGGGCGACGGGAAGAACCGCATCCTCGTCTCGCGTGAACCCGTCGGCCCCTGTGTTCTCGTCACGCCGTGGAACTTCCCGCTCGCCATGGGCACACGCAAGATCGGGCCGGCTATCGCGGCCGGCTGCACGATCGTGTTCAAGCCGGCCAACCTCACCCCGCTCTCTTCCCTGGCGCTCGTGGACATCCTGGTCGAGGCGGGGCTCCCCGCGGGCGTCCTCAACGTCGTGTGCACGACCAGGGCGTCCGCGGTGGTCTCGCCGTGGATGTCGAGCGGCATCGCCCGCAAGATCAGTTTCACGGGTTCGACCGCGGTGGGTGTCCGCCTGCTCGAGCAGGCGTCCCAGCACGTCATGCGCTCGTCGATGGAGCTCGGCGGCAACGCCCCCTTCATCGTTTTCGAGGACGCCGACCTGGACCGAGCTGTCGAAGGGGCGGTCGCGGCCAAGATGCGCAACATGGGGGAGGCCTGCACGGCCGCGAACCGGATCTTCGTCCAGCGGCCCGTCGCGGAGGAGTTTGCTCGCCGTCTCGCCGTACGGCTGGGCTCGATGTCGGTCGGCGACGGCGCCGAGCCGGGCACCGAGGTCGGCCCGCTCGTGGAGGAGAAGGCCCTGCGGAAGGTCCAGGAGCTCGTCGACGACGCCGTCGACAAGGGTGCGAAGGTCATCTGCGGTGGGAACCGGCCCGACCGTCCGGGGTACTTCTATTCACCCACTGTTCTCTCGGACGTCTCGGCGGAGGCGGACCTCATGACCGAGGAGATCTTCGGTCCGGTGGCTCCCATCGTTCCGTTCGACACGGAGGAGGAGGCCGTCCGCATGGCCAACGACACCCCGTGGGGGCTGGCGGGCTACCTGTTCACCCAGGACGTGGACAGGGGCTTTAGGGTGGGGGAGGCCTTGGAGGTCGGAATGGTCGGCCTGAACACGGGCATCGTGTCCAACCCTGCTGCCCCGTTCGGCGGAATCAAGGCCTCGGGCCTGGGACGCGAGGGTGGCCGCGTGGGCATCGAAGAGTTCCTCGAGTACAAGTACATGGCGGTCCCGCGGGTGTGATCTACCGGCTGCGGCTGAAAGGCCGAGCTTGATCCTCACGGCCTGAGCGGGGCATTCGGCTCTGCTCAGGCCCTACGGGGAGCCCCGTGCTGCCCAGAGCAATCACACCTGACTCGCACCGGTGGATTCCCATGCAGCGGGGGACTAGCATGGGTTCCCTTTATCGGGGCCACCGAGCAAACCGCTGTCGTGGAAGTGTCGGTGTAGATCACACTTCGGACGTTGACTATATCCCAAATAGCGGGATATCTTTCCATGGTGACAGTGACAGCGACTCAGGGCAACGCGAGCCTGGCCAAGATGCTCCACATCCTGGAGCTGTTCAGCGAAGCAGAGCCCGTATGGTCAACGGCCGCCATCCTCGAGGCTCTGGAGACCTCCAGGTCCACGGGATACCGCTACATCAAGACCCTGCACGAGGCGGGACTGCTCAACGCGGTGCGCAACGGCTATTACACCCTCGGTCCGCGGATCATCGAGATGGACCTGCAGATTCGCCTGACGGATCCGCTGCTGCTGGCCAGCCATGGCGTACTTGAGGGCCTGGTGGACAGGATCGGGCACTCGGCACTGCTGTGCACCGCGTTTCGTGATGCGGTCTTGTGCGTCGGCGAATGCCGCGCTCCGTCGAGCCCGGAGAATCGGTTCAGCCGTGGGCAGCGGCGCCCGCTGTTTCAGGGGGCGGTGTCGAAGGTCATCCTGGCCCATCTCCCTCATCACCGCCTGAAAGCTGTCTACGCGCGTCAGCGCGAGGAAATTGAGAAGGCTGGGCTGGGCAGTACGTGGAGTGCCTTCCGCGCGACGCTGGGGGAGATGAAGAAGGACGGCTATGCCCTTACCGTCGGAGAGTTCAACCCCGGCGTTTACAGTGTTGCGGCACCCATTCTCACTGATCAGAAGACAGCCCTGGGCAGCGTGGGTGTCGCCTGGGATGAGAACGAGCGGCGCGACGTCGCGGTTGAGCATGCGGTGCTCGCCGTGAAGCAGGCAGCAAAGACCATATCGGAACGCCTGAAGGAGGCGCAGGGCAGCTGATACACCCGCAGGCGCGGGATGGCTGGCGCCTGACCTGCACCACGCCTCGTATTTCGCTGGCCGGCGACGGCCTCCATGCCGAGGGAACTCCTGCAGGCGCCGAGGCGAAGCATCTCCTGGTGTTCGTTGATCGGCTCGTGGCGACGCCACCCGCGAGGTGCGGGCTGTGGCTCGGGGTCGGTCGCTCTGGGTGTGCGGCTGCGGACTCCGGCCCAGGGCGTTGAACAACTCGGCTCCGGTGGCAGACCGAGATCATCCACGGTGCCGAGATCCGCCTCCGGTGCTCGGTGCCGGCCGCAAGACCGGGACATGGGCCTCGCAAGACAAGGGCGCAGAGAATGCGGCCAAGCCCATGAGGGTCACAGGCCAGGGCCGCTACCTGCTGTTCTGCCAGGACTGGCCAAGCCCATGGGCTGGGCTGACATCACCGATGCTGTCAGTCACACCAGAGCTGGCCGGGCGCCGGACCGGTATACGGGCGACAACGCACTCCTCGCGTCGCATCCGGGTCGAGCGCATCACCACCCATTTGAAGAGCCGGCGAGCCCTGGATCGCCATCTCGGCGATCGCGAGCACATGAGCGACACCGTCCAAGGCGTTGCCCGGTGTCCTACCGGGAGATCGCCCACCTGATCCCGGCATGGCGGATGTTTAATGTCGCGACCTGAGCCGCCTCACCGTTCACCGCGCGCGGGTGTGGCAGGCCCGAGTGGTGCATCCACAGTCTCTCGGCGCGAACGGCAGGCCCCCCAGCTGCGGCACTGTCCGCAGTTCGCTCAGGTGCTCGGCGTCTGGTTGGAACCCGTGGAGGAGCCGCACATCAGTGCAGCCGGCCGAAACTGTACGTGCCCAGCCAAGCAACGCCCCTCGGTTGCAGGCTGAGTGTTCGTGACGCCATTGAGCAATTCGATCGAGGCCGACAGTGGCGCACAGCAGACTCCCAACCATTGACGAAGTCTCATAATGCAGGATATCTTCAAGCACCGCTGTTGGGGAGCTGTGCACCGTCGCTGTTGAATCGCCGGCACATCGCGCCCACGTGTCAAGGCGCGCGGCAGTTCATCTGGACCGGGACGGTCCGCCCGCGAGCAGGAGCGGTTCACCAATACACCGTCGTGTTCCCGCCGTTGAGCATCGAACACCGAGCCGAAGGTTAAGACGCATGACCGGACAACGCCGACCGAATCCGTGCGTAACCCGTACCCTCAGCCTGGCCGGCAGGCCCCCGGCCTCAACCGGTTCCTGCCACGCCTCGGGGCCCTCGCGACTGGGAGGCATCGGCTGATGAACACGCACATCAATGCGGGCCTGAGGCTCGACAATGTTCCGATCAGCAAGTTTCACCGGCGCCTGGCGCTGCTGGTCGGTCTCGGCATGTTCTTCGACTCGTTCGACAACACGCTCTCGGCCGGGGTGCTGGCCTCGATGCTGCCCACCGGCTTCTCGACCCTCGAGCTGAACTCGCTCTTCCTGTCGGTTACGTTCGCCGGCCTTGCGATCGGAGCGGCCTTCGCCGGCTGGCTGAGCGATCGGGTCGGGCGCTCCTTCGCCTTCCAGTTCAGCCTGGCGCTCTTCGGGATCCTCGCTCTGTGTGCCGCGCTGGCACCGTCGATGCAGGTGCTCATCGCCCTGCGAGGCGTGATGAGTGTCGGAATGGGGGCTGAGTACGTCATATGCTGGGGCATGATCACCGAGTTCATTCCGTCGCGTCATCGCGGCCGATACCTGGCTCTGCTCGGAGTCTTTGCCGGGCTCGGCGTCTCGCTGTCCTCGCTCCTCGGCTGGGTGGTCATTCCGGCGTGGTCCTGGCGTGGGATGTTCGTCATCGGGGGGCTGGGCTCACTGATCGCCTGGTGGCTGCGCAGGGGTATGCCGGAGTCCCCGCGTTGGTTGGAGTCGCGCGGGCGGTATGAGCAGGCCGAGGCCATTCTCCAGAGGATCGAGCGGGAGTCCGGCGTCGCGAGCCAGGTGGTCGCCCCGACTCCGGTGGCGCATCAGGCGGACGAGAAGGCCGAGTGGGTGCCGATCACGGTGCTGTTCTCGCGCTCTGTCATTCGGCGGACGTTGATGGCTCTGTTCTTGACTGTCACCTGCCTGATCGGTTCCTACGCCGTGACCGGCTGGATGCCCACGTTCTTCGTGAAGCAGGGCATGACCGTTTCGAAGTCTCTTGGGTTCAACGCCGCCATCATGTCCGGCTATGTTGCGGGACCACTGCTGATCATGTTCATCACCGACCGTATCGGACGGCGGCGCAGCATCATGATGCTGGGTACGCTTTCGGCGATCTTTGCCGGCATCTATCCGTTCACGCGAGAGCCTGCGCTGATCATCGCCGTCGGCTTCATCCTCGTCGCCATGGCAGCGTCGTTCCTGATCATGTGTTCGGGTACGGCCCCGGAGTTCTTCCCAACCGCTTTCCGCTTCCGTGGCAGCGGCTTTGCCCAGACGGTCGGGCGCGTCAGCTTGATCTTCTCCCCCTTCGTCGTCCTGTGGCTGTTCACGCACTATGGCATCGTCGGCGTGATCCTGGCCGTCTCGGGCATGTACATCGCCGTAACCCTGCTTTACGGCGTCGTCCGTGTGGACACGTCTCGTGAGGCGTTGGAACAGATCATCCCGGGCGGCGACACCGATGATGCCCCGCGCGGACCGAGCGCCGTGCATGAGATGCAGCGAGAGGTGGATGCGTCTCCCGGTCCATCACTCTCGGGCTGATCTCGCGCTGTTCGGCAGTCTGGCTCGCACACCTGAACCTGTCCGCCGACCACGTCTGGGGCCAGCCGGGCCGGCTTGCCGGCCCGGCTGGCGAATCCGGTGACTCTGCGAGGGGCCCACCCGGTGCTTCCGTCGTCAGCGGACGCCGTGAGCTGCCGGAACGGCTGCCCTCGCATTCGGCCGCAGGACGGTCGCCTCGGCGCGAACGCTGCGCTGTCGGCCATCACACGCGCGGCGTCGTCGGCGCCGTCCACCTCCTGACCATCAAGGATCGTTGACATGAAAGCTGTTCTCTTCCTGGGCGAAGACAAGATCGATATCCGTGAATACCCCGACCCGGTGCCTGGGCCGGACGAGGTGGTCATTCGGATGAAGGCCTCCGGCATGTGCGGGAGCGACCTCAATCACCTCCACGGCCCGCTGCGCAGCGGATCTGAGCTGGTGATCGAAGGGCATGAACCGTGTGGAGTCGTCGAGCTAGTCGGTGACGCCGTGCGACCCAGTGAGGCCAAGCCCGGAGACCGGGTCATGGTGCACCACTACGACGGGTGCCGTACCTGCCAGTACTGCCGTTCAGGCTGGACGCAGTACTGTCCGAATGCCCGCACGGTATACGGCGGGCTGGACGGCGATGGCGGACACGCGGACTTCATGAAGGTCCCCGCGCACACGCTCATCAGGTTGCCCGACTCGCTTTCCTTCAAGACCGGCGCGGCCATCTCCTGTGGTACCGGGACGGCCTTCGGAGCCATCAAGAGGGTCGGTCTGTCCGCCGACGAGACTGTGGCGATCTTCGGACAAGGGCCTGTGGGCCTGAGCTGCACCATGCTGGCCAAGGCCTTCGGTGCTCGGGTCATCGCCGTCGACGTCGAGCCCTCGCGGCTGGCGATGGCCGAGAAGTTCGGCGCCGACTACGTTGTCGACGCACGGGAACAGGACCCCGTGGTCGCTGTTCGTGAACTGACGCGCAACGGCGAAGGCGCAGACAAGTCCATCGAATGCAGCGCCAACGCGACTGTGCGTCGTCAGGCGGTCCAGGCGCTCCGGCGCTGGGGGACCGCGTGCATGGTGGGGGTCTTCGGCAAGATCGAGCTGGACAGCGAGGAGCTCATCCAGTTGCAGAAGACCGTAGTGGGCTCGCTCACCTTCAGTAAGAACCTGCAGGAGGAGTGCGCGCTCTTCGTGGCCGAGCGTGGCCTGGACGTGGAGTCACTGTTCACCCATGAGTTCCGGCTGGAAGAGGCGGAGCGGGCCTACGACCTGTTCGATCGGCGACAGATCGGCAAGGGCGTCTTCATTTTCGATTGACAGAGCCGAAGGTCAGGTGAAAGGGAACCAGTGACCACATCCCAGCAGAATTTCGCTCTGTGCGAGCAGGCCCAGGTCTTTTTGTCCCGGGACGTGCACCAGCTCGTCATCGACGGCCAGAACGTCCCGGCCGAGTCGGGGCAAACACTGATCACCGTCAATCCATCGACCGGTGAGACAGTGGCGAGGCTGGCTGCCGGCGACCAGGCCGACGTCGATCGTGCGGTCCTGGCTGCACGCAGGGCGTTCAACGGTCCGTGGAGCACCTGGACTCCATACGAACGTCAAGCGTTGCTGACGCGCATTGCCCAGTTCCTCGACGAGAGGTTCGAAGAGCTGATCCAGATCGAGGCCATGGACATGGGCGCCCCTGTCTCGAGGTTGCGAAGCACCAAGCCGGCCTTGATGAAGATGGTGTCGTTCTTCGCCTCTCAGGCAGCCAACATCGCCGGCGAGACACTGATGAACGGCATCCCCGGCAACGTCACCACGATGACGCTGAAGGCCCCGGTCGGGGTCATCGGCGGAATCATCCCCTGGAACGGTCCGCTCAACAGTCAGTTCTGGATCATCGGTGCTGTTCTCGCCAGTGGGTGCACCGCCGTGCTGAAGCCGTCCGAGGACGCCTCTCTCTCGGTGCTGCGAGTGGCCGAGATTCTGCATGAAGCCGGAATGCCGGCGGGGGTCATCAATGTCGTCACCGGCCTCGGCAAGGAGGCCGGTCACGCACTCGCTGCCCACCCGGACGTCGACCGCATCGCTTTCACCGGGTCCACTCAGACCGGCCGCAGTATCATTCAGGCGTCCACAGTGAACATCAAAAAGCTGCAGCTGGAACTGGGCGGCAAGTCGGCGGACATCGTGTGCTCGGACGCGGACCTGGACAAGGCGGTCCCGGGAGCCGCGATGGGGGTTTTCGCCAACTCCGGTCAGATCTGTTTCGCCGGCACTCGGGTGCTGGTCCAGCGGCCCATCGTCGATGAGTTCACCGACCGACTGCTGGCGTTCATGGACACGCTGCGTGTCGGGCATAGCCTGGACGCTGCCGTAACGTTGGGCCCGGTCATCTCCCAACCCCAGTTGGACAAGGTGCTGTCCTACATTGATATCGGCCGAGAGGAAGGAGCCGAACTACTCCGCGGCGGCCAACGGATCGGGGGTGAGCTCGAGAACGGATACTTTGTGCAGCCGAGCGTCTTCGGGGGCGTCACGAACAAGATGCGGATTGCTCGTGAAGAGATCTTCGGGCCAGTTCTGTCGATTTTGCCGTTCGACGATGTTGACGAGGCCATCGCCATCGCCAATGACAGCGAATACGGTCTCGGGGGAGCGGTGTGGTCCCAGAACCTGTCCACTGCTCTTCGGGTGGTACACGGCGTACATACAGGCACGATGTGGGTGAACTGCTACGGCTACATCGATCCGCTGGTCGGCTTCGGTGGAACGAAGCTGAGTGGATACGGCTCAAAGGGGAGTGCTGCACACATGGACACTTACCTGTACACCAAGAGCGTCTACATGCAGCTGTGAGCATGAGGGGCGGAGTGACGTGCGCCTTGGAAGGTCCCGTGAACGTCGTTTTCGGGGCGCCGACCCGCCGCATCGGTGCGGACGACTCCCGCGACGCGTCGACCAGATCCCCCCATCCATGGCCCTGAGAGAAGACATACAGAGAGGTGAGTTTCGTGCCCGAGCGCTGCCCTATGTCGAACCCGTCCGAAGACTGGGATCCGCTTGCCCCGGAGAATCACGCTGACCCCACGGAGGTCTACGCCCGCCTCCAAGACGGCTGTCCGGTTGCCTATAGCGACAGGTTCGGGGGCTTCTACGCGCTGACACGGTTCAAGGACGTGACGGAAGCGGCGTTGGACTGGCAAACGTTCACCAGCGCACAGAAGACGCCCATCCCCGATGCCACAAGCCCGGACCGTCCTCCTCGGGCACCGGCAGAGGTGGATCCGCCCTTGCACACCGCCTACCGGGACCTACTGAATCGCTTCTTCGCCCCTGAGTACATCCGTCGCATAGAACCGGTGATCCGTCGCACCGCGCGGGACCTGATCGGACGGTGTGTATCGCTCGGTGAAGTCGACGCCGTGGCATCGTTCACGTTCCACATGCCCATTCAGGTCCAGTGCATTTTCCTGGGCATCTCGGTAGAAGACGCCGAGCACATCAAGACGACCGTAAATCGGATCATCGACGCCGGCGCGGCAGGCGATAGTGCGACGCACAAGGCCGCGAACGATGAAATCTATGACTACATCTACAAGGTCTTGGAGGCGCGCAAGAAGACGCCCTATGATCCGAACGACCTCATCAGTGCCATGATCCACGAAGAGGTCGATGGCCGGAAGCTTTCAGATGACGACATCGCGGGCACGATCCGGCTGTTCCTGCAAGCTGGACATGGGACCACGACCAACATGCTCGGCAGCATCATCCGTCATCTTGCGACAACGCCCCAGGACCAGAAGCGTCTTCGGGGCGAACCGAAGCTGATTCCTCAGGCGATCGAGGAGATGCTGCGCGTGTGGACTCCCGTGCGCCTCGTCGGCCGCAAGACGACCCGGGAAGTCGAGATCGAGGGCCGAGTCGTTCCCAAGGGATCGAGGGTCGGCCTGATGGTGTCGGCGGCGAATCGCGACGAACGAAAGTTCGAGAACGCGAGTGAAGTCGACTTTGACCGCAAGCCGAATCCTCATATCGCCTTCGGGTACGGAGGCCATCGGTGCATTGGCGCCACACTCGCACGTGAGCAGCTCCGGATCGCGGTCGAAGAGCTTCTCTCGATGACGGATGACTTCCAGTTGGCCGGTGACCCCGAGTGGAGCACGTGGACTCATCTTGGCCCCTCGAAGCTGCCCGTACGCTTTGTAGCCCGCTCACTGGACTTGACCGGTACCGTCATTCGCAACGGTTACAAGCAAGTGGCCATGAAGGTGACCAAGGTTCGATCGGTGGCCGACCGCACGATCGAACTCGAACTTCGCGCCAACACCGATGCTCAGCTTCCCGAGTGGACAGCCGGCGCTCATGTCGATGTGGTCCTGCCTGGTGACGTCATTCGCTCCTACTCGCTGATCAACGGCCCGTCAGACATGAGTGTCTGGCGCATCGCGGTGTTGCGCGAGGAAAACGGGCGTGGCGGTTCAGCGGCGATCCACACGCTCAAGGCCGGCGATCAGATCGGAGTCCGCTGGCCACGCAACAACTTCAAGATGGAGGCTGCCGAGCGCTACCACTTTTTCGCCAGCGGTATCGGCATCACTCCCATCCTGGCGATGATCGAAGAGGCGCAGTCGGGTGGTGTGCCTTGGCGCTTGGACTATGTGGGACGAACGCGGGCGCAACTGGCCTATCTCGACCTACTCGAGCAGCACGATGAGGCGAAGATCCACATCACGTCCGAGCATGGCCGTCCCGACCTCGATGCCCTGATCGCGCAGACGGATCCTCAAGCGGCGATCTACGCCTGCGGTTCCCAGAGTTTTCTCGTGGGCGTCGAGGAAGCCGCCAATCGAGCGCAACGAGAGTTCCACACCGAGTGGTTCGCCCCGAAGCCTGGCGCACGCCGCGCGGCAGAGGGCTCCTATGAGGCTTTCACGGTGCGCCTCAAGCGTTCGAACGTCGAGGTGCCGGTACAGCCCGGACAGTCCATCATCGACGCATGTGCAGAGGCAGGCGTGACCATCCCAGCAGCCTGTTTCGAGGGCACCTGCGGCTCCTGCCTGTCCACCGTGCTGGAGGGAGTGCCGGATCACCGTGATTCATTCCTCTCTCCCAAGGAGCGGGAGTCCAACACCCTGATGGCGCCCTGTGTCTCGAAGTCGATGACCGATCATCTCATTCTCGACCTGTAGCCCCCGGACCACGTGCGCCTGGCCGGCTCTGCGGCCGGCCAGGCGCCTCACAAGCCCCTGGCTGCGGTGTCCGTGTCGTCAGCAGCCCAGACGTGTCGACCTCATGGTGTGTGTCCGTCCGACTACGAATTCCTGACGCCGGCGCGTGCCGGCAGCAGCGCTTCCCAGCCAGCCCCACGATGAACCCGGAAGGTCATTCACGCCGAGAGGCTGCTCGGACCGCTGTCGTCATCGAACAGCGCGGCGTCGGCGGCGGGCTGCAGGTGATCGCGGTCGGCCACTGGGCCGATGGTGTTGGTCAGCTCGCCCAGCCCTGGGGCGGAGACGACAACCTGGTCGCCGATGGCCAGGTACTTGGGTGGGTCGAAGCCGATGCCGACACCAACCGGGGTGCCGGTGGCGATGATGTCTCCGGGCTCCAATGTGATGCCGGCCGAGAGGCTCTCGACGATGGTTGCCACGTCGAAGATCAGCTGGGAGGTGTTGGCGTCCTGGCGCAGTTCGCTGTTTACACGGGTCTGCAGCTGCAGATCATGGATGTCGATCTCGTCAGCTGTCACGGCCCACGGCCCCATCGGGCAGAAGGTATCCAGGGACTTGCCAATGAACCACTGCTTGTGGTCACGCTGCAGGTCACGGGCGGTGATGTCGTTGATGAGGGTGTAGCCCCACACGCAGTACATCGCTTCGTCTCGGCTGACCTTCGAGGCGCGCTGCCCGATGATGAAGGCGATCTCGCCCTCGTAGTCCAGCGCGGACGTGATGTCGGTGTGTGGGTCGACCACGTCGCCGGAGGCGATCACGGACGCCGCGGGCTTGGTGAAGACGACGGGGTACTCCGGCACATGCTCGCCGTTGGGGGAGCCGGTCGCGTCGAAGCCGCTCTTCGCGAACTCCGCCGCGTGCTCGGTGTAGTTACGTCCTACGCAGAAGATGTTTCGGGTCGGGACCAGGGGGGCCAGCAGTTGCCCGTCGACGGGCCGGCTCCCGATCTCCAGGCGTCCTGCGGCCTCGGGGCCCGCGTCGATGATCTGCCGCAGGTCGCTGATGGGAGCGTCGGCGTCGGGGAATCGCACCTCGCGGCCTGTTCCGTGTTCGTCGACCGCGCACACCCGCACGCCGTCCTTGCTCTCAATCCTCGCGAACCGCACCGTACCTCCTGACCAATCCGAACCAATATTGGGTATCGGTCCATATAGGTGAGACTAGGTTCGGCGTTTAAGGCACGTCAACACTCAACCGCTCTCCCGTTGGCGATCGAACCACTAATATTGGTTCTGATTGGTCATGGGAGGGAGTGAAGATGGACGCTGTCGGCCCCGCCGCCACCGTGCTCAAGCACCTGGAAGAGATCATCACCACCGGCGGCCTCAAGCCCGGCGACCGCCTGCCGACCGAACGGGACCTGGCTGCAGCCATCGGGGTCGGCCGCGCCGCGGTCCGCGCCGCGCTGCAGGACCTGGAGAGCCGCGGAATCGTGCTCCGTCACGTCGGCCGCGGCACGTTCGTGGCCCCCAACGAGACCACCCTCCTCGATGGTGTCTCCCACCAGCCCAGCCCCGCGGAGATCATGGCCTCACGCCTGGTACTGGAACCGGAGCTGATGTCACTCGCCGTCGCTTCTGCAACCGGGGCGGACCTCGAGGAAATGGAACGCTGCCTGCACGGCGGAGAGCAGGCGTCCAGCTCGGAAGAGTTCGAACGCTGGGACACTGCCCTGCACCACAGCTTCTCAGTGGCCACCCACAACAGTGTCCTGATCGGCGTCAGTTCGCTGCTCATCAACGCTCGCCGCCAGCCCATCTGGGGCGGCCTGAAGCGTCGCAGCTTCAATCCCGAACGCCACCGCTGCTACTGCACCGAACATGAGCAGATCGTCGCTGCGGTCCGCGAACGGGATCCGCAAGGCGCCCGCGACGCTATGCGCGACCACCTCCACCACGTCCGTCGGGTCCTCCTCGGCGACCACCTCTAACACGCCGGTGTACCTTCCGCGCTTCATGCTCAATTACTTCACTGGTTGCGGGCCCGGGGCGCCTGGCCGCCTTTCCGGCTGGGTCGACTGGGGTCTTGAGCGAGTAGAGATCGCCAGGCCGATGATGCAGATGACGGACTCGACGAAGTACGGCTGCCCGAAGTTGCGATCGGGTGGTCAATACGCCAAGGTCCGATATCGCCACCGTGAGAGTCTCGACGCGCGCGTCGCGCGTGAAACGGCGTTCTCTTCCAGGCGCCCTACAGGTGTCCCCTCCGCCGGGCTCCTTCGCTTGTGCATCCACTGGCACGCTCCTGAAGGCGTGGGGGCTCGGCCTGCCACAGCCGGTCAGGAACACCGGGTGAGGTCGATCGCGCCTATCTGGACCGAGCCCTTCTCGACCGCGAGAGTGAGGGTGTGGGCGCCCCCCGCTACGGGGCCGAGAGCGGTGGCGGCGTGGCCGATGGCGGAGGGGTCCGGGGGGAGGTCGGCGCCGTCGAGGGAGAGGCGCACCCGGGCATCGGGGGAAGCTGCCCCGAGGACGGTGGCGGCAAGGTCGGCGGTGTCGCGTACCTCGAAGCGGTAGGCGACCCACTCACCCGCCGTGAGCCGTATGTCGAGTGCGTCCGTGGGGTGCGGGTGAGGTTCCCCGGTAGCGGGGAAGGCGGCCTCGCCTGTGCGTTCCCGGTCGGCGAAGCCGATGGTGACGCCTTCTGTCTCGCGGAATCCGCGCAGTCCGGTGTCACGTCGGGTCGCATGCCAGGAAACCCCTTCCCCGCCGGCCGGGAAGTGCGCGGCATACAGGCGCAGGGGGCACGGCGCATCATCGCTTGGACGACTTGCGGGTGCTGCTCGCAGGCGTGGTAGGCGATGTTGTCTAGGTACTGGGTCAGGATCTTGGTGGCGGTCTCGAGGTCAGGACGGTCGCCGCCGTTGGCCGCCGACTGGATGAGGTGCCAGTCGTCCGGGACGCGGATGGAAAGAGGGGAGACCCGGGTACCGAGTTTCTTCCACTGCCAGAAGTTCCAGCCGATGCCGAGGTCGTCGCACATCCCGAAGGTTCCCTGAAACCAGGCGAGGTGATTCTCGCCGCTCTCGCCGAGCCAGATGGGGACGTCGAGGCGATCGCGAACCTCTAGGTATTCGCGGATGCTGTCGGTGTCGGGCGCGTTCCAGTACTTGTGGAACTGGAACACGACCTGGTCGTCCCAGAGCTCGGTCAAGATGCTCCAGTCGTTGGACCAGTGCATGCCTTCGAGGATGACGAGGTGATCGGAGTCGACCGCCCGGATGGCGGTGATCAGGTCTTGGTAGAGCCGGACCAGGTCATCGCGGTAGCGGTCCCGGTGGTCACCTGGAAGCGGTTCGTTGAGCAGGTCGTATCCGGCGATGACGGGGTCGTCGCGGTGGCGCCGGGCGAGCTCCTGCCAGAGACGGACGGTGAGTTGCCGGTTGCGGGGATCGGTGAACAGGTCGGGCCAGCCGGCGGAGTCGTCGATGTTGGTGCCGGTCTGGCCGCCGGGTGCGCCGTGCAGATCGAGGACGACGTAGAGGTCGTGGCGGCGGCAGGCCTCGACCGTGCGAGAGAGCAGCGCGAAGCCGTCCTCGATCCACTGCCCTTCCTCGGTCATCAGAATGCGCCAGTTGAGGGGCAGCCGGATGGAGTTGTAGCCGTGGGCGACGATGGCGGCGACGTCGTGCTCGGTGATGTAGGTATCGCGGAAACGACGCCAGAACTCCTGTGCGGCGGCTTCACCGATGAGGTCGGTGATGAGTGCCTCGATCTGGCGCGGGCTGGCCGAGGTGTCGCCGAAATGCCACATGTAGCCCTCGGGCAACACCCAGTTGCCGAGACCGACGCCGCGCAACACTATCGGCTGACCAGTGGCGTCGACGATCTGTCGGCCGTCGCGGCGGAGGAGAGAGAGTGCCATGGGTGTACTCCTGGAGGGACGGGCGGCCCGCGAGCGAAGACGGGTTGCCTCAAGTCGGTCACTTCAGGCCGGACGTGGTGAAGCCCTGGACGACGTAGCGCTGGAAGGCGATGAAGACGACGAGGACGGGGGCGACCATGAAGACCGCACCCGCCATCTGCAGTCCGAAGTCGTTTCGAGTAGCCCTCCAACGGGGTGGGGCCCCCCGCGTCCGGTAGTGGATGGCGGCATCGGCACCCGGCGAGAAGGCGCTCTTCTTCCCGGGCGACATGAGCGTCGTCGGTTTCGCCGACCTGCCTGAGGCCCACTGGGCAGCCCCACCGCTGACCGCGGTCTGTCAGCCGCCGGCGGAGATGGCTCCCATCGTGCTGTGGCTGCTCGTCCGTCTGATGACGGGTGAGCAGCCGGCAGCGACGCGGACAGACCTGTCGACGCGCCTGGTAGTGCGTCGGCAGCGCTGGCGTTACTTGAGGAGCGGCGGTACCTCCGGCACTTCGATCGCGTTCGCGATGTCGGCCGGCGTCAGCTTGAAGTTCTCGGGGTAGGCCTCACGCCGGGTACGGCGGGCGGGCTCGGTCGTGCGCCAGGTGTACAGGCAGCGGCCGCACTGGAGCACGTCCCACACCCCGGGGACGGGTGAGGTGGCGAGCCGGGCGACCGTCTCGAAGGCGCAGCGGGGGCACTCAGCAGGCAGATTGCTCATGGGTTTTCCTTTCAAGAGATCGGGGAGGTCCTTCAGGCACGGTTCGCGAGCATGCTCTGCAGCCGGGCCGCCCACTGTGCGGTCTCGGGCAGGTCCTTGGCAGGCGTGGAGAAGTTGCCGCGGACGTCCGGCGAGACCGGGGTCGTCGCGTCGATGATCATCTTGCTGGTGATGCCGGCGGGCTGAGCCGCCGGGGCGAGCTCCAGGACGGACAGGTTGGGGATGACGACGACGTCGTCCTTCGGGTTGACCTTGGCGGACATGGCCCACATGACCTGCGGCAGATTGAAGGGGTCCACGTCCTCGTCGACGAGGATCACCTGGGACACGTAGCCGAGTCCGTGCGGTGTGGTCATGGCGCGCATGCCGACGGCCTTGGCGAAGCCGCCGTACCGCTTGGCCGTAGAGATGATCACCATCAGGCCGTGCGTGTACATGGCGTTGACAGCCTTCACCTCGGGGAACTCGGCGCGCAGCTGCTTGAGCAGCGGCACGCACGTGTTGGGGCCGACGAGATAGTCGCATTCGGTCCACGGCATACCGAGGTAGAGCGACTCGAAGACCGGGTTCGTCCGGAACGAGACGCGGTCGACACGAATGACGGGCATGCGGCGCCCGCCCGAGTAGTGGCCGGTGAACTCGCCGAAAGGCCCCTCGATCTGCCGCTTACGCGACTCGATGACGCCTTCGATGACGACCTCGCTGCCCCACGGTACGTCGAAGCCGGTGAGCGGCGCGGTGGCGATCGGGGCGGGCGCGCCGCGCAGCGCGCCGGCCATCTCGTACTCGCTCTGGTCGTAGGCCATCGGCATCCCGGCGACGATCGCCATCACCGGGTCGTTGCCGAGGGTGATGGCGATGGGCAGGTCCTCGCCCTTCTCCTCGGCCTTGCGCAGGTGCTGGGCGACGTCGTGCATGGGGACCGGCTGAAAGGCGAGACGGTTGGTGCCGATCACCTGGATACGGTACGTGCCGACGTTCTGCTTGCCGAAGTGCTCGGGATCGTCCGGGTCGCGGGAGACGACGGCGGCCTTGTCGAGGTAGAAGCCGCCGTCGCCGTCGTTGAGACGGAACAACGGGAGCACCGAAAAGAGGTCGACCTCGTCACCCTCTTGGGTGTTCTCGCGCCAGGGCGCGTCCTCGCGGCGCTCGGGCGCGACGGGGAAGGCGTCCCAGCGGCGCGCGAACTCCTCCACCTGCTCCTTGACCGGGGTGTTCCTCGGCAGCCCGAGCGCGAGCGCGTGGTTGGCCCAGGAGCCGTGCACATTCATTGCGATCCGGGCGTTGGTGAAGCCCTTGACATTGTTGAAGTAGAGAGCGGGTGCGTTCTCGCCGATGCGGCCCGTCGCGTTGGCGGCGGCCGCGAGATCGGGCTCGGGCAGCACCTCGTCGGTGATGCGCAGCAGCTGCCCCTCCTTGTCCAGGGTGTCGAGGAAGCTGCGCAGATCGTCATAAGCCATGGGGGAACTCCTTTGTGGGGGGTTTGGGACTTCAGTCGCGGGAAGCGGTGCGGGCCGCGCGCATTCCGGCCCAGCGCCTGGCGGCGGGCGCGGGCAGCTCGAACTGGTCGAGGATGCGGGCCACCACGTGGTCGACGATGTCGTCGACGGTGCGCGGGTGGTTGTAGAAGGCGGGCATGGGCGGCACCAACTGCACGCCCATCCGGGCGAGTTCGAGCATGTTCTGCAGATGGATCTCGCTCAGCGGGGTCTCTCGCGGGACGAGAACGAGCCTGCGCCGCTCTTTCAGCACGACATCGGCGGCGCGCGCGACCAAGCCCTCCGCGTATCCGGTCCTGATCCCGGCGAGGGTCTTCATCGAACACGGCACGATCACCATGCCGTCCGTGCGGAAGGAGCCGGAGGAGATGGTGGCGCCCTGGTCGTCGGGGTGGTGCATGACGTCCGCGAGCGCGGACACCTCGGCCACGGACAGGCCGGTCTCCAGCTCGATCGTCGTGCGCGCCCACCGGGACAGGACGAGATGCGTCTCGACGTCCGGCAGCTCGCGTAGATTCTCCAGGAGCCGGACACCGAACGGGGCGCCCGTTGCCCCGGTCATTCCCACGACCAACCGCACAGGACCACTCCTCACACGTTGCTGACCTGTGTTTCCACACTAAGAGGCGGTGTGGCCGCAGCGGCGGTACGCTCGGGACTTGCGATGGGGAAAAACAGACAGGATCGACCTCAGGACGTCAGGGACCTGGCTTACACCCCGACCGTCGGCGCACCGGCCGGGGTCGAGCTGATGGAGCTCGCCGCCCTGTACGAGCGGGCGCGCCGCCACGGCAACGACCCGTACGCACCGCTGCGCCCTTCCTTCCACCAGCTGATCGGCGCCCGCGACCGGACGCTGCTGATGGCGGTGGACTTCGTCGAGTACGCATTGCGGCCGGGGTCGTGGCTGTGGATCCGGCCGGGGCAGGTACAGCGGTTCGGCCCGGATCTGAGGGCGGCGGACGGGGTGATCGTACTGTTCGAGGCGGGGTTCCTGCCGCCCGCAACCGTGGCGGCGGCGCACATGGACCCACCCTACGAGCAGCGGCCGCTCACGCCCCAGGGCCCGGACGCGGAGGGCGTGCGCCGCGCACTCGACCATCTCAGCTACGAGTGCAGCCAGACGGCCTTGCTGCCGCTGCAGACACACGCCGAGGTGCTGCGCGCCTTGCTGTCGGTGCTGGTGATGAGGCTCGCGCAGGCCCGAGGTCCCGCTCCCCGGCCCACCGCCTCGTCGGAGGTGTTCCGCCGCTTCCACGCGGCCGTGGAGCGGGACCATGCGGTGACCCGCCGCGTGGAGGACTACGCGGCGGCACTCGGCTACAACCCGCGCACGCTGACCCGGGCCGCCTCCGCCGCGACGGGACGCACGGCCAAGCAGTACGTCGACGACCGGGTGCTGTTGGAGGCCAAGCGGCTGCTGCAGCACAGCGGCCTGACGGCGAAGGAGGTCGCGGACCGCCTCGGCTTCGTCGACCCCAGCGACTTCACCAAATTCTTCCGCCTGCGGACAGGCGTGACGCCGGGTGCGTTCCGGGCTGGCACGGACCTCAGGTGATGGTCAGCGCGAGGCAGAAGCCCACGCGGTCGCGCAGGGTCGCCGCGCTCTGGCCGGCGAGTTGTTCGACGTGCTGGCGCGGATCGCGTAACGGCGCTGCCATTGCTCGGTCTGCTGGTCGAGCCGGTTTCGCGTCTGAATCTCATGCAAGGGTCGGGGCACCGTCCTCACCGGAATCCGCTGAAAATTCCTCGGCCGTATCGACACCTCACCGCACCCCAGACACCGAGGACACCGCGCACACCCTCAGCGAAGCACTCCACGGCCCACCCGTCAGCCCCCCAAGATCACCAACAAAGGCACAGCATTGAGGCTAAAGGCAGATGTCAAGCCGGATGTGCCGCTGCGGCGCCCCTACTGTGACAGGTTCGGCGCGCGGGGAGTGCTCGGGCGCCGATACGACGACGGTGTGGTGACCCGGCGGCAGGCTGAGCCGGTAGCGGCCCGCGTCGGTGTACGTGTGGGCGACCCGCTGTCCACGCGCGTTGACGACGGTGATCTGGGCGCGGCACCCGCCGGGGTGCGCCTCGCAGCAGACTGAGCCGGTTACGGGCACCGCGGCTGCGGGGTCCGTCCGGGCCGCACCGTGAGTGGTGGTGGAGGTCGCGACGTGGGCGGCAGGGGCGGCAGCGGGCTGCGGGGAGCGTGGCCAGCCTCGGCCCGTTGCCGAAGCGTGCGTATGCCACTGCCTGGCACCGGGCTGACTGCGCTCCCAGCCGGCGTCGGACGCCAAGGGCAGGCCGCACTGTTCGGCGAAGGCGGAGAGTGCCTCGTCGAGGGCGTCCAGTTCGTGCAGAGCGGTCTGCAGCCGGCGCGCGCGGGGACCGGGCGCGGCGGGCCGCAGCTCCGCCAGGAGCTCCCAGACGAGCGGACTGACGCGGCGCCAGACTCCCTGGGCGGTGCCGTTGACGAGGTGGTGGTCGAGCGCACGCAGGGAATCGGTGAAGGTGCGTGTGATGAACCGGGCCCGCTCTGACAGGTCCGGTGCGAGGTCGATGTCGACGTCCGCGGCAGCCGCAAGCGCCCTGGCGTGTGCGGCGGCCGTGTTCAGCAGGGCCATACGGTGGTGCGGGCCGCGCCCGCGCACGCCGAATGGCATGCGCACCACGGGCCGGGACACCTCCGCGACCTGGAACAGCGCGACGTCGACGGCTCGTGCCGCGCCCCGCAGCCGTACCGGGCTCTCCGGCTCCTCCCAGCGCGCCGAGACCTGGATGAGGAGTTTCTGGATCGCCTGGACATACCCGTGCTCGGCTTCGCGGACCACCGCCCGGGTGGACAACGGGAAGATCAGCGCGGCGCACGCCGTCGCGATCAGGATGCCGACGCCGTTCTCAAGCAGGCGTTCGCCGAGCAGGTGGTTCATGTTGCTGTCCGGTGTGGTCAGCCCGTAGAGCTGGACCAGCGCGGCGACCAGTCCGACGACCCACAGGGCGTAGGCCCGCTGCATGCCCCAGGCGCCGAAGGAGAGGCCAAGGACGATGACGGTGAGCGTCCAGTAAACGTGGTGGCCCGTCACATGGAGCAGGAGCACGCCGATCACCGCGCCGGCGCCGGTGCCGAGCATGCGGTGGCCGAACTTGCGCAGCCGCTCGTGGGTGGTGTTGGTGCCGAACAGGGTGATCATCACGCCGACCAGGCCCCAGTAGAAGCGCTGGGGGTCGATGGCGTCGGAGATCGGGCAGACGATCGCGGCGGCCACTCCCGCGTGCAGCGGGGCGCGCACGAAGGGGACGGCGCGCTGCCAGCCGCTTCGCGTCCGAGCGGTGAGTGCGCGCCGCATCGGCTCGGACGAGCCGGGAATCCGGTTGTTCTCCAGCGCGATTGCGGACTGGAAGGGCACCGCGGTGGGGGTGCTGGGTGTCTGCTCGCCCAGCGTCAGCCAGCTGATCAGTGAGTCCGCCAGGGAGTCGAGCAGTTCGGCGACCCGGCGGGCGAGGGCGGCGGACTCGGCGGTCTGTGGGTCGGCTTGAGGATCCCGCAGGATCACGTCGGCCTGCTCGCGGATCATCTCGACCGCAGGCCGCAGTCCACTGGCCTGCACCGGCGGGGTGTCGCGGGCCAGCAGCAGACCCACTGCCAGCGCCTGGCGCAGCGGTTCGGGCGGCGACTGGGCGGCGAGGGTCTGCACCGCCTGGGCGATGCCGCGCAGGGCCAGCTCGGCGTCGAACAGGTGGCGGTGCAGCAGTTCGGCCACGGCGGGGTCGGTGGCGGCCTCGGGCTGGGCGAGGCGTGCGTCGATCGTCACCGTAACGATGTTCAGGCGGCGCAGTGAGCGGTTCATCCGTCGCTCAACCCGGTTCGGGTCGGCGTCGGGATCCAGCGCGTCAACCGTGATGTCGACCAGCCTCCGGGCCTCGACGACGAAGGCACGCTGCGTACGGAGCAGATCCTCGCGCGGCATCGGGTGGCACAGCAGCAGCCGGGTGACCAGCACCGTGGCGGCCGATACCAGGGCAACTGCGAACGCCTTGCCCACCATCGCCAGGGGAATACCCGCGATGATGCCGACCATCAGGCCGTTGAACAGCATCATGCCGGTCAGGAGAGCCAGCGGGCCGAACCGGGCCAGCAGGAAGGTGAGGGCGAGCGCGGCGGCGTCGAGGCCGATCTCCAAGGCGCGGTCGTCGTGCAGGGTCGCGGCGAACCAGAGCACCGCGGTGTAGGGGAACGGCATCCACAGGATGGGCCTGGCTAGCTGGATCCAGTCGTTGCCGGCCACCGCGAAGGCGCTCATCAGCCCCATCATCCCGGCGACCATCATGCTGATCATGGTCGGGATGGCGAGCGCCTGGGCCATGCTGTAGCCGACCGCGAGGGAGGTGACCATGGCGACCAGCGTCCGCCAGCCGGCCTGCAGCTGTCCCAGTCCGGGGTCGGCGACCAGCACCCAGTCCCACCATCTGTGCGGACCGGCGACCCGTCGGGGGGCGACGTCGGTACGCACGGCCTTGGCGGTGTTCGCGCCCGTGCTGGGATCGAGTTCCTGACGGGCGGATTTGGGGCTGGTCAAGTGGCCTCCGGTTCCATGGCTTCGGCGAGTGTCGCGACGGACTTCTGGGCCGCGCACACGACGCGCTCGCAGTCGTCGATGGGGGTGGTGTGCAGTGCGCTCAGCAGGGCTGTGGCCATGCGCTGCCGTCCCTGGTCGAGCAACAGCCGTCCGGCGGGGGTGAGGCTGGTCTCCACCGCACGTCGGTCGGTCGTGCAGCGCCGGCGCGTGACCAGTTCCCGGTCCTCCAGCTTCTGCAGCAAGGCGGTGACACGGGGTTGGACCATGCCGGCGTGCGCGGCGAGTTCAGTCACGCGCAGGGGTGCGGCCGCCAGGGCGTCGAGCACGGACACCTCACTGCGGGTCAGTCCGAACTCACCAGCGCGGAGCAGTGCGCGGGTGAGCCTGCCGAGGTCGCGCAGCAGGCCGTGGGCAGCGCTCTCGATGCGCTGCTCGTCCGACAGGCCACCGCCGACGCCGGTAGTTGCATGCATATGGAAAGTATATATTTGCTTCTCTCGGGCATCGTCGGCGGCCCCCATCCTCAGCCGGTGTGCAACCCCTCTGGCAGGACCGGCCGCCTCTCGTTGGTTCGCCCAGATCAGTAACCGGCCCGTCGGCTTGGCACGGTCTCCCGCATCACCGGCGTCGAGGGTGGCCGGTGTCACGTTGCTGTGGCTGGCTTCAGTTCCGTCGCGCTCTCCAGGAGCCGTGTGGCTGGACCGCCGACACCGAATTCGCCGGCCAGACAGGCTTCGCGGTGGCTCCGCTGGCAGACACCGTTCAGGCGGATCACGGTGCCCTCGCGGACTCGGAGAGCCTGGGTGCGGCTCTGAACGGCCTGCGGGAGCGGGCGCCGTCCATGACGGAGGGTTACGTCTACGACGCAGCCGCTCACGGCACCACTCAGCAGCTGGTCCGCGCCGCGGCAGAGGGACCGTGCGGCACGGGCGTTGACACTCGGCGGCGGCACCCGGGCACACGATCTGCCGCTGAATTCCACGCCCGCGACCGCGACAGCGTGCGCGAGGCACCTCTCGTCCAGCCGACCACACTGCGCCAGGCGCGGCAGCTCGCAGGCAGACGCCGCCTGGTGGTCGGCTCGGTCGGCTTCAGGCCCCGGTTCAACGCCGTGGCCACAGGTGCCGAAGCGACGCTCGCGCCCGGCGGGCTGCCCGACACGGCATGCGCCGCGCCCGCCGCTGCCGACGCCCTCGTGCTGAACGACGTGGTGGGCAGGCGCGGCATCGCGAAGTGCGAGGATGCTATACCGCACCCCGGCTTCCCGGCCCGTGCGGGCGAACCGCACCCGTCAGGGAGACCCTGCTGGAGGGCGGCGCCTCGACGGCGACCGCCTCATCCGAATCGACGAGCAGCGATCCTCCGATCACACCTCCCGCGATCACGGCACCACCGACCGCGGTGGTGGTGGCGATGAAGGTGCGCTGGCTCGGCGCCGTGGAAGGTTCGCCGTCTCCGGCGGAGGGCGGAACGGCAGACTCGGGAAAGCTCGATCGACATGCATACCCTTCGCGTCGCAGACGGATCGGCTGTGTGCAGCAGCACAGGCCTGGGGGCTGGATCGTCATCGAAGGGACCTGGAGAGCCGCGCGCCATGAAAGCGGCGGCTGGTCACGCGGGCAGTCTGAGATCGCCGCCCCGGCCCATGGGAGGGAGACTTTCCTCCTCCTTTAACTTTGCTCTCGACCGGCCGACCGCATTTCGCCAGCGAAGTCGCGGTCCTAGTGCTTTCTTACGAGGCGCGTTGCGCCAAGAGACCGATTCCCGCGCACACCTGGGCGACCGTACGGTGAAGCTCATGAGCAACGCAGCGCGCAAAAACTCCAGCGACTGCGCGCTGGACGTCGTCCGGGCCTACGTGGACCACGACGCCGACGCGGTCCAGGAGGCACTGGCCGATCTGCACGCAGGCGGTCGTATCGAGGTGTACGCCGTCCTGAGTGGTCTGCTGCGCTCCACGATCAGCATCATGGAGCTGACCGGCAGGCGCTGGCGGCTGGACGAGCTGGTCCGGCATTCCGACGAGATCGCCACCACGGCCCCGCCCCACTACGAGTTCGCCATGGCCGAGGCGACCCGGGCCTGGGCCCGCGGCGACGACTCGGCGATGCGCGCGCTGTCGGGCCAGGACCTCCTGGGTGCCGTACACATGACGGCCGTGGGCGTCGCCGCTCTCGGTCTGGCCCTGTGGGGCAGGGCTGGACTCCTCGATGTCCTCCGGGAGTTCGACAGATCCGTCACCGAACTCATCGATGATCAGCTTTCCGGCGCTTAGCACCGCGGACCTCGGTATGCGGAGATCAGACTCTCGTCGGCTTCGTCGTCGATGTCACCTGTCTGCGAAGCTGACGAGAAACCAACTCCTGGTATTCACAATGAACTTCCGCACTCCGCTGTCCGCCCTGTTCCCCGGGACCTCGGGCCGCCTCCTCACCGCCCTCGTCGCTCACCACGCGGCCGATGCCGATGGTCCGCTGACGCTGGACGAGTTGTCCAGGGACAGCGCGGTGACGCCCACGCAGTTGGAGCCGGCGCTGTTCCGCCTCGGCCTGCTCGGCCTCATCGCCCCCCGGCGCAAGGGGGAACCCGTACTGCTGGTCACGGGTCACATCGCCTGGGACGCCCTGCGCCGACTGACGGACCTGCGCGAAAGCGTCGTCGACATGGTCCGCGAGCGGGCGCGGACCCACCTCCGTCCGGCACCGGACCACCTCGCGATGAAGGGCGCCGTCGTCGACGGCACCGCGTCGCACCCCGCGGATCTACTGGAGTTGATCGTCGTCCCTCCGGCGACCGCGCCGGCGGACTGGCACCACGGCCTGGCCGACCTCGTCGCGCAGCTGTCCGTTGATCTGGGGAACGTCGTCGTCCACCACAGCGCCCATGACACAGGGGAAGCCGAGGCCATGGGCGAGGGAAAGGCCGTACGCGTCCTGCCGTGGTGACGGCCGTTGCTGTGCCGGTCAGTCATGCCTCCGAGTCACGACGGTCCTCTTCGGCGCCTCCGGTCAACAGCCGTACCATGTCCGCCCGGGTGGCCTGCAGACGCGCGGTGGTGGCCCGGCAGTCCTCGCGCAGATGGTCCATGGTCTCGAAGTTCGTGAACACCAGCATGGCGTGAGCGAGCATCTCGTGGTCGGCCGCCAGGTCACGTCCGCCGAGGTGGTGTATCGATGGCCACTCGGTGATCTCGTTTCGAGGCTATGCGGTGAGTTCGGTGGGCAGGGCGGTCTCGTCGGTTTCTGACTCGATCGGGTGGAGGCGGGCCTTGGCCAGCAGGTCGAGTCCCATGTAGCGGCGGGCCTCGGTCCATTCGTCGTTCTGCTCGGCCAGGACCGCGCCGACCAGGCGGATCAGGGCGGTGCGGTCGGGGAAGATGCCGACGACGTCGGTGCGGCGGCGGATCTCCTTGTTGAGCCGTTCCTGCGGGTTGTTCGACCAGATCTGCCGCCAGATCTCACGCGGGAACGCCGTGAAGGCCAGAAGGTCGTGCTGGGCGGCATCCAGGTGTCCGGCGGCTTTGGGGAACTTGGCCTCCAGGGCCTGGAGAACGTGCCGCATCTGGGCTCTCACGGCGTCGGCGTCAGGCTGTTCGAAGACGGTCCGCAGCAAGGTGGCTACCCAGGGCTGAGCCGACTTCGGGACCTGGGAGAGGAGATTGCGTGCGTAGTGGGTGCGGCACCTCTGCCACGAGGCGCCGGGCAGGACCGCACCGATCGCGTCAACCAGGCCGACGTGGGCATCGGAGACGACCAGCTGGACACCGGACAGGCCGCGGGCGATCAGCGAGCGCAGGAAGGCGAGCCAGCCGGCCCCGTCCTCGGCGGTGGCGATGTCCAGGCCGAGGATCTCGCGGTGTCCGTCGCCGTTGACACCCACGGCGATCAGGGCGTGGACGTTGATGATGCGGCCGCCCTCGCGGACCTTCTGGGTCAGCGCGTCCACCCAGACGAACGCATACGGTCCGGCGTCCAGAGGCCGGTTGCGGAACGCGGTGACCTGTTCGTCCAGGTGCCGGGCCATGGCCGAGACCTGCGACTTCGACAGCTGGGTCACCCCGAGGGACTCGGCCAGCTTCTCGACCCGGCGGGTGGACACTCCCAGCAGGTAGGCGGTGGCCACGACTGAGATGAGGGCCTGCTCGGCCCGGCGCCGACGCTCCAGCAGCCAGTGCGGGAAGTAACTGCCCTGCCGCAGCTTGGGGATGGCCAGTTCGATGGTGCCGGCCCTCGTGTCCCACTCGCGCGGGCGATAGCCGTTGCGGTGGTTGACTCTGTCCTCGCTGACCTGGCCGTATTCGGCATTGCAGAGGGCGTCGGCCTCGGCGGACATGAGGGCGTCGGCGAACGTCTTGATCATCGCGCGCAGCAGGTCGGGACTCGCCGCAGCGAGGTTGTCCTCCGCGAGGGCGTGCAGGGGCAGACTGTCTGGTGCGGTCATCGTGCTGATCTCCTTCGAGCCTTCGACAACTCGAAGATCAGCCGGTGGCCGTTCTTGTATCCGGACACTCACTCCGACGCCATGGCAAACGCCCGGATCAGGTGGGAGCCCGTACACCACTTCTCAGGACGCAACCGGCCGCCACTCCCGCTTCCCGCAGGAGCGATGCGTTGTGGTGGTGGAAGGACCGGGCGGTCTCCGAGGAATGCCGCCGCTCCAGGGGCACCTGGCGGGCCAGGGGTGCGCCCAGGTCCTCTTCATCGTTGATGCGCTCGATCAAGGCGCAGCCGAACGCTGTCAGCCGTTCCCTCGGCGGTGCCCCCGGCCCCAGCGGAGGCGGACCCGAGGTGTACGCCTCGCGGAATTCGGCCTCGGCGTCCCCCTGCAAGGTCAGCAGGAGCCCGGTACGGTCGCCGAACCCGCGGAACAGCGTGCCTTTTCCCACCCCGGCCGCCCGGGCAACCTCATGCATCGTCACGTGCTCCGCGCCCTGTTCGGCCACCAGCCGGGCGGCCGCCTCCAGCAGCCGGGCACGGTTGCGGGCTGCGTCGGCCCGCTCCGCGGTGCACTCCTCGGGGGACCCGTGTCACCGTTCGCTCCACGGCAGGAGCGCGTACACGCATCCGTCCTCGATCTGTACCGGTGGCCATGACATCGCCATGGTCGACGGAGAGGGAACCATCGTCACTAAGGCCAGGATCACCGACGACCTCACCGGCCTGAACGCACTCCTTGACCTGCTGACCGCACATGGGGACGGCCCGGGCACGCCAATCCCGGTCGCCATCGAGACCGCACGCGGTCTCCTCGTCGCCTGCCTGCGGGCTACTGGGCGACCCGTCTACGACATCAACCCGATGGCCGCCGCCCGCTACCGAGAGCGGCACGCGGTCAGCCGCAAGAAGTCCGACCACCTGGACGCAACGGTGCTGGCCAACATCCTGCGTACCGACCGGGCCGCCTTCCGGACCTTGCCGGCCGACAGCGAACTCGCCAAAGCCATAGCGGCCTTGGCTCGCGCTCAGCAGGACGCCGTCTGCGACCGGACCCAGGCCGCCAACAAACTCCGCTCTCACCTGCGTGAATACTTCCCCGGCTTTCGGGAGTCCTTCGAATCGGTACGCGAAGGGCTCTGCCACCCGGTGGCCCGCGCACTTCTCGCTGCGGCCACCACCCCCGAAGACGCCGCCCGGCGCACCCGCACGCAGCTGCGCGCGGTCGTCCGGCGAGCAGGACGCAAACGCAGCATCGAGACCGAGGCCGACCGCCTGCACGAAATCCTGCGACGCCCGCAGATGCGGCAACCGCCCCCGGTCGAGCAGGCCATGGGCCGACAGGCACGGCTCTGCTCCGGCAGCTCGGTGCCTCCCGCTACCGCCGTCTGGTCGGACGCCGTGGCCGCCGGCGGGCACTGGTCGCTCTGCAGCACTCCATTCTGATCTCGATCTGGCACATGTTCACCCGCGACATCGAGTACACCGACCTCGGCGGTGACTACTTCCTCGAACGCACCGGCAAGACCCGTGCCACCCGCCGCCTAGTCAGCCAGCTCAACCGCCTCGGCTACCAGGTCAACCTCCAGCCGGTGGAGACCACGTGAACGCTCCTGACCTGCACCGAAGGGGGATTTTTCGTATCAGCAGTCGAGTCGTCGCGGGGTGTCGGGCGGCGAATCGTAAGAAGCCACGGACGGCAGACCGCTGAAAGCCACACCCGACACCCTGGGTCAGCCAACCCTACGAATGGCTCGCTCATCCGGATCAACAAGGTAGGGATCCACTGAAGCGAGCCGGTGGCCAGGCCGAGGTCGTGGCCGATGAAGGGCAGGGCGATGCCGACCATCGAGACGTCGAGGCCGTCGAGGAAGAGCACGAGGCACAGCACGGCGAGGACGGCCCACAGGCGGGCGGTCCAGCGTGGCTCGGCGGCAGGCGGAAGCGACGTCCCGGGACGGGACTCGGTCAGGGACATGCGCAAGGATCTCTTTCCTGGCGAATGAGCCGGCCGGTGGACGCCTCGGCGCTGAGGAACCGGTCGCAAGTCGGCCCGACCGGGGAGCGGGAGCTCACGGCGCGGTCGGCCTCGCAATGAGCGTGCCACGAGTGCCGTACATGAAGAAGGGAGAGCCTCTTCCTACGCGTGCGCTGCGTAGGACAAGAGACTCCCCCTCTGGCAGGGAATGCCCCCCGGAGGACGGTCAGGCAGAGCTGCCGCTGCGCAGGTGGCTCGGGTCCGCTGCCCAGGAGGCCAGCATGCGCAGGCTGTCGTGCGTGGGCGTGCTCGCTTCGGCGGTCCAGACGACGATCTGGAGGTCGGGGTCGGCGGCCCAGATGACGGCGTTCCAGTCGAGGTGCAGGTCGCCGACGACGGGGTGGCGCAGATGCTTGGTCCCGGTGTCCCGTACGGCCACGTCGTGCGCGGCCCACCATTGGCGGAAGTGGTCGTCCCTGACCGAGAGTTCGCCCACCAGGGCGGCCAGTTGCACGTCACCGGGGTTGTTCGCGTTATGCATGCGCATCTGGGCAATGGCCAGCCGGGTGACGCCCTCCCAGTCCGCGTACAGCTCCTTCATCGCCGGGTCGGTGATGAGCAGCCTGATGTAGTAGCGCTGCTTCTCGGGGATCAGCCCGAAGTCCGTGATCAGGGCCGCGCCCATCGCGTTCCAGGCGACGACCTCGGTACGTGGGCCGATCACCAACGCCGGGGTGTGCGCCATGTCGTCGATCATGTGCTGCCACTGCACCTGGGTCTTCGGACGCGGCCTGCGGCGGGCCGCCGTCGGCCGGTACTCGCTGCGGTCTGACAGCTCGCACAGATAGGCGCGCTGATCGTCGTCCAGGCGTAGCACCCGGGCCAGGGACTCCAGCACGGACGGGGACGGCTGGATACGGCCCTGTTCCAGGCGGGCGTAGTAGTCGGTGCTGATGGCGGCCAGCACCGCGACCTCCTCACGGCGCAGACCCGCTACGCGCCGCTGGCCGCCGTCGGGTAGTCCGACGGCGGCCGGGTCGAGCTCGGCGCGGCGCGCCTTGAGGAATTCTCCCAGGTCATGGCGGTGAGGATCGCTGGTCATGCCCTTAGCCTGACACCCGGTAGCAGCGTTGTCAGGGGGAGAGTTCTCTCCCTGGAAGTCCTCACCGCCAGGTACGGACCTGTTCTCGGGCGCGCGATCAGCGGACGCGGGTCCACGTCCCGTGGAGCTGGATGAACTCGCCGCCTACGACGGAGCTGGCCATGCAGGTCCCCTCCGTGTAGTCCTCGATGTGGGTGACGTGGTCACCGGCGTCGGGCTCGGTCCAGCGCACGACGTACAGGCCGTCGCGAAGCTGGGTGGTGGTGTATTTCATCGTCTGCTTCCGGCCCTTGATCGCACCGCTCGCCACCTCGAAGCTGACCTGGGTCGCCGAGTCGAAGGTGATCTCCACCGTGAAGTGGCCGAGCGGCGTGTCCGGACCGAGGTCCGCCAGCCAGGTCTGTCCCACGCTGGGAAGAGTCGCGTTGCTGTCCATCGTTACTACCTCTCTGTGAGTGCTACTGCGGGGGTGTCAGCCAAGGGCCTTGACGACCTCGTGGGCCAGCGGAACGGCCGAGGCGGGGTTCTGGCCAGTGATGAGGGTGCGATCCACCTCGATGTGGGGGGCGAAGTTCTCCTCACCCTTGCGGTAGTCCGCGCCCACGTCCGCGACGAGACGGTCCTGGAGCAGCCACTTCGCGCGGTCGGCGAGGCCGTTCTGGATCTCCTCGGAGTTGGACAGCCCGGTGAGGCGGTAACCGGCGAAGGGGGACTTGCCGTCGGAGTTCACCGTCGACAGCAGCGCGGCCGGGCCGTGGCACACCAGCGACACGATCTTGCCGGAGGCGAGCCAGTCGCTGAGCAGCTTGCCAGCCGCGGGGTCGTCGGAGAGGTCCTCCATCGGTCCCCAGCCTCCGGGGACGAAAACGGCGTCGTAATCGTCGATGTCGACGTCCTCGATGCGGACCGGGTTCGCCAGTTCGGCGGCCTCCCGCAGGGCGGCCTTCATGCGCTCCGCACCCTCGGGGCCGCCATTGAAGTCCGGGGTCAGGCTGAGGGCGTCGGCGGTCGGCGGTACGCCGCCGGGGGTGGCCGCGCCGATCTCGTAGCCGGCCTCCTTGAAGACGCCGTACGGACCGATGGCCTCCTCAGCCCAGAAGCCCGCGGGCTGCTTGAACCCGTCGGCCAGGGTCCAGTGCTCGGCGGCGGTGATGAGGAAGAGGATCTTCGCCATGGGGTTGTTCTCCTGGGGTGAGTGCGATCAGCCGTTCGCGGCCTGCTGGACGACGTGGCTGTCGGCTGCCTGGATCAGGTGGGTGAGCTTGCCGCCCGCGACCGTCCACAGGTGGATGAACCGCGCGTCCGACTCCTGCCCGGACTTGGACACGGCGCGGTAGTGGCCTCGGACGAAGACGTGCTCACCGGCGTCGTAATACTCCTCGGCGACCGCGCCGAAGGAGGAGAAGTTGGGCGCGAGCCGGGCGAAGAAGTCGGCGCCGGCGCTCGCCCAAGTCTTGTAGACACCGCCGTAGGGGAAACCGGGGGTGATGTCCCAGACGATGTCGGGGTCGATGACCTCGGCGATCACGTCCGGTGCCATGCCGGAGTCGTAGAGCCGACGGACGAGAGCGAGGTTGGGGGAATCGGACATGGTGGTGCTCCTTGGAGATATGACCACTACACAGAATGGGAATCCGTCAGAAGTGAAGCCTGAGGAGGACAGGAAGTCGTTGCTCCTCAAGAAAGGCCCAGCGGAACCCGCACTGTAATCATCGCACGGAATTCGAGTACGAAGGTAGGAAGGATTCGTCCCTGGCAGATCCCTGCCGATTCCAGACGTCCACGCTAATTCGCACGCGGCTCTTTTCCTGCCCATGAGCAGAGGAAGCGCAGGCCCGCATGGGAGCGCGAGTCGGGTTCGGCGATCCAGACGACCAACCGTTGGTCGGAGTCGGCCTCACAGCTGAGGACATCCCAGTCAAGGGCGAGTTCGCCGGCGACCGGGTGGCGGAACACCTTGCTGCCACTGGTGCGGGGGGCGATCTGGCGCCCGTCCCACCACCGGCAGAACTGCTCGTCCTGCACCGACAGCTCACCCACGAGGGTTGTCAACCCTAGGTCGTCAGGTTGGGCCGCGGCACACCGCCGCAGCAGGGCGATGGCGTTGCGGGCGGAGTTCTCCCAGTCCACGTACAGCGTCCTCATCTTCGGATCCGTGAAGAGCTGACGGATGTAGTTGCGCTGCCGCTCGGGGATCTGCGTGAAGTCGATGTTAAACAGGGCGGTGGCCATCGGGTTCCACGCCAGGACGTCCAGGTTCCTGCCCAGGATCATGGCGGGCGTGACGGTGAGGTCGTCCAGGACAGTGCGCAGCTGAGGCTGCACCTTCTGTGCGGCCCGCCGCCGAGGCAGGTTGGCCTCCCGCCCGACCAGCCCGAACAAATGGTCCCGCTGCTCGTCGTTCAGCCGCAGGGCACGGACGAGGGCGCTCAGCGCGGAGATGGAGGGGGCGATGCGGCCCTGCTCCAAGCGGGTGTAGTGGTGTGTACTGACGGAAGCGAGCACGGCCACCTCTTCGCGGCGCAGACCTGCCACGCGCCGCCGCCCGTCGGGGTCGGGCAGTCCGACCATGCGCGGGCTGAGCTCGGCCCGGCGGGCCTTGAGGAATTCTCCCAGCTCGTTGAGATGTGCGCTGTTGGTCATGCTTCCGAGTCTCGCACCGCCGGCACGTCGCAGGGTAGGAGAGTTTTGTCCCTGGATACCGCCCGTCCGAGCTGGAACTCTGCTTCGTGAGGAGATTTGCCTGAATTCCCAGGCCCGGAATTCGGCCGTCGGCAGAATTCCTGAAGCGGGAGAATGAGCATGCGCGGAACTGTGTTGTATGGCCCGGGTGGTGTCTGTTTCGAGGAGCGGGAGGATCCGCGGATTGTGCATCCGACGGATGCAGTGATCCGGACGGTGGTCACGTGTGTGTGCGGGTCGGACCTGTGGGCCTACCGGGGCACCGACCCCGTCGCGCAGCCGACGCCGATGGGGCACGAGTACGTCGGGATCGTGGAGGAGGTCGGAGCCGAGGTCACGAAGGTCAAGCCCGGCCAGTTCGTCATCGGCTCCTTCGCGACCTCCGACAACACCTGCCCCAACTGCCTGGCCGGGTACCAGTCCTCGTGTGTGCACCGCGAGTTCATGTCGACCTGCCAGGCCGAGTACGTGCGCATCCCCAACGCCCACGGCACCCTGGTCGCCACCGACGACCTGCCCGCCGAGGAGGTCCTTCCCAGCCTGGTCACCCTCTCCGATGTGATGGGCACCGGCTGGTATGCCGCGAAGGCCGCCGAAGTCAAGCCCGGCTCCACCGCCGTCGTGGTCGGGGACGGCGCGGTCGGCCTGTGTGGGGTGATCGCCGCGAAGGAACTGGGCGCCGAGCGCATCATCGCCATGTCCCGCCACGAGAGCCGGCAAAAGCTGGCGGTGGAGTTCGGTGCCACCGACATCGTCACCGAGCGCGGCGAGGAAGGCATCGCCCGGATCAAGGACCTGACGAACGGGGTGGGCGCGGACAGTGTGCTGGAGTGCGTGGGCACCGCGCAGTCCATGCGGCAGGCGCTGCATGCCACCCGTCCCGGCGGCAACGTCGGCTTCGTCGGCGTCCCGCACGACGTCGCCGTCGACGGCCAGGAGCTCTTCTTCTCCCACGTCGGCCTGCGCGGCGGCCCCGCCCCCGTGCGCGGCTACCTGCCCGACCTCATCGACCGCGTCCTGACCGGCCGCATCAACCCCGGCAAGGTCTTCGACCTCACCCTCCCCCTCGACCAGGTCGCCGAGGGCTACAAGGCCATGGACGAACGCCGCGCCATCAAAACCCTCCTCATTCCCTAACCCACCACGCCTTCGAAGGAGGTACCCGATGACCACGTGGACCAACGACGAACTGACCCGTATCGAACACGCCGAGGAACTGCGGATCTCCCCGCTGCGCAGCAACGGAACCCCGCGGGAGCCCCTGCTCATCTGGGTTGTCCGCGACGGTGACGACCTGTACGTCCGCTCCTTCCGGGGCAGCGCCGGGTCCTGGTACCGGGCGGCCCGGTCAAGTCTTGAGGGCCATATCCGCTCCGGTGGCGTGGCCAAGGACGTCACCTTCGTCGGGGTCACGGATGCCGACGTCAATGACCGTATCGACGCCGCTTACCGGACCAAGTACGGGCGGTACGACGCGAGTTACGTCGACCCGCTGGTGGCCGCACGGGACACCACGCTCAAGCTCGTCCCCGTCGGCTGACCCCCTCACTTCCCCCGTAATTCCCCTCCAGGAGAAACACCTTGCTCGGTCTCGAACTCGTCGTGCTCTTGGGCGTGGCCGTGCTGGTGGGTAACGCCGTCGGCCAGCGGCTCGGCATCGCCCCACCCGTCGTACTGCTCACCGTCGGTGTACTCCTGGGCTTCATCCCACAAGTACGGCAGGCCCAACTACCGCCGGAAGTCGTCTTGTTGCTCTTCCTGCCGGTACTCCTGTACTGGGAGAGCCTGACCACCTCGCTGCGGGAGATCCGCACTAACCTGCGCGGCATCCTGCAGCTGAGCACGGTGCTCGTCATCCTCACCGCCTGGGCCGTCGCGGCGACCGGACACGCCCTCGGGCTGCCCTGGGGACCCGCCTGGGTGCTAGGCGCGGCCATGGCCCCCACGGACGCCACCGCGGTCGGCGTCCTCGCGCGCGCCCTACCGCGCCGCCAGGTCACCATCCTGCGCGCGGAGAGCCTGGTCAACGACGGCACTGCCCTCGTCGTCTACGGCCTCGCCGTCGGCATCACGGTCGGCGAGGAACACCTGAGCGTCCCGCACGTCGGGGGACTGTTCCTTCTCGCCTACGGCGGCGGGGCCGCTGTCGGTGTGGCGGTCGCGTGGGTCAACATGAATCTACGGTGCCGCCTGTCCGACCCCCTGCTGGGCAACCTCGTCATGATCCTGGCGCCCTTCACCGCGTACCTGCTCGCCGAGCTCATCGAGGCCTCCGGAGTCCTCGCGGTGGTCGGCAGCGGCCTGATCATGTCCCAGGTCGCCCCACGCATCATCCCGGCCGAACACCGAACTCAGGCACTGGCGTTCTGGCCGCTGGCCACGTTCCTCATCAACGGCGCGCTGTTCGTCCTGGTCGGGGTGGAACTCCAGTACGCCGTCCGTGACTTGAACCATGCCGACCTCCGAGACGCGCTGATCGCCGTCGGAGCCATCTGCGTAGTGGTCATCGCCGTACGCTTCGCGTTCCTGTACGCCTCCACCTATCTCGTCCGCGCTCTCGACCGCCGGCCCCGGCAGCGCATGCTGCGGGTCGGTCACCGAAGCCGTGTGGTCAATGGACTGGCCGGCTTCCGGGGCGCGGTGTCGCTCGCGATGGTGCTCTCTGTACCGCAGACCCTCGACTCCGGTGAGCCCTTCCCCGACCGCAGCTTCATCGTCTTCGTCACCTCGGGCGTCATCCTCGTGACGCTGATGGTCCAGGGGCTACTGCTGCCGGTAGCGGTGCGCTGGGCGAACTTGCCTCCCGACACCTCCGTCGACGAGGAACACGACCTCGCCGAGGCCACCGCGGTGGAGGAAGCGATCAAGGCGATGCCGCAGCTGGTAGCAGATCTGCGTGCAGATCCGAAGATCGCCGAGTGGCTGCGTCAGGAGTACGAGGCGCACTTGTCGAGCGTACGGGCCAGAAGCGCAGGCGACGCGGACGACCCGGCGCTACTTCAGCACCGTGACTACGTCGCCCTGCGGCTGGCCCTCATCGGCCACAAACGCGCCACCGTCGTCCGGCTCCGCGACGAACGCCACATCGACGACACCGTCCTGCGCCGCCTCCAGGCCGACCTCGACAGCGAGGAGATCCGCCTGGCCGGAGGCGCGAACGTGGAGTGACCAGTCCGGTCCGCACCACAGACAATCCCGTTTACCGCGTACGACCTCGTACGCCAAAGATCAGCAGGAGTGCTGCCTTCCATGAAAGCCATAGGACTGACCGAATTCGGCGGACCCGAAGTACTGCGTGTTCTGGACCTCCCCGTGCCCGAACCCGGGCCAGGTGAGATATGCATCCGGGTGCACGCGGCCGCGGTCAACCCGGTCGACGTGCTGGTGCGCAAGGGCATCGCCTTCGTCTCCGACGCCGAGCCGCCCTACGTCCCAGGCATGGACGCGGCGGGCGTGATCGAGCGGATAGGCGAGGCGGTGGAGACCGAACTCCGGGTCGGCGACCGGGTCATGGCCGTCGCAGTCGTGTCCGGAACGCACGGCGCGTACGCGGAGCACCTGGTCGTCCCCGCCGAGTCCGTCGTTCGTGCGCCGGCGGACACGTCGCATCTGGAGGCCGCGACACTGCCGATGAACGGTCTGACGGCCCGCATGGCACTGGACCTGCTCGAACTCCCGGTCGGCGCCACCATCGCCGTCACCGGAGCGGCCGGTGCGGTCGGCGGGTACGTCGTCCAACTGGCCAAGGTGGACGGGTTCCGGGTTATCGCCGACGCGGCGCCGAAGGACGAGCAGCTGGTGCGCGCCCTCGGCGCCGACGTCGTACTGCCGCGCGGGAACGACTTCCCTGAACTGGTGCGCAAGGAGGCGCCCGACGGCATCGACGGGCTCGTCGACACCGCGGGGGTTGCCGGCCTCGCGATTCACACGGTGCGCGACGGCGGCAGGGTGGTGTCATCGGCCGGCGGAGTCGAAGTTCCCGAGGAGCGCGGAATCACCGTCCAGCACACGTTCGTGCCGCAGTACGCACGCGAAAACGCCAAGCTCGAGCGACTCCGCCACTTGGCGGAGGAAGGCCGACTGACCCTGCGCGTCGCACAGACGCTACCGGCCGAACAGGCCGCCGAGGCACACCGGTTGGTGGAGGCAGGCGGCCTGCGGGGGCGAGTGGTCCTTACTTTCTGAGCGGGCGAGGAGCCGCCACAGACCGGCTGTCCGAGTCATGGCTCAGGACGCGCCGAGGTGAGCTGTTCTGCCGCAGCCGGCGCGGCTCGATGGTGAGCGGCCTCCGCGATCTCGAAGGCCGCTCAGGACGTGGAAGGCCCGCCCTCGTGGGCGGCTATCCGTGCTGTCCGTTCAGCAGGAAGGGGTTGGTGAACTGTGACCGCTTGCTGCAGGTGTAGCTACCGGCCTTGTTCGGGTCGCCGCCGGTGTAGGCGGCGTCGGGACCGGGGTAGGGGCACAACGGCCGGTCCACGGACTTGCCGTTGATCGTGCCACTGGCGTTGAGCACGGCGGGCGCCGCGCCGTGCTCGACCCAGTCGATGACCTGCTGCATCGGGTCGGTGGGGGCGATGCTTCGGGGACCCGGGGCGCCGCAGTGGTCGACACCTGGGGCGAGGAAGTAGCGGAAGAACGATTCCGTGTTGCGGATTCCGCCGTTGGCTGCGAGCGCGCGGTTGTAGTAGTTGATGCTGTCGCCCGTGAAGATCAGCTGGTCGGCCAGGCCGTGCCACATGATCAGCTTTCCGCCGGCAGCCTTGAAGGCGCGCAGGTCCGGGTTGGCGGCCGAGAGGGCGTAGTCGTACTGCCGGCCCGACGTGGCGAAGTCCTGCCAGTACTGCTGATACGACTCGTCGGTGTAGTTCCAGTCCGGGTTCTGCTTGAGCCAGTTCTGGAACCAGTCGGCGGTCGGGACGAACGGCGCACCGGTCCACCGCCCGTCGGCCAGCTGACGGGTGGTCGCGAGGCCGAGTCCTCCCCCAGGGCCCGTGGCGGGCGAGTAACCGGCTCCGTCCATGCTTGCGCCCGGCTCAAGCCCGAACCAGACGGGCTTGCCGTGGAGCATGTCGTTCTGCGAGCCCGAGCGGCGCGGCCCCTGCCAGATCGCCTGGATCACGAGGGCATCGGTTGCGCTGAACGTGCCGCACGGCGTGGCGGTGCCGACCAGCCTGTGCAGCACGCCGAGCACGTCGCAGTTCCGAGGGTCGAACACGCCGTCGATCTGGCCGTTCTGGTCGCGGCAGTGCGCCTTCAGCGCCGTGTTGACCAGGTCCTTCTTACAGGTGGGCAGGTAGTCGTCGTTCCACTTCATGACCAGTTGGGGCCACAGTTGCGCGACGATGAACTGGTTCCAGTTCAATGCCGGGGCGCCTGCCAGGATCCCGTCGAAGTCCCGGGGATAGTTCTGCGCCTCGGACATGCCCTGCCGCCCGCCCGTCGAGCAGCCGTTCCAGTACGAGTGACGCGCACCCGCACCGTAGTACTGATCGATCACGAACTTCGACTGGGTCGCCATCTGGTGGTGGGCGAGATAGCCGAAGTCATTTATCCGGTTCCAGTTCAGCGCCGGCGGCGGGCTGGGGTTGGTCACCCACGGCGAGGTGAACATGTTCGTGCTTCCGGTGTGCCCGCAGTCGTCCTGCGAGATCGCGTACCCGGCTGCCAGCCACCGGTCGGCCGCCAGGGTGACGAAGTTCGCCGGACCGCAGTACACGCCTCCGCCCTCGGCCATGTACTTGCGGTTCCATCGGTCGGGCAGCGTCAGAGCGATGCCGATCCTGCCCGGCTGGCCGCCGCGGGGATCGGAGGTGTCGGTGATCGAGATCGACACCTGACAGCCGCTCCCCGCCACCTGCCGCGCGGTGACGGCAGCCGTACCGGAGGGCGGGAGGCCGGGCAGCGACAGTCCGGTCAGCGCCTCGCAGGGCTGCGACGGCGCTGCGAGTCCGGACGTCGCGGCTGGAGGTGACGCCACTGCCGCCGGTGATCCCAGCAGTCCCACCGAGGCCACGACAGCCGCAGCCGTCCCTCCCAGCGACAACACGCGGAGACGTGATCGAGCACGTCTCCACATCCGCCAATATTCCATGGCTTTGCCCCTTACTCATCGGGATGTTGTTGTTCATTGCGGAGTGACGGGACCTCTCCCCGGCGTCAGTGACCGCGGGTGATCCACTCCTGCAGATGCGGCTCTTCGGCGCCGACGGTCGTGTTCTCGCCGTGTCCGGTGCGGACCTCCGTGGTGTCCGGCAGTGTGAGGACGCGGTCCCGGATGGAGCGGATGATGGTGGGGAAGTGCGAGTACGACCGGCCGGTCGCTCCGGGACCGCCCGCGAACAGGGTGTCGCCGGTGAAGACGGTGCCGAGAGCGGGCGCGTACAGGCAGATGGATCCGGGCGTGTGCCCGGGGGCGTGCAGCACCTGCAGTTCCTTACCGGCGACCTGGATGCGCTGGTTGTCGGAGAGGTAACCCCCGGGTTCGTGGTCAGGGTGGGTGTGCTTCCACAGCAACCGGTCGTCAAGGTGGAGGAGAACGGGTGCCCCGGTGGCCTCGGCCAGGGCCGGGGCCGCGTTGACGTGGTCGTTGTGGGCGTGGGTGCACACGATGGCCACCAGGCGCCGGTCGCCGACGGCCGCGGCGATGGCGTCGGCGTCGTGCGCCGCGTCGATGACGACGGCCTCGCGGGCGTCGCCGACGATCCACACGTTGTTGTCGACATTCCACGTGCCGCCGTCCAGGCTGAAGGCGCCTGAGGTGACGACGCGTTCGATGCGGGCGCCGGGCATCAGAGGATGACCACCGAGCGCAGGACGTCACCCTTGTGCATGCGGGCGAAGGCGTCCTCGACCTCGTCCAGGGTGATGGTCTCGCTGACGAAGGCGTCGAGGTCCAGCCGGCCTTGGAGGTAGAGGTCGACGAGCATCGGGAAGTCGCGTGACGGCAGGCAGTCGCCGTACCAGGAGGACTTGAGCGCCCCACCGCGGCCGAAGACGTCCAGCAGCGGCAGTTCCAGCTTCATCCGCGGGGTGGGGACGCCGACGAGGACGACGGTGCCGGCGAGGTCGCGGGCGTAGAACGCCTGCCGGTACGTCTCCGGTCGGCCGACGGCCTCGATAACGACGTCGGCGCCGAAGCCGCCGGTCAGTGCTCGGATCCTCTCGACCGGGTCGGTGTCGCTGGAGTTGACGCTGTGGGTGGCGCCGAGCGTGCGGGCGGTCTCCAGCTTGCGGTCGTCGATGTCCACCGCGATGACCTTCGCCGCGCCTGCCAGCCGCGCGCCGAGCACGGCCGCGTCACCGACGCCTCCGCAACCGATCACCGCGACCGAGTCACCCCGGCCGACGCCGCCGGTGTTGATCGCCGCGCCGATGCCGGCCATCACACCGCAGCCGAGCAGGCCCGCCGCGGCCGGTGAGGCGGCCGGATCGACCTTGGTGCACTGCCCGGCGGCGACCAGGGTCTTCTCGGCGAAGGCACCGATCCCGAGCGCGGGTGTCAACTCGGTGCCGTCGGTGAGCGTCATCTTCTGCCGCGCGTTGTGCGTGTCGAAGCAGTACTGCGGGCGCCCGCGGCGGCAGGCGCGGCAGTGGCCGCACACCGCACGCCAGTTGAGGACGACGAAGTCGCCCGGCTGGACATCCGTCACACCGGGGCCGACCTGTTCGACGACTCCGGCCGCCTCGTGGCCGAGGAGGAAGGGGAAGTCGTCGTTGATGCCGCCTTCGCGGTAGTGCAGGTCGGTGTGGCAGACCCCGCACGCCTGCACCTTGACCACCGCCTCTCCCGGTCCGGGGTCGGGTACGACGATCGTCTCGACCCGCACCGGGTCGCCCTTGGCGCGGGCGACGACACCGCGAACGTGCTGGGACATGCGTGATCCTTTCGAATGACGTGCAGAACGGGCGAAGAGTGGCGCCGCGTCACGCCGCCGGTCGTATGCGAACGGGAAGCGAAGCCCACGAGCGGAGCGTGTTGTTGAGGTGCCGGCGCGGTTCGTCCGCGAGCTCGATGCGCTCGACACGGCGGGCGAGAGCGGTCAGCAGCGACTCGGCCTCCAAGCGGGCGACGTGCTGGCCGACGCACTGGTGCAGTCCCATGCCGAAGCTGACGTGGCCGGAAGGGTCGCGGCCGAGGTCGAAGCGGTCCGGATCACTCCAGCGGGCCGGGTCGCGGTTGGCGGCGCCGAGGAACATCAGGATCTTGGAATCCTGGGGGATGACGGTGCCGGCGACGGTGACGTCGGTGGTGGCCGTCCGGAAGAACGTCTGCACCGGTGACTGCCATCGCACCGCTTCGTCGAACGCGACCCGCGCCAGTTCGGGGCGCTCGCGCAGCCGCTGCCACTGGTCGGGGTGGGTGGCGAAAGCGTAGAGGGCGGCGGCCAGGCCGTGGACGGTGGTGTCGACACCGGCGGTGAGCAGAGAGCGCACCACCAGGGGCGCCTGCTCGTGGGTGAGGTCGCCGCGGTCGGCGGCGGCCCAGATCCGGGCGCCGAAACCGTCCTGGGTCAGTTTCTCGCGGGCGCACTGGGCGTTCACCCAGGCGGACAGTTTGGCGACCCGGTGGGCGTCGGCCGCGACGAGGTCGTTGCGGGGTCCGAAGGCGTTGAAGGCCATGTTGCCGTAGGGCAGGAGGTTCTCCCGGCCGTCGGGGCCAAGGCCGACGGCGTCGGGGAACACGCGCAACGGGAACACCTTGGCCAGTGCGTCGAACGCGTCGAACTCCATGCTCCCGGTGGCCAGCAGCGCGTCGACGAGGTTCTCGGCGGCCACCTGCCACGTCTCGCGCAGCCGACGCAGGGCCGGCGGGGCGAGGATCTCGCGCAGCACGCTGCGCGGGGCGTCGTGGTGCGGCGGGTCGGCCTCCAGCAGCAGACTCGGTGGCCGCCACGGCTTCTCGTGGCGGAAGTTGGCCAGGCCCACACCAGCACCGGACTGGAAGGACTGCCAGTCGACCAGGGCGGCGTGCACCTCCTGGTGGCGAGCCAGGGCGTAGACGTCGTAACGGGACAGCCGGACGACGGGTCCGGCCTCGCGCAGGGAGTGGTGGAGGGGCTCGGGGTGTTCCAGATGTTCGGCGGCGAAGGGGTCGGCGTGACTGGTGGGCGGCAGGACGGCGGTGGCCGTGGCTTCGGGCATGGCGGCTCCAGCGATAGCGGCTCGAAGTGGGGGGCTCGGCTCAGAGGTCCAGGACCAGCCGACCCGAACGGGAGCGGGACACACAGGGGAGCATGCAGTCGTTGGCCTCGCGTTCGTGGTCGGCCAGGACCGAGTCCCGGTGGTCGGGGGTCCCCGCCACCACCGGGGTGAGGCAGGTGCCGCAGGTCCCCTGCTCACAGGAGGACAGCAGATCGGCACCGGCCTGCCGTAGCGCATCGAGGACGGAGACGTCAGGGCTGACCGTCACCGTCCGGCCGCTGCGGCGCAGCTCCACCTCGAACGGCGTGCGCAGCACGGGCTCGGTGTGCGCCGCGGCGGTGAAGCGTTCCGTGCGCAGGCTGTACGGCGGCCAGGCGGCGCAGGCGTCTTCGACGGCGGCGAGCAGGGGGCCCGGCCCGCAGCAGTACACCTTGGTGCCGGCGGCGGGCTCGCTCAGCCATGCGCCCAGGTCGAGCAGGCCGCACTCGTCCTGCGGGGCGACGGTGACGCGGTCACCGTGAGCAGCCGTCAGTTCGTCGCGGAACGCCATGGACGTCCGGGTGCGTCCGCCGTACAGCAACTGCCAGTCCGCACCCATGAGTTCGGCCTGGCGGATCATCGGCAGTAGCGGGGTGACCCCAATGCCGCCGGCGATGAACAGGTACCGGTCGGCCGGGGCCAGGGGGAAGTGGTTGCGCGGTCCGCCGACGCCGACCCGGGCACCCGGCGTCAGCGTGTCGTGCACGTAGGCCGATCCCCCGCGCCCGGCGGGCTCGCGCAGCACGGCGACGCGGTAGCTGTAGGGGTCCCAGCGGTCACCGCACAGGGAGTACTGGCGAGTCGCGCCGTTCGGCAGGACCAGGTCGATGTGCGATCCGGGCGTCCAGTCCGGCAGCCGCGTGCCGTCCGCGTGTGCAAGGGTCAGGGACACCACGCCATCGGCGACGACGTCCTTGGAACGGACCTCCAGCGTCACGGTGGACGTCGAGTACCGGGGAGCCGTCGGAAGAAGGTTCTGAACGACCATGTTGCCGCCTCCCGTCTGTGGAATGCGGGAAGAATGCGCGTGGCCGCCGTCACATCGCGACGGCTTTCTCACCCAGCGAGAGACGAACTTTGCGACGGCGTCATATAGCCGTCATGCCACCGTCACAGACGGAAGGTCGCGTCTCGTACGTCTCGCACGCCACGGGCACGGGAGAAGCCTGGTGGCGTCAGCGATGGCCGCATCGCCGCGGTGCCGTCGAACCGTCGCTGAGACCACAAACCGTGATCAACGGTCGCCTGTGACGACCGGGGCCGTTACGGTCGTGATCTGTAATGTCATCCCCGTTCGGGTGTACCTTTTCTCCGACCACCAGGACACGATGCCGTGAAAACACCCCACCACGAGTCGGTCCTTTCCCGAGCCGCTCGAATTCTTGAGGCGTTCAACCAGGACGAGCCGGCGTTGACCGTTTCCGAGGTCGCACGTCGCGCGGACCTGCATGTGGCGACAGCGTCCCGGCTCGTGGGCGAACTCGTGGCGCACGGCTTCCTGAGCCGGGACGACGACCGCAGGCTGCGCATCGGCGTCCGGCTCTGGGAACTGGTCACGCGGGCGTCGCCGACGCTCTCCCTGCGCGACACGGCGATGCCGTTCCTGGAAGGCGTGCACGACGTCGTGGGCCACCATGTACAGCTGGGTGTCCTCGACGGCGATGAGGTTCTGTTCCTCGAACGCCTCTCGGCCCCCGCCTCGGTCGTCAACTTCACCCGAATCGCCGGGCGGCTGCCCCTGCACGCCTCCTCCAGCGGCCTGGTGCTCCTGGCGCATGGCCCCGCCGACCTGAAGGAACGCATACTGGCCGCCCCGCTGACCGCCTACACCTCGGCGACACCGACCGCGCCCTCACGGCTGCGCGCGCTCCTGGCCGAGATCCGGCAGAGGGGATACGCCTACTGTCCCGGATACATCCATTCCGAGGCCCTCGGCATCGCCGCCCCGGTGCGCGGCCCCGGCGGGAGGGTGGTCGCGACGCTGTCGGTCATCGTCCCCAACGACGCGAACGCCCAGACGGTCGTTCCCGTCGTACGGACGGCTGCCCGAGGCTTCTCCCATGCTCTCGGCGTACGCGACGCACCGGAGGTTGCCTCCGGCCGGTGACGGCGGTACGACGGCCGAATGGCATCGGCCGCCGCATCCGTCTCTCACCTACACACGCCCTCGGTCATGCTGACGCCGCTCTCAACTCGCTGCGACCGACGTCGGCGGAGGCCCGGTGCGTCCACCCGTCGCGCCGGTGGACGCACCGGGCCTCCGCCGACGTCGGTCGCAGCGAGTTGAGAGCGGCCTCAGCATGTCCGAGGG
>NZ_MUBM01000409.1 GCF_002154505.1 Streptomyces carpinensis | reverse complement strand
AGACGCTGGCGAACGGCAGCGAGGTGACGGTCGACCGGTCCGCCACGGACACGGCGGGCGCCCGCCAGCCGTCGGTCGGGTCGGGGCGGGAGGGGTCGAGGGAGCGGCCGGTCCAGAACCGGTCGTCTGCGGCGTGGAAGTCCTCCGGGGTGTGTCCGGAGGGCAGGTGGTTGCGGGTCCACTCGGGGCGGTAGAGGCCGATCGAGGTGACGTGGGCGGTGTCGGACGGCACGATCGCGTCCCACTCGACCGAGGTGCCGGAGCCGTTGGACTCCACGTCCACGCCCGCCCACAGCTCGTAGCGGCTGCGTGCGAGTTCCACGGCCTTGTCCGCCGAGGAGGCGAGGGAGTCGGCGCTCCAGCGGAAGTCGACGAACATGTCGTCGGCGGTCTGGAAGAAGGCCTGGTTGCGGCTGTTCAGCGCTCCCTGCCAGCTCACCGAGCCGTTCACGGTCATCGCGTCGTACCAGGTGACCCGCTGCCCTCGGGCCGCGGCGCGCTGCTTCAGCTCGCTGACGAAGCCGAGCATGTCCGCGCCGAGCGCGCTGTCGCCGCCGCCGGTCTCGGCGTTGACGAACCAGCCGTCGAAGCCGTACGCCGCCGCCACCGCGACCAGCTGGGCGGCGAGCGGGTGGTGACCGGTGGCGTCCTTCTGTACCAGGTCACGGGTCCACTGGAGCTGACCGCCGTAGGCGGCGGGGGGCAGGAAGATGTTGCCGAGGACGGGTACGCCGTGCCGGTGGGCCGCGTCCACGATCGGCGCGTTCGGGGCGAGGATCAGGCCCTCGCCCGCCGAACCGCCCCAGAAGACCAGTTCGTCGATGTACGCCCAGTGGGTCAGGGCGTAGGCGTCGGCGGTGGCCGAGCCCTGGGAGGGGTTGGAGGAGGTGGGCCCGAAGGAGACCAGGGACTGGATGCGGGCCTGCCCGGCGCGGGCGGTGGTGTTCACCGGTGTCGGGGCGAAGCGGGGGGCGAGCGGGACGGAGGCGGCGTTGAAGGCGAGGTCGGTGTCGGTGGCCGCGCGCCAGGTCTTCAGGCTGCGCCAGGTGATGCCGGGCCCCGGGCTGCCGGAGGGCAGGGAGTCGGGGTACCAGTACGAGGCGTACGGCTGGAGGTCCGCCGTCGCTCCGGAGGCCGGCGTGGCGGCCGCCGCGGCCTGGGCGGGCAGTGCGGGCAGGAACGCGGCGGCGGCGCCGGCGATCAGGACGGTGCGTCTGGTGGGCTTCGGGTTCACGTGCGGGTGCCTCCTCGGGTGGGGTGGAGTACCTGGTCGGACGTGACGACTTCCGTGATGCCGCGAGCGGCGAGGTGGGCCGGGTCGGCCGCGCGGGAGTCGAGGACGGTGGTGGGACGGGCGCCGTCGGCGGTCAGCCGGAAAAAGGCGTCGAAGACGTCGCCGCCCGGTGCGCAGCGGGAGCGGGCGGCCGGGTCGGCGGGGACGGCGAGGGCGGTGGTGCGCGGGGCCGGGGCGTAGGTGTGGTCGCGGGCCGCGCCGGCCAGGGAGCGGGCGATGTCCTTGGGCCGGCGGTCGTTGGTGAGCAGGCCGAGGGTGTACTCGAGTTCGGGGAAGTCGGCGAGGTCGCGGGAGACGTCGTGGGAGCACCACCAGGTGATGCCCCACAGGTCGGGGCAGTCCAGGGCGTGCGAGACGGTCGCCTCGGTGAAGGCGGCGGCGTGCTCGGCGGGGATCAGGGGCGCGGGGGCGCCGACCTCCTGGAGCCAGACCGGGCGGTGCGGGTCGTCGGCCCAGGCCTTGCTCAGCTCGATCAGGTACGCGGCGTGGTGCTCGGTGGGGACCGAGGTACGGCCGTGGCGCTGGGCGGTGCCGTTGAAGACCCAGGAGTGGACGGCCGTGAGGGCGCCGTGGCGGGCGGCCTGGGCCGGGGTGAAGGGCATGTCGTCCTGGTACCAGGTGGCGTCGTACTCGGCGTGCAGGTGCAGCTTGCCGGGGGCGCCCTTCTCGCAGGCGGTGAGCATGCGTGTCAGCCAGGCGTCGATCTCGTCGGCGGTGGCCCGGTCGGGGTCGGGGTGCGGTCCGGCGGAGAACTGGTTGACCTCGTTGCCGAGGGTCATGCCGAGGAAGTTCGGGCGGTCGGCGAGGGCGGCGGCGAGGGTGCGCAGGTAGGTGGCCTGTCCCTCCAGCACCTCGGGGTCGGTGAACAGGTTGCGGCGGTGCCAGGTGCGGGTCCAGGCCGGCAGGAAGTCGAAGCTCGACAGGTGGCCCTGGAGGCCGTCCACGTTGACGTCGAGCCCGCGTTCGGCGGCGGCGTCGACGAGCCGAACCAGCTGCTCCACGGCGCGGGGCCGGATCAGGGCCCGGTCGGGTTGGAAGTAGGGCCACAGCGGGAAGACCCGGATGTGGTCCAGGCCGAGCGCGGCGATGGAGTCGAGGTCGGCGCGTACGGCGTCGAGATCGAAGTCGAGCCAGTGGTGGAACCACCCCTGGCTCGGGGTGTAGTTGACGCCGAAGCGCACGGCAGAAGGCATGCGAAGTCCTTGGTGACGCGGGTGGTGGGTGGTTCAGCCCTTGACGGCGCCCTCGCCGACGCCGCGGAAGAAGTAGCGCTGGAGGCAGGCGAAGAGGGCGATCAGCGGTGCCACGGCGATGACGGTGCCGGCGGCGACGAGGCGTTCGTCGTTGGCGAAGGTGCCGTGGAGGTAGTTGAGGCCGATGGTCAGGGTGAACTTGGACGGGTCGCTGAGCACGATGAGCGGCCACAGGAAGTCGTCCCAGGCGCCCATGAAGGCGAAGATCGCCACGACGGCGAGGGTGCCCTTGACCGACGGCAGGGCGATCCGCAGGAACCGCTGCCAGACGTTGGCGCCGTCGACGTAGGCGGCCTCCTCGATCTCGTAGGGCAGGTTGAGGAAGGCGTTGCGCATCAGCAGGACGTTCATGGCGGCGACGGCGCCGGGCAGGACCACGCCGACGAGCGTGTTGTTCAGGCCGAGGTCGCGCATGGTGGTGAACTGGGCGATGACGATGCTCTCCGCGGGCACGAGCATCGCGAGCACGAAGACGACGGTGGTCGCGCGGCGGCCCCGGTAGCGCAGCCGGGCCAGCGCGTAGCCGGCGAGGGCGGAGCCGACGCAGTTGGTGACCACGTTGGCCGTGGCGACCTTCAGCGAGTTCAGGGCGTAGTCCCAGACCGGGATGGTCTGGGACACCCGCTCGTAGTTGTGCAGGGTGGGGTGGCTGGGCAGGAACTTCGGCGGGGAGCTGAAGATGTCCTCGGTCGGCCCCTTGAGCGAGGTGGACAGCTGCCACAGGAACGGGCCGACGGTCAGGGCGAGGACGGCGAGCAGCAGCACGTAGCGCAGGATCAGTTCCCACGCCCGGACTCGGCGGCCGTTGTCGTCGGTGAGGCGGGGCCGCCGGGCAGGGGCCGGTGTCCTGGTGGCCGGGGTCTTCTGGACGAGGCTCACGAGTCCTCCCTCCGGTCGGCGCGCAGCACGAGCAGCATCAGGACGACGGTGACGACGAAGACGACCAGCGAGATGGCTGAGGCGTAGCCGACCCGGCCGGTCAGGCCGGTGCCGGTGCGCTGCACGAGCATCACCAGGGTGGTGTCCTCGCCGGCCGGGCCGCCGCTCGGTCCGGCCATCAGGTACACCTCGGAGAACACCTTGAACGCGGCGACCGAGGAGAGCGCGGCGACCAGGACCATGGTGGAGCGGACGGCCGGCACGGTGACGGTGAGGAAGCGACGCACCGCGCCCGCGCCGTCCACAGCGGCGGCCTCGTGCAGCTCGCGCGGCACGTTGGCGAGCGCCGCCAGGTAGATGATCATGTAGTAGCCGAGGCCCTTCCAGACCGTGACGGTCATGGCGCTCAGCAGGAGCAGCCACTGGTCGCTGAGGAAGCCGACCTTGCCCACCCCGATCGTCTCCAGCAGCGAGTTCACCAGGCCGCGCTCGTCCAGCAGCCACACCCAGATCAGGCCGACCACGACGATCGAGGCGACGACCGGGGTGTAGAAGGCGGACCGGAAGAAGGTGATGCCGGGGATGTTCTTCTGCACCAGCAGGGCGAGCAGCAGCGGCAGGACCACCAGCGCCGGGACGACGCCGACCACGTACAGCGCGCTGTTGCGCAGCCCGGTCCAGAACATGTCGTCGTGCAGCAGCTCGCGGAAGTTCGCGAGTCCGACGAACCGGCCCGGGATGAGGGTGCGGCGGTCGGTGAAGGCGTTGATCACCGTGGAGACGAACGGGTAGAGGATGAAGGCGCCGGTGATCAGCAGTCCGGGGGCGGCGAACAGCCAGGGGCTGGTGGGAAGTTGGCGCCGCACCCGGCTCACCGGGCGCCCGGCGGGATGCCGGGCCGGGCGCCACGGGGAACGCCGGGCCGGACGCGACGGGCGCGTCCGGGAGGCGGTCGAGGTGGCCATGGTGCGTTATCCCTGCTGCTTCAGAAGCTGGTCACAGGCCTTGACAGCGTTATCAAGAGCCGCCTTGGGGCTCTGCTTGCCCTGCAGCGCCTTGGCGACCTCGTTGCGCAGCGCGGTCTTCATCTGGTCGCTGAACAGGACGGGCGTGTAATTGACCGCGTCCTTCAGCGACTTGGCGGCGGCGATGCGCACCCGGGTCTCGTCGGTGCCGTCCTCCTTGGTGAAGTACGGGTCGTCGAGGGAGCCGGCGGTGCTCGGGAAGATGGCGACCTTCTTCGCGAACGACATCTGGTGCTCGGCGTCGGTGACGTAGTGCGCGAAGGCGATCGCCGTGGGCGTGTGCTTGGTCTTCGCGTTCACCATCAGGCCCATCACGTACATGTTGACGTGGCCGGTGCTGGTGATCTGGTCGGTGATGCCGATGTTCTTGTACAGGTTCGGCGCCTGCTTCTTGAAGTTGTCCAGGTCCAGGGCGCTGCCGGGGTTCATGGCGACGGCGCCGGTGAGGAACTTCTTCCCGGACGACTCGGGGGTGGCGGTCAGCGCCTGCGGGTCGAGGGCCTTGGCGTCGTACAACTGCTTGTACTTGGTGAGGAGTTCGACCCCCTTGGCGTCGTTGAAGGTGAAGCCGGTGCCCGCCTTGTCCATCAGGGGGACGCCGTAGCGGCCGAAGTCCTCGATGGTGGGGACGTTGGCGAGGGTGGCGACCTTGCCGCCGGTCTTGTCCGCCATCTGCAGGGCGTCGGTGAAGAGCTCGTCGTACGTCTTCGGCGGCTTGTTCGGGTCGAGCCCGGCCTTCTTGAACAGGGTCTTGTTGTAGAACAGCGGGCCGGTGTTCAGGTACCAGGGGAAGGCGTACGTGCCGGTCATGCCCGGGACCTGGTGGCCGGCCCAGGCGCCGGGCAGGTACTCGGCCTTGTACTTGGCGGCGGCCTTGTCCAGGTCCATCGCGAGGCCCGCCTTGGCGAGCGGGGCGACAAGGTCCGGGGAGACGTTGACGACGTCGGGCAGGGTGCCGCCGGCCGCGTCCGCGCTGATCTTGTCGGCGTAGCCCTCGGCGGGCTGGTCGACCCACTTCACGTGGGTGCCGGGGTACTTCTTCTCGAAGTCGGCGATCAGCCCCTCGAAGTAGTCCTTGAAGTTGGCGCGCAGGTTCCAGGTCTGGAAGGTGATGTCGCCCTCGACCTTGCCGGAGGCGTCCGTAGTGCCGCCTCCGTCGCCGCCCGAGCCGCAGGCGCTCAGCGGCAGGACGAGGGCGGTGACGGCAGCGGCGGCGAGTGCTCTGCGGGATATGGGCACGGTGACACGGCTCCCTTGCGGCGTCTTCGGCGGGTTTCGGCAGAGACCTTGCACGCCGAGTTAGGGAGATGTCAATGGATTCGGTCTTGCTAAAGCAATCAGCGGAACATTAGTGCAGGTCATCGACGTTCGAGAGGACTTGCCAGTCGGCACTAATGCGCTTTAGAGTGCTTCCACTCAAGCGCTTTAGCGATCACCGCTGAGAAATGAGGGGGAACATGCCGGCCAAGCGGTCCCCGGCACGCCGGCCGACCATGAAGGACATCGCGCGCCGCGCCGGCGTCTCCGAGAGCGCCGTCTCCTTCGCGCTCAACGACCGGCCCGGCGTCTCGGAGGTCACCCGTGCCCGGGTGCGCCGGGTGGCCGAGCAGCTGGGCTGGCGGCCCAGTACGGCGGCCCGCGCGCTGTCCGGGGAGGGCGCGGCCACGGTCGGCCTCGTGCTGGCCCGGCCCGCGGACACCCTCGGCGTGGACTCCTTCTTCCTGCAGCTGGTCTCCGGCATCCAGGAGGTGCTGGCGGAGCGTCACCTGGGGCTGCTTTTCCAGGTGGTGGAGGACGTGCCCGACGAGTGCGCGGTGTACCGCAGGTGGTGGGCCGAGCACCGGGTCGACGGCGTGCTGGTGGTGGACCCGCGCACCGACGACCCGCGTCCGGACCTGCTCGACGAACTCGGCCTGCCCGCCGTGGTGATCGGTGGCGCCCCGGACGAGCGGCACCCCGGACTGTCCACGGTCTGGGCGGACGACGCGGGTGCGATGGCTTCCGTGGTCGACCGGTTGTACGGGCTCGGACACCGGCGGATCGTGCACATCGCCGGACTGGCGGGCCTCGCCCACACCGAACGCCGGATCCGCACGCTGCGCGCCGAGGCCGAGCGGCGCGGGCTGACCGGGGTGGAGTCGGTGACCACCGACTACTCTGACGCCGAGGGCGCCGCCGTCACCCGCCGGGTCCTGCGCTCCGCCACTCCCCCGACGGCTCTTATCTACGACAACGACGTGATGGCCCTGGCCGGCGTCGCCGCCGCCACCGAACTCGGCTTCTCCGTCCCGGCGGACGTGTCGGTGGTGTCCTGGGAGGACTCGGCCCTGTGCCGGATGGTCAAGCCCTGGCTGTCCGCCCTGTCCCGGGACAGCATGGAGTTCGGCCGCACGGCGGCCCGGGAACTGACCGCCCTGCTGGACGGCGGTCCGGCCCGCACGGTCCGGGTGCCGGTGCCCCGTCTGGTCGAACGGGAGAGCACGGGGCCTGCGCGGGACGTGTGAAACTCACGGGTCCGCGCGCCCCGGCGCGGGGTGCCCACCGTGTGTCGGACACCGCCGCCGTGTCCGACACAGATACGTGCCGGGTGTACGCGCCGCGCGGACACCCCACGCGGCACCGCCGGCGCAAGGCGCCTGCCCCATGCCGCACCCCTCGGGCGGCACTGCGCGTGCGCCGCACGGAAGCCCTCGCTCCGCGCCCGGCCCTCACGGCTTCGGCGCCCGGTCCGGATCTCACACGTCCGCGCCCGGTCCGGATCTCACGGCGTCCGAGGCTGCGGCCGGTCCCCGGCTGCCGAGCCGTCGCCCGGCTGCTCTTCGTCGGTGTCCGGCTTCGCCCCGTCCGGGCCCCGCAACTCGAGCCGGCCGTTGCCCTCCTCGGGGCGCCCGCCGGAGTTCTGGGCGCCGTGGCCGTTCAGGTTCTGCCGGACCGAGTCCAGGATCGTCAGGCCCTGGGCGACCAGACCGGCCGCGATCTCGCCGAGCCCGTCCGCGCCGTTGAGGACGTTGACATTGGCTCCGGAGAGGCCGCCCGCCGCCTCCTTGACGATCAGCGGGAGCTGGTCGATCAGCATCCGGTCGAGCGCGACCCGGTCGTACGACGCCGCGGCCTCGGCCTGGATCTTCATCCGCTGCGCCTCCGCGGCGGCGAGGATCCTGACCCGCTCGGCCTCGGCCTCCGCCGGCTTCACGATCTCGGCCACCAACTCCTGCTGGCGCAGCTTGGCCTGCCGCTGCGCCAGTTCCGTCTGGGCGGCGAGCACCTCCTGCTGAGCGTGCGCCCGCGCCAGCGGGCCGGCCTGGGCCGCGTGCGCCTGGGCCCGGTCCACCTCCGCCGAGTACTCCGCCTTCACCACGGCCGTCTGACGGGCGTACTCGGCCTGCCTGCGCGCGGCTTCCTGCTCGGCCTCGGCGGCGGCCTGGTTGGCCTGGGCCTGGGCGATCTGGGCCTGCCGCTGGATGGCCGCCTTGTGCGGGGCGGACATCGCGTCGATGTAGCCGGTGTCGCCGTCGTCGATCGACTGGATCTGCAGCGAGTCCACGATCAGGCCGATCTTCGCCATCTCCGTCTTGGAGGTGTCCAGCACCTCGGCGGCGAGCTTCTGGCGTTCGGTGACGATCTCCTCCACGGTCATCGAGCCGATGATGGCGCGCAGGTGACCGGCGAAGATCCGGCCGGTCAGCACCGACATCTGGTCCTGGTCGGAGAGGAAACGCTGCCCGGCGTTGATGATGCTCTCGTTGTCGTTGCCGACCTTGAACGCGATGACGGCGCGGACGTGCAGCGCGATGCCCTGCCTGGTGACGCAGGTCTCGACGACCTCGGACTCGCACATCGACAGGGTGAGGAAGCGGACCTTGCGCAAGACGGGCAGCACGAACTTGCCGTGCCCCGTCACCACCCGGAACGGCGCGCCCCCCAGTCCCCGCCTGCCTCCGGAGATCAGCATCGCCTCGTCAGGGGCGGGAACGCGGTAACCGAACATGGGCTTGTTCTCCTTAGCCTGCGTCGGCCGAATCGTCACGCAACCTGTCCAACGGGTCGGCCCACTCGATGACGTCGACCTCACGGCATCCACGGGATTCGACCACGAGTACGGTCGCACCGATCGGCAGCGGTTCCTGCGACCAGGCGAGGAAGGTCTCGGAACCGCCTCTGACCCGCACCAGGATCTCGCCGGGACCGGCGGATCCACGCGTACCGATGAGAAGCTCCCCCGTGCAGCCGATCACGGCCTCGTCCTGCGCCATCCCCGACTACTTCCCCTCGTACTCGTCCTGTCCTTCCGACCATAGACCCACCGGGGCGAGCCGCATACGCTGCGGCGGGCCCGACGGGGAGCGATCGGCGCGGTCGCGTGCGCACCGTATACATGCCGCTTACACGCGATGGGCCGCCGCCCGGACGGTGGCGGGGCGGAGCGCGGCCCCCGGCAGACGGGGCGGGGCCACCGGCTCACCGACATCCCGGGGCCCCGCCGCCCGGGTGCCGGTCAGGTCCGCCGACCGGTACCGGCCGAACTCCGCGATGTGCAAGGTGGCCCGCGCCGGGGTCACGCGCAGCCGCCGGCGCCGGGCCGCCACGGGGCGGGCAGCAGCAGGACGCGGCTCGCGCCGATCGCGGCCCGCCCCGGTCACCCGCGTCCCCGCGCCACCGTCACACGCCTCGACGACGAAGCTCTCCCCCTGCCGGCCGTGCCGGACGTCCTCCGCCGTCCGGATGCGGTCCAGCCCACCTCTCATTCCGTCGCGAGAGGTTCGGCGGCGCTGTCGGCCCCGAGGCGGGTCGCCCGGCCGTAGGTGCAACCGCCGGCCGCCGGCGTCCAGTCGCACAAGGGCGCGCACGGTGACCGGTGGTCCCTGCTGCTCCTGGGCGACGGCCGGCACCGGCGCGGCGAGCGACAGCATCCCGGCCGCCGCGGCACCGGGAACCCCGAACCGTCTTCTTCGGCGTTCAGCCATGAGCCGTCGAAGTCGGGTCATCGACCGGATGACGTACCCCGGCCTCTCGACGGGAGGGGCTGCCTGCGGGCACAGTTCCCCACAACGTACTCGCGAGTACGACCATGCCCGCCCCCCTCCCGAGGAGCGCCCGTGACCAGCTGGGTAGGCCTGAGTGCCGCCGAGATCGCCGCCGCCGTACGCGAGAAACGGGCCACGCCCCGCGAGGTGGTGGCCGAGCACCTCGCCCGCATCGAGCGCCTGGACAGCCGGATCGGCGCCTTCCGTACCGTCCGTGCCGAGGCCGCACTGGCCGAGGCCGACGAGGTCGCGGCCCGGCCCGACCTGGCCGAGCTGCCCCTGGCGGGCGTACCGGTGGCCGTGAAGGACAACCTCCCGGTGCGCGGCGAGTCCACCCTCCTCGGCTCCGCCGCGACCCCGGACGCGCCCGCCGCCGACGACCACGTCACCGTGGCCCGGCTGCGTGCGGCGGGCGCGGTGGTGGTGGGCCTGACCAACGTGCCCGAGCTGTGTGTCTTCGGCACCACGGAGGGCGTGCACGGCACCGCCCGCAATCCGTGGGACACCTCGCGCACGGCGGGCGGTTCGTCGGGCGGCAGCGCGGCGGCGGTCGCCGCGGGGATGGTGCCGATCGCCCTCGGCAACGACGGCATGGGCTCGCTGCGCATCCCGGCCGCCAACTGCGGACTGGTCACCATCAAGCCGGGGCATGGCGTGGTGCCGGCGGGCATCGGCGACGGCGACTGGTTCGGGATGTCGGAGAACGGACCGCTCGCGACGACGGTGCGGGACGCCCGACTGATGCTCGCGGTCCTGGCGCACAGCGAGGTGGCACGGCGTACGGAGGACGCCGTACGCACGATCGCCGTGTCCGTGCGCAGCCCGCTGGCCGGGGTCGCGGTGAGCAGGCCGTACGCCGGCGCGGTCCGGGAGGCGGCACAACTGCTGGCCGGAGCCGGTCACCGGGTGCGGCGCGCCGATCCGCCGTACCCGATGTCGCTCGGCGTGACGGCCGTACGGCACTGGACGGCCGGCACGGCCGTGGACGCGGTGGGTCTGGACCCGCGGCGGCTGACCCGGCGCACCCGCGTGCACGCGGCCGTCGGACGGCGGTTCGTCGACGGCGTACGCACGGGCGCCGGACGGGAGCGCCTGCGCGAGCGGCTGGAGCCGTTCTTCGCCGAGCACGACGTGCTGCTCACCCCGGCGCTGGCCCGCCGTTCCCCGCGGGCCGTGCCGTGGCACGAGCGCGGCTGGCTGCGCAACGTGCTCGCCAACAGCGCCTACTCGCCGATGACCCCGCCGTGGAACCTGACCGGCTGGCCGGCGATGGCGGTGCCGTTCGGCACACTGCCCTCCGGCGCCCCCTGCGCCGTGCAACTGGTGGGCCGTCCGGGCTCGGAGGCCGCTCTCCTGGACCTGGCGGAGCAGATCGAGCGCTCGCGCCCGTGGCGCAGGACGGCCGACCCGGAGTTGGGCTAGCGCCTCTCGTTCGGATCATGCCGGGCTCGCGAGGTCCGGCCTGATCCGAACGAAAGACCCTGGCGCGGGGTCTGCAGGGACTTGTACATGATGTGCAGGCCGACCAGGCCGTGCCGTGGGTGCTCGTACGCCTGCGGGACCGTGCCGAGGACGGTGAAGCCGAGGGAGGTCCACAGCGCCACGGCCGGGTTGGTCTCCACGACGGCGTTGAAGACCATGCCGCGGTAGCCGTCGGCCTTGGCGGCCGTGAGGACGTGCTCGGCGAGGGCGCGGCCGGTGCCGCGGCCGGCCCGGTCCGGGTCGACCATGAAGCCCGCATTGGCGATCCGGGCGGCGGGGCCGCCGTAGTTGGGGGCGACATAGGCCGAGCCGACGACCGTGCCGGTGTCGTCCTCGGCGACGAACACCCGCTTGGCGGGGCCCATCCACAGGGCCCGGGCGTCCTCCTCGGAGGTGTCCGGGTCCCAGGCGTACGTCTCGGCGGCGGCGACGATGCGGTGCCAGAACGGCCAGATGCGCGGCCAGTCCTCGGCGACGGCTTCCCTGATCAGCATGGGCGTGAGTCTGGCACGCCCATGCTGCCGGCGGTCGCGGCGGAAACTGGCCGGTCAGTCCACGCTGGGCAGGATGTGCGGCTCGGCGAGGTCGTCCTCGTAGCCGGCCAGCCGGATGGGGGCGGACCGGGCCCACACGTCGAGGCTGCCCAGATCTCCGGGCCGCCGGCTACGGCGCTCCGTGCGCTCCTTGGGGCCCTGTTCGCTGTTCGTCTTCTCCGGTGTCACCGCGCACTCCCTTATGTGTCGGTCACCCTCGGGGCGATCAGACGCCAGTCTCACTTCCGGCGCCTGACGTCCGCTCGGGTCTGGCTCAAGGACAGATCGGACGCGGTGGCGCCGGCAACTGGGGTCAGGGCAGGTCGTTATGCACCCACTCGCCCCGGGACGGACGATGGGTGTGGATGGAACCCCTTGGTGCTGTCCGTCTACTCCAGATTAACCAAATGAGCGGCCCCCCGCTCGATGGGGCTGCAAAGACCAGGTAACTATCTGGAGTCAAGCGTGTTCATTGGATAGTTTATGAACCGATTTGTCTCGTCAAGCACGGTCGAAGATTCACCCGTTCGGTATGGATCGGCTCAGTTCAGGTCCCGTTGGCCGCGTCGCAAGCTCGCCATGGTCTGCTGACCTACCGCAACGGCTGTCTCGCGGGAGGACTGACGCATGGAGCTGCGCAGCGTCGAGGAGCTGATGGACCTGTTGTACGCCTGCCGGGGCACCGCCGGGCCGGACCGCCATGGCCGCCGTGTCGACCTCCACGACCACGCCCTGCGGACCGCCGCGCTGCTGCGCCGGCGCCGTCCCGCCGACAAGGAGCTCCAGGTGGCGGGCCTGGTCCACGGCATCGGCGGGCTGCTGGCCCCCACGGCTCCCGCGGCCACGCCCGGAGCCCAGGGCGGGGACGGGGCCGGGTACGTACAGGCGGCCGGTGCCGCCCGCGCGGCCGACGCCGTGCGGGCTCTGCTCGGCGAGCGCGTCGCCCGTCTCGTACGGCAGCAGGCGGCGGCCGCGGAGGGCCGCCGCGCCGACCCGGTCGACGAGGATGCCCTCACCCTGCGCCAGGCGCGCGAGGAGGCGCGCACCGACGGCCCCGACGCCGGGGTCCTCGAGGACTGGCGGACCCTCCTGGAACTGGTCGCGGCCCGCAACTCCCGCCTGGGCGCCGTCGACTGACACCGGACCGGTCCGGGCACCGTCCGGCCGTCCGGGCCAGTCCAGGTCTCGGCAGGTCAGGGCCCGCAAGGTCAGGGCCCGGCAGGTCGGGTCACATAGGGTCCCGGCTCACCACTTGCCGGGCGCGTAGTCCTTCAGGAAGACGCCGTACAGGTCCTCGCCCGCCTCGCCGCGCACGATCGGGTCGTAGACGCGGGCGGCGCCGTCGACCAGGTCGAGCGGGGCGTGGAAGCCGGCGTCGGCGAGGCGCAGCTTGTCGTAGTGCGGGCGCTCGTCGGTGATCCAGCCGGTGTCGACGGAGGTCATGAGGATGCCGTCCGTCTCGAACATCTCCGTCGCGCTGGTCCGTGTGACCATGTTCATGGCCGCCTTGGCGGCGTTGGTGTTCGGGTGCCCGGCTCCCTTGTAGCCGCGGCTGAAGACGCCCTCCATCGCCGAGACGTTGACGACGTACGCGCGTCCGCTCGCCGCCTTCTTCGCGGCGTCGGCCATGGCCGGGCGCAGGGCGCTGATCAGGATGAACGGCGAGGTGTAGTTGCACAGCTGGGTCTCCAGCAGCTCGACCGGCGAGATCTGGTCGATGGTCTGCACCCAGGTGTTGGTGTCGACGACGTCCGGGACGAGGCCGCCGGCGTCGATGGCGGTGCCGTCGAGGTGCCGGGCGACGCTGGCGTTGCCGGCCACGAGGGCCAGGTCGGCGACCTTCTGGGCGTCCAGGCCGCTGGTGCCGAGGGGCAGCGCGGCGATGCCGTCGACGGCGCCGGAGTTGAAGGCGCCGATGACATGGTGGGCGGGGAGCTCACCGGCGGGCAGTGGGGCGGTCTCGCCCTCGACCAGCGCCGCGTAGGCGGAGGGCAGGCGGCGTACGGTCTGCGTCGCGTTGTTGATCAGGATGTCGAGCGGGCCGGCCTCGGCGACCTGCTCTGCCAGGGCCACGGCCTGCGCCGGGTCGCGCAGGTCGATCCCGACGACCTCCAGCCGGTGCAGCCAGTCCGCCGAGTCCTCCATGGCCTTGAAACGGCGGATGGCGTCCTTGGGGAACCGTGTGGTGATGGTGGTGTGCGCGCCGTCGCGCAGCAGGCGCAGCGCGATGTACATGCCGATCTTGGCCCGGCCGCCGGTGAGCAGGGCGCGCTTGCCGGTGAGGTCGGTGCGGGCGTCCCGCTTGGCGCGGTTCTCGGCGGCGCACTCCTGGCAGAGCTGGTGGTAGAAGTAGTCGACCTCGACGTAGCGCTGCTTGCAGGTGTAGCAGGAGCGGGGGCGCTGAAGTATGCCCGCGATCTTGCCCGCCTCCACCTTGGAGGACGGCAGAATGCCCTCTGTCTCGTCGTCGATGCGCTCGGCGGAGCCGGTGGCGGTGGCCTCGGTGACCGAGCGGTCGTGGGCGGTCTTGGCTGCCCGGCGTTCCTGGCGGCGGCGCTGCTTGACCGTGCGGTAGATGTGCGAGGTGGCCCGGCGCACGGCGACGGCGTCCGGGTGGTCCACCTCGATACGGTCGAGCTCCTTGAGCACGTCCAGGCACACGGCGAGGCGCTCGGGGTCGATTCCGGGCCCGTACGCCACCTCGTCCATGGCCATGGAGCCCTCGTCTGTCACCGTCATCGCGCTGCCGCTTCCCTGGTCGTCGCCGCGGCGCTCCGACTCGCGCCCGCTTTCGAACGGGGGATTTTACGGCAGCTCAGGGGCGCATCGCCAAACGCGCGGTGATCACGGTGCGCGGGCCCTGGTCGGGCCACGCGGGCCGTAGGCCGTGGTGCGGACCGTAGGCATGGCTGCGGGCCGCAGGCACGGCCGCGGGCCCGCACACCTCTGCTCAGGGCCCGCAGACCGTGATGAGGGTCTCCACCTCCTCGGTCACGGCGCGGGCGAGCCGGTTCAGGTCGGGCACGGCCTTGGCGTCGGCGACGAGCCCGTAGTGGACCTGGCCCCGGTAGGTGGAGATGGCGATGGCCAGCGACTGGCCGCGGGCCAGGGGGGCGAAGGGGTAGACGGCGGTCAGCGGGTGGCCGCCGAGCCGCAGGCCGAAGCCGGGCAGCGGCACACTGGTGACGAGGATGTCGAACCACAGCCGCGCGGCCTGGCCCACGAGCGGGCCGCCGAGCCGGTGGCCGAGGGCCGGCACATGGTCGGCGAGCAGCGCGACGGCGCCCGCGCCCCGGTTGGGTCCGGCGTCCTTGTTGCGGTCCATCGCGGTGCGCACGGCGGTGAGGCGGCGCAGCGGGTCCGGGACGCCGACGGGCAGCTCCATCAGGTAGCCGGAGAGCCGGTTTCCCTGCGGGTGGGCGCTGCGCGGGCGGCGCCGGGAGACCGGGATCAGGGCGCGCGGCGCGACCCCGTCACTGGAGTCGCCGCGCTCGTCGAGCCAGCGGCGCAGGGCGCCCGCGACCACCGCGATCAGCACGTCGTTGACGGTGCCGCCCACCTTCTTGCGCACCAGGTGCACGTCGTCGATGTCGACGACCACACCGGCGGTGCGCCGGGTACCGGTGGGCTCGGCGGTGAGTGCCGGTGTGGAGCGGGTGACGAGGGAGGAGCGGGCGACGCAGGCACCGATGTCCAGGGCGCGGCCGACGTCGGAGAGCGTGCCGCGCAGCAGTCCGGGCAGCCGGCGCACGTCGGGCAGCAGGCCGCGCGCGGGTTCGGCGGGACGGGGCCGGGGCTCGGGGAGGTCCATCGGGTCGAGGATCGCCGCCGCGAGGGTCAGGGCGCGCAGTCCGTCGGCGAGGGCGTGGTGGAACTTGAACAGCACCGCGAAGGAGACGCCGTCCTCCCCGGGCAGCACATGGGCCTCCCACGGCGGGCGGTTGCGCTCCAGCGGGCGCTGCATGAGCCGGCCGGACGCCGCGTGGAAGTCCGCGACCGGGGCGTGCAGCCGGACGTGGTTGAGCGGGTCGAAGCAGGGGTCGGGCTCGCGGGCGGCGCCGCCGAAGCCGAGCGGCTGCAGCAGTCCGTGGGTGAGGGACCGCCTCAGTCCCTGCCCCGGGGACTGCAGGCCGAGGGGGCGCCAGACGTCGCGGATGCGCATGCGCAGTCCGGGCACGGCGGCGGCACGGGCGGCGAGCAGGTCGGCCGCGTGCGCCCCGGCGGTGGGCGAGTGGGCCGAGAAGACCCCGAGCGCGCCGAGGTGCATGGGGTGGTCGGCGGACTCGATGTTCCAGAACGCCAGGTCGAGTGGAGCGAGCAGGTCAGAAGTCAATGGCTTGCCTCGCGTCGACGGTGGGTGAGTCTGCAGTCAACCGCGCGTAGCCGATTACGGTCAAGTACGATCAAGCTACGCTCAGTTAACACCAGATTAAGTCCCGCCCCTCGGATCGGGGGCGGGACACAAGGACTGTTCGAGAGGTCACTTCAGAGCGGGCGGCGCCGCCTGCTGTGCCGTGCCCCACGCCGACGGCCGCGGACCCACGGTGTAGTGCACGGTGCGCAGCGCGCGCAGAGCCCCGGTCGTCAGGTACGTCCGCTCGTGCGTCACCCCGTCGGTGCGCACCGCCTGGATGTAGCGGTCCTCCGGGGAGGTGCCCGGCGCCGTGATCGTCAGGGCGCCGCGCGGGTAGTAGCGGCGGTCGAGTCGCAGGTCGACGCGATCGAACACGGGCGTGGACAGCCCCCAGGTGTCGAAGCCGGGCTGCACCGGGAACAGGCCGATGGACGACAGCACGTCCCATGCGGACATGGTGCCCAGGTCGTCGTTCCCGGTCAGCCCGGTCGGGGCGTCGGTGAACAGGGTCAGCGCGGCGTGCACCACGTCGGTCGTCTTCCACGGCTGCCCCGTCGACAGATAGGTGTACGGGGCGAGCAGGTCGGGCTCGTTCTGCGGGTTGTACCTGTCGGTGCCGTAGAACGCGTACGGCCCGTTCACCCAGATGTCGCGGGCGGTCCGCTCCGGGTTCTTCAGCAGCTCCCGGTAGGCGAAGAACTCGTCGAGCCGGTCGTCGGTGAGCCGTCTGCCGCCGATCAGGCGCACCACGTCGGGCAGGTCCTGCGGCACCAGCCACTGGTACTGCCAGGCGGTGCCCTCGTGGAAGCCCACACTCTGCGCCGGGTTCGAGGGTCCGGTGAAGGCGCCGTCGGCGGCCCGGGCGCGGAAGAACCGCGTCGACGGGTCGAACAGGTTGCGGTAGTTGTGGGAGCGGGCGGCGTACCGCCGGGCGTCCGCGGTGTGGCCGAGCGCGCGGGCCATCTGCGCGAGCACCGCGTCCGACAGGGCGTACTCCAGCGTCGCCGAGCCCCCGAACGCGTAGTCGGAGTGGCCGGACTTCGGCGGCTCGTGACCCTTGATGTAGGGGACGTAACCGCGGGCGAGGTAGTCCGGGTTGGCGTCGCGGCCCACCGCCGGGGAGTCGGCCGGCGGCACCCCGTCGGCGTTCTTCCTCAGCGCCCGGTAGGCCCGTTCCTCGTACCCGTGCAGCAGGCCCTGCTGGTAGGCGTTGGTCAGGAACGGGGTGACCGGGTCGCCGGTCATGATGTTCGTCTCCACTGTGCCGTAGCCCCACTTGGGCAGCCAGCCGCTCTCCTCGGCGACCCTGATCACGGAGATCGCCATGTCCCGGGACTCGCGGGGAGCGAGCAGCGACAGAAGCTGGGACTGGGTGCGGTAGGTGTCCCACAGCGACCAGTTCTGGTAGTACGTGAAGCCCCGCGCCCGGTGGATCCGCTGGTCCCAGCCGGTGTAGCGGCCGTCGGCGTCGCTGCCCAGGTCGGGCGCGAGGAAGGACCGGTACAGCGCCGAGTAGAAGGTGCGGCGACGGGTGGAGTCCCCGCCCGAGACCCGTACGTCCGCAAGGCGCCGCTGCCACGCCCGCCGGGCCGCCTCGCGCACGGCGTCGAACGAACGGCCGCCCTCGGCACGCAGGTTGCCCGCCGCGCCGGCCGCATCGACGTACGACAGGGCCGTCGTCGCCTCGACGGTGCGGTCCCGGGTGGTGTCGAACCGCAGGTAGGCGCCGCCGCGCCCGGACCGCGCACCGGCGGTGACGGTGGTGCCGTCCCAGGTTCCGTACGCGGTGAAGGGCCGGTCGAACCGGGTGAGGGTGTAGACGGTGTAGGGCGCGGTGTCCCTGCAGAAGCCGCGGCCGGTGATCGCGGTGCGCACGGTGCGGTCGTCCAGGATCTCCACCGTCGTGGCGACCGTCCGGTGCAGCGCCTGACCGGCGTTCAGCAGGACGTCTGCCTTGTCGGTGGCGGGGAACGTGTAGCGCTGCACTCCGGTACGGGCACTGGCCGTCAGCTCGGCCTCGATGCCGGAGTCCAGGCGGACCCGGTAGTAGCCGGGGCTCGCCTCCTCGTTCTCGTGGCGGAAGGCCGCCGCGTACTTCGCGTAGTCCGTCTGCGCGACGTCACCGACGGTCGGCAGGACCGGCAGGTCGCCGCCCAGACGGCAGCCGACGCCGGAGAGATGGACCAGGGAGAAGCCCCGGATGCGGTGGTGCGCGTAGTCGTAGCCGGTGCTGTGCCCGGTGTCCGGCGAGAGCTGCACCATGCCGAAGGGCACTGCAGCGCCGGGAAAGGTGTTGCCCTCGTTCGCGGTGCCGATGAACGGGTTCACCAGATCGGTGAGCCGGGCGTCGCGCGGCTCGGCGGCCCGTGCGGTGCCGGGGGCGGTGGACAGCGCGGACGCCGCCACCACCCCGGCCACGCACAGGCGCAGCGCGGAGCGAAAGCGCCCCGATGCCGAGGGGGCGAGCGCGCCGGGACCCGAAGGACCGAGCACGGTCACCGCCTCGACATCGGCCGCGGCGCCCCGGAGGCGGAGCGCCATGGAAAGATGCCGGGTCCATCTCATGCAGGAAAGACCTCCGGAGGAGACGTCATTGCCTGCATGATCACGCCTGATGGTCAGTCAGCCCGGCATCCCGCGGGTGTCGCGCGCGACGCGTCGCGGATCAGCGCCTGCTGAGCGGCCCGCACCCGCGTCACGTCCGGCTTGAGCACCTTCCGGTCGTAGGTCAGCAGTCCGTTCAGCTCGCCCTCGACGTCGCTGATCTGTGTGTAGACGGCACCGTTGCTCCCCCGGCAGGCGAGCGCCCGCACCTCGTCGAGCTTGGCGAGGTAGTCGTCGGTGTACGTCGCCGGGTCGACGTCCACGTAGCTCTGCTGCACCGACCAGGCGTGCCCGGGGACCGCCAGGCCGAGCCCGCCGTACTCGCCGCTGACCAGGGCCCGCTTGCCGTCGGGGTGGGGCGGCAGCGCGGGAGAGGGGTAGCCGTGCTCGTCGATGATGTCCCCGGCTCCGCCGTCGGTCCCCAGGTTGATGCCCGACATGCCGTTGACCAGCCGCGTCGGGTCCCAGGACTTGGCCTGCTGGGCGATGCGGCCCTCGTCGTACTGTCCCCACCCCTCGTTGAAGGTGACCCACATGACGACCGACGGGCTGCTGATGTGCTCGTCGATCATCTCCTTCATCTCGCGCTCGTACTCCGCCCGGGCGGCCGAACTCGGGTTCTTACCGGCGGTCATGGCGGGCATGTCCTGCCACACCATCAGGCCCAGCCGGTCGGCCCAGTAGAACCAGCGGTCGGGCTCGACCTTGATGTGCTTGCGGACGGCGTTGAAGCCGAGCTGCTTGTGGACCTTCAGGTCGTGGGCCAGGGCCTCGTCGGTGGGCGCGGTGTACAGGCCGTCGGGCCAGAAGCCCTGGTCGAGGGTGGCCATCATGAAGATCGGCTTGCCGTTGAGGACCGTGCGCGGGACGCCGTTCACCTGCTCGACGGAGATGGAGCGCATGCCGAAGTAGCTGCCGACCTCGTCGGCCCCGACACGCACCTTCAGGCCGTACAGGAACGGGTCGTCCGGCGACCACAGGTGCGGGTCGTGGATCGTCAGGGTGAGCGGCCCGCCGGTGCGGCCCTGCGCCGTGGCGACCTTGCGCCGTCCGTCGTACGCCGTCGCCGTGACCGGTACGCCCTCACGCACGCCCTCGGTCTCGACGGTCAGGCGGCCGTGCTCGACGTCGGGGGTGAGCTTGAGGGAGTCGACGTGGTCGGGGGCGACCGGCTCCATCCAGACGGTCTGCCAGATACCCGAGGTGGGGGTGTACCAGATGCCGCTCGGGTCCAGGCGCTGCTTGCCCAGCGGCGGGTTCTCGCCGGCGGCCGCGTCGGTCGGGTCGTAGACGCCGACGATCAGCTCCTGGGTGCGGCCGGGCTTGAGGGCGTCGGTGACGTCGGCGCTGAACTTGTCGTAGCCGCCCTGGTGCTGGGCGACCCTGGTGCCGTTGACATAGACGTCGGCCTTCCAGTCGACCGCGCCGAAGTTGAGCCGCAGCCGCTTGCCCTGGCCGATGTGCCAGTCGGCCGGCACGGTGAAGGTGCGGCGATACCACATGCGGTCCTCGTGCCGTTCGATGCCGGAGAGCTGGGACTCCACGGGGTAGGGGACGAGGATCCGCTCCGGCAGCGTCTTGCCCACCGGCGGCTGCTCGTCGGCGCCTGCGGCGGCGAACTGCCAGCGGCCGTTGAGGTTCTGCCAGTCCGGGCGGGTCAGCTGCGGACGCGGGTACTCGGGCAGCGCGTCGTCCGGGCCGACCTGGTCGGCCCACTTGGTGCGCAGCTCGTACGTGGAGTGGTTGGAGCCGCTGCTCCAGAAGGCGCCCACGACGGTGCCGTCGCCGGCCGTCAGGCCGCCCTGGCCGTCGTAGCGGACGTCCGCGCTGCCGCGGGCGGTGCCGGTCTTGTTGCCGACGACCGGTTCCTTCAGGGCCACGAGCAGGGCGCGCGGGTCGGCCGGGTCGGGCCGCGCGTCGCCCAGCGGCCAGGTGGCGCCGCCGATCACGGCCCGCAGGTGGTCGGTGAAGGCCGCGGGCGGGGCGGCGAGCCGCTGCGCGAAGTCCAGCTTCAGGGTGCGGCCGTCCCCGAGGACGGTGGTCGCGATCGCGCCGTCGTAGTGGTACCCCTCGGGCAGGAGGAACGCCGACTGCGGGACGGCCTCCTTGCTGCCGCCGGGCTCGGTCCAGCGCAGGTGGAGGTTGGAGCCGCCGTAGTGCTCGAAGTACTCGACCTTGATGTCGTAGGCCGTGCCGGCGGTCAGCTCCACGGGCGCGGAGGTCTGTTCGCGGTCCCAGTCGTCGACCCAGTGGTCAATGGCGAGCTTGCCGTCGATCCAGAGGCGGAAGCCGTTGTCGCCGATGATCGAGAAGGTGTGGGCGCCGGTCTTCTCGGGGACGATCCGGCCGGTCCAGCGGACGCTGACGTCGTCCGACCGGCCGGTGGTGAAGGCCAGGCGGGGTTCGAGGTTGTCGAAGTCGAGGTTCGGGTCGAATCCGGTGGCCTTGAGCTCGTGGAAGTCGAAGGCTCCGGGGGCCGACTGGGTGTAGTACTCACCCTTGAGTCCGTGGATCTCCACAGGGTCGTCGGGGGCGGCGGCGGTCGCGGTGGGCGCCGTGATGAACGCGGCGAGACCGAGGGCCGCCGCGAGTAGGAGCGCGAGTCGGTCTCTCAGACGGCTGGTGCGCACGATCCTCCTCATGGCGAAGGAAACTGACGTCTCTTGTTCGCTGTTCGGTGGTGCGTTGTGCGAGCCTGTTCGGTCTGGTGCGAAATAACGTTGTCATGAGCGTCGACCTACGTCCAGGGACATGACAAAGAGAGACTGGATACGGACAGCCTCCGGGCAGGACGGAGCGGCGGGAGATCCAAGTGGACCGGACGCCCGCACAGCGCGCACCATGAGGTCGTCACTTCCACGTCGCGCCATCCGCGGCGACGCGCCCCCTCCTGCGGAAGGGAAGTGAACCCCATGCCCAAGGTCTCCCGGGACACCGCCACGCAGGGCGGCGACTACGGTCCGGTCGTCGAGCAGTCCGAGGACCTCGACCCGTACACCGTGGACTTCCGCAGCTTCCGCGAGGACGTCGACCTCACACCGCTGCTCAAGGAGCTGCCGGACGGCCGGTGCCAGTGCCCGCACTGGGGGTACGTCTTCAAAGGCGAGCTGGTCCTGCGCTACCCCGACCACGAAGAGGTGTACGTGGCCGGCGAGGCGTTCTACGCCCCTCCCGGGCACGTCCCCGTGCACACCGCGCCGGGCACCGAGTACGTGCAGTTCAGCCCGACCGAGGACATGCGCCGCACCAGTGCCATCACCCTGAACCGCTTCCCGCCGCTGAACGGCTGAGGCGCGCCTTCGCGCCTCAGCCGGGCTGCGGGACTACGGCACCCGCTGGCCCTTGCCCAGAGCGATGACCCCGCCCTTGGACACGGTGTACAACTCCGCGTCCCGCTCCGGGTTGACGCCGATCGTCGCGCCGGGCGGCACCTCGACGTTCTTGTCCAGGATCGCCCCCCGCACGACCGCGCCCCGGCCGATATGGACGTTGTCGTGCAGCACGGAGCCCTGGACCACCGCGCCCGGATCGACCCTGACGCCCGGGGAGAGCACCGACCGCGTGACCTGCCCGCGGATCAGGCACCCGGCGCTGATGATCGACTCCCCGGCGATGCCACCGGCGTTGAACCGGGCCGGAGAGAGCTGGTTGGAGTGGGTGTAGATCGGCCAGTCGCGGTTGTAGAGGTTGAACGCGGGGCGCTCGGCGATCAGGTCCATGTGGGCGTCGTAGTACGCGTCGAGCGTGCCCACGTCCCGCCAGTAGCCCCGGTCCCGGCTGGTCTCGCCCGGCACGTGATTGGCGCTGAAGTCGTACAGCTGGGCCTCGCCGCGCTCGGTGAGCTGGGGCAGGATCGAGCCACCCATGTCGTGAACGGACCTGTCGTCCTCGGCGTCCCGGTGCAGGGCGTCGATCAGCGCCTTGGTGGTGAAGACGTAGTTGCCCATCGAGGCGAAGACCTGCTCGGGATCGTCGGCCAGGCCCGGCGGATCGGCGGGCTTCTCCAGGAAGCGCCGGACGGTCTGACCGTCGGAACCCGGAGTGATCACCCCGAACGACGCCGACTCCGCGCGCGGCACCCGGATGCCGGCGACCGTCACCCCGGCGCCGCCCTCGATGTGCTGCTGGAGCATCTGCCGCGGATCCATGCGGTAGACGTGGTCGGCGCCGAAGACCGCGACGTAGTCGGGCTGTTCGTCGTAGACCAGGTTGAGCGACTGCAGGATCGCGTCGGCGCTGCCCAGATACCAGCGGGGGCCGAGGCGCTGCTGTGCGGGAACGGGCGTGACGTAGTTGCCGAGCAGGCTGGACATGCGCCACGTCGTGGTGATGTGCCGGTCCAGCGAGTGCGACTTGTACTGGGTCAGCACGCAGACGCGCAGGATGTCGCCGTTGACGAGGTTGGACAGGACGAAGTCGACCAGGCGATACGTTCCGCCGAACGTGACCGCGGGTTTCGCGCGGTCCGCGGTCAGGGGCATCAGGCGTTTGCCCTCTCCACCCGCAAGGACGATTCCGAGGACCGAAGGTCCACCACGACGCATGGCCGCTCCCCTCACCCGGTTGAACCACTACTGCCCCTGAGCAGGGAGGACTAAGCCTGTTTGAGGATCTCCTCGTACAGCCGCACCGTGCGCCGGGCGACCGCGTCCCAGCCGAACTCCGCCACCGCGCGCCGCCGTCCGGCCTCACCCAGGTCGCGAGCCGCCGCCGGATCGCCGAGCACCACGTCCAAGGCCCGGGCCAGGCCCGTCTCGAAGTCGTCGTCCACGTCGACGAGTACCCCGGTCCGGCCGTCCTCGACCACCTCGGGAATGCCGCCGACCCGGGACGCCACGACGGGGGTGCCGCAGGCCATCGCCTCCAGGTTGACGATGCCGAGCGGCTCGTACACCGAGGGGCAGACGAAGACCGCGGCATGGGTGAGCAGCTGGATCACGTCCGGGCGCGGCAGCATCTGCGGGATCCAGTGCACACCCGCGCGCACCCGGCTCAGCTCCTCGTACAGATCGCGGAACTCCCGGTCGATCTCGGGCGTGTCGGGTGCGCCCGCGCACAGCACGACCTGGGCCGCCGGATCGATGTCCCGCACCGCGCGCAGCAGATGGGGTACGCCCTTCTGACGGGTGATGCGGCCGACGAACAGCACGTAGGGGCGGTCGGGGTCGACGCCGATCCGGGTGAGGGCGTCCGTGCCGTGGTCGGGCCGGTAGAGGGTCGTGTCGATGCCGTTGTGGATGACGTGGACCCGGTCCGGGGCGAGAGCCGGGTAGCAGCCGAGGATGTCCTCGCGCATGGCGCCGGATACGGCGACCACCGCGTCGGCGGCCTCGATCGCGGTGCGCTCCGCCCAGCCGGACAGGGCGTAGCCGCCACCGAGCTGCTCGGCCTTCCAGGGGCGCAGGGGCTCCAGGGAGTGCGCGGTCAGCACGTGCGGCACGCCGTACAGGAGCTTGCCGAGGTGGCCGGCGAGATTGGCGTACCAGGTGTGGGAGTGGACGAGCTCGCAGCCGTCCAGACCGGCGGTCATGGCGAGGTCGACGGAGAAGGTGCGCAGGGCGTCGTTGGCGCCGTCCAGCGTCGACCAGGGGCGGTGGCGCACGACGCCGGCCGCCGTGTCCGCCGAGGACGCCTCGCCCCAGCAGTGCACCTCCAGGTCGACCAGGCCCCTCAGCTCCTGGGCGAGGAACTCGACGTGGACACCCGCGCCGCCGTACACGTCCGGCGGGTACTCCCGGGTCAGCAGTCCCACTCGCACCCGCAACCCCCTGGTCTCGGCGGCCCGTCGTCATGGCCGGTGGCGTGCCCCGGCCGCTTCTCGCCGGTCGCCTTCATGGTCACCCAGATGCGGCGCGCGGGGAAGAGCGCGGGGCTCGTGGGAAGCAACAGTCGCCGCAGACGCCACCGCCGGGGACCCGGTAGTACAGGCAGCAGCTGCGTCTGCGGAAGTCCGTGCCGTCGAGGGTGCCGGTCCCGGCGAGCAGCGGGTGGGCGATCAGCCGTGCGGCCAGGTCACGGGCGTGGTCGCCGGCTTCGGGGTGGCCGTCCTCCCGGGTGCCGCGGACCAGTTGGCGGGCCGCGCCGGCCAGCGCGGAGGCCGCGTTGCCCCGGGACAGGCCCACGGCGAGGCGGTGGCGGGCGCGCAGGGCCGCGGCGAGGGGTTCGACGTGGCCGTGCAGGACGACGTCCGCGATCGTGTCCGCGTCGGCGGGCAGCGCGTGCACCCTGGCGAGCCACAGGTCGTCCGGAGCGCTGCCGGCCGGGTCCCAGTGGAGCAGGCGCGGGTCGAGGTCGGGGATCCGCCCGTACCGGACGGCGCAGCCGAGCACGGCCGACCACAGCCGGGCCATCAGCGCCTGCTGGGCCACCGAGGCGGCGACGCGTGCCTCGGGGGCGCGGATGCCGTCGGCCACCTTGCGGACGCGGACCGCCAGGGGGTGCTCGCCGGGTGCGGTGGCCGCGTCGTCGTAGACCTGGGCAAGCGTGGGCAGCGGCGCGCGGGGCGGCTCGCCGGTGCGCAGCACGAAGAAACCACCGAGGGGACGGAGCGCGGCGAGTTCGGGGTCGAGGTCCACGAGCAGCAGTACTACCAAGGCCCTTAGGGGACTCCAGCAGGGGGTGTCCGCCCTGTGTCGCCCACCCAGGGGAGGACGGCGCGCGAGCCGTACTCCATCGGCAGTATGACCCATTGCCTGCTCAGGGACGACGACGCGGAGAGATCGGCACGGCAGGCTTGTGGACCATGGAAGCCGACCGTTCGTCGCGCTGGGCCCGCCGCCCCCGCATCCCGCAGAGGAGCAGCTCATGAGCGCCCTCGCGCTGTCCGTGCTGCTGTCGCTCGTGTCCGCCGTCGCCTACGCCGGCGGCGCGATCGTGCAGGAGCGGGTCGCGGTGTCCGCCCCCGGCGAGCAGTACGCGCCGCTGCGCCGGCCGGCCTGGTGGGCGGCGGTCGCGCTGAACGGTCTCGGCGGGCTGCTGCACGTGGTGGCGCTGGCCTGCGGCCCCCTCAGCCTGGTCCAGCCGCTGGGCGCCCTGACCATCGTGTTCGCGCTGCCCATGGCCGCCCTCTGCGTCGGCCGCCGGGCGGGTGCCGCGGCGTGGCGGGGCGCGATCATGGCGACGGTGGGTCTGGCGGGTCTGCTGTCGCTGGTGGGCGCGTCCCACGCGCAGTCGCTGACCGCCGCGCAGCGCGTGACCCTGGCCGTGGTCACCGGCGGTGCTGTGGTGGCGCTGACGGTCGCGGGCCGGGCCGCGCACCGGCACCCGGCGGTGCGCAGCGTGCTGCTCGCCACCGGCTCCGGCATCGCCTTCGGCATGTCCTCGGTGTTCACCAAGACGGTCGCGGTCGACTGGAGCGACGGCGTCTCGGCGGCGGATCTGCCGTCCCTGGCCGCGATAGGCGTCCTCGCCACGGCGGGCATGCTGCTGTCGCAGGCGTCGTACCGGGGCGGTGGCCTGGCCGCGCCGCTGGCCACGCTGACGGTGGTGAATCCGGTGGTGGCGGCGGCGGTCGGGATCACGATGTTCGACGAGACCTTCCGCTACGCGACCACCGGCACCGTCCTGGCCCTCGGTTGCGGCGTGCTGGCCACCGGCGGCCTGATCCTGCTGACCACCGAACGCATCGAGCGCACGGTCGAGTCGCTGCCGGCGCATCCTGCGCCGACCGAGCCGCTGCGGGCCGGTCCGATGCCCGCCGGAACGGCGCCCGCGGCGGGGGCGGGCGCACGGGGCGGAATGCCCGACGGGACGGCGGCCGAAGGGGTGCTGCCGGAGGACGTGCTGCTGGAGGGCGTGCTGCTGACGGAGGGACCGCTGGAGGGCGTGCTGCTGAAAGTGCGGACCCCGGACGGGGGGCCGGCGACGGGGACGCCGCGGAACGCGACGCGAACGCCCGAGGGACCCGGTCAGGCCGACACGGCACCGACCGACGTCGTCCTCCTGCCCTCTCCGCCGTCCGCCCGGGCGGCGGCCTCCGGCCGGGAGGCGGGCGAACCGCCGCTCTCCCCCGGCGCGTTCCCCGGCGGCCCGTACTGCGTCGGCCCGCTCTGCGGTGTCCCCCTCTACGGCGGCGGGTACGTCCCGATACCCGTCCTCGACCGGCGCGGGGCCGCCGTCGGCACCCGCGTCAGATCGTGACGCCGCCGGCCCGGAGATAGGCGACCGGGTCGACGTCCGTACCGAAACCGGGCCCCGTCCGCACCTCGAAGTGCAGATGGGGGCCCGTGACGTTGCCCGTGGCGCCCGAGCGGCCTATGCGCTGCCCGGCGCTCACCGTCTGCCCGGCCCGTACGGAGATCGCCGACAGGTGCCCGTACTGGGTGTAGCGGCCGTCGGCGTGCCGGATCACCACCTGGTAGCCGTAGGCACCGCCCCAGCCGGCGTCGACCACCCGGCCGGCCCCGGCCGCGTGCACGGACGTGCCGGTGGGAACCACGAAGTCGACGCCGGTGTGGTAGCCCTTCGACCAGTGGGATCCGCTCACCCGGTAGCCGGTGCCGAGCGGGCCCCGCACGGGGGCGGCGAGGGTGTGCGAGGCGGAGTGGGGCCGGCCGGCCCTGCTGGTCTCGCTCCGGCCGGCGGGCTTCGTCCCCGCCTGGCCGGGCGGACGCGTGGCGGTGGCACTCTCCTTGGCAGCCGTGCGGGCGGGCTGGTTCGTCCGGCCGGTGTGCAGGGAGAGGCGCTGGCCCGGCAGGATCAGGTCCGGGTCGTCGCCGACCGTGGTGCGGTTGGTGGCGTACAACTGGCGCCAGCCGCCGCGCACGTGACGCTCCTCGGCGATCCCGGAGAGGGTGTCGCCGCGGACCACCGTGTACATCTCGGCCCGGCCGGCGCGGGACTGCGGAGTGGTCTGCGGCTGCACGTCACGGGCCGAACCGCTGCCGTGCCCGGTGCTCTTGGCGCCGTCGGCGCCCGCGGTGCCCCGGCTGTGCGCGGGCCTGACCGCCGCGCCGTCCGGGTGGACACCGGGGTCGCCGCCGCCGCGGGTCAGACCGGCCCGCACCGAGCACACCGGCCATGCGCCGGGGCCCTGGCCGTCGAGCACCTTCTCCGCGATCGCGATCTGCTGGTCTCTGCTGGCCAGGTCGGCGCGCGGCGTGTACCGCGTCCCGCCGTACGCGTCCCAGGTGGACCTGGTGAACTGCAGCCCGCCGTAGTAGCCGTTGCCGGTGTTGATGCTCCAGTTGCCGCTCGACTCGCACGCGGCGACCTTGTTCCAGGTGGAGGCGTCGGCCGCGTGGGCGGCTCCGGCACCGATGAGCGGGATGGCCATGCCGGCGCCGCCCGCCGTGACGGTGAGCGAGGCGCGGTTGATCCTGTTCGGCTGGTATCGGCGGTGCCGACCGCGTGCGGCCATGTCTGAAGCCCCCTCGCCCTGCGTCAGGAGGGGCAAAAGTAAAGCTCGCGAACGAGCCATGACAAGACGGCTCTCGGCCGCTTCGGCACACCAAGTGGCCGACAGAGGGCTTCCGTTGGCCGGATCGGTGGTTTTCGCCCGCCGGATCGGCCGTGTCCGCGCTGAGGCTACGGGCACGCGCGGTACGTAAGGGAGGATGTCGTGGAACGTGTCGTGCGGCGGGCCGTGTCGGATGTGCGGTGGCCGTAGGGGCACGTCAGGATGGTCGAAGGCGTTCCAGCCGATGGTCCACCGGATTCCTGAGGAGCAGGCGGTATGAGCACTACAGCCCAGATCGGCGTGACAGGGCTCGCGGTCATGGGCCGCAACCTCGCCCGGAACTTCGCGCGCAACGGCTACACGGTCGCGCTGCACAACCGGACGGTGGCGCGGACGCACGACCTGGTGAAGGAGTTCGGGCACGAGGGCGATTTCGTCGGAGCCGAGACCGCCGAGGAGTTCGTGGCGGCGCTGGAGCGGCCGCGCCGCCTGGTGGTGATGGTGAAGGCGGGCGAGCCGACGGACGCGGTGATCCAGGAGTTCGCTCCGCTGCTGGAGCCCGGCGACATGATCATCGACGGGGGCAACGCGCACTTCGCGGACACCCGGCGCCGCGAGCGTGAGCTGCGCGAGCGGGGCATCCACTTCGTCGGCACGGGCATCTCCGGCGGCGAGGAGGGCGCGCTGCACGGGCCGAGCATCATGCCGGGCGGCTCGACGGAGTCGTACGGCTCGCTGGGCCCGATGCTGGAGAAGATCTCCGCGAAGGCCAAGGACGGCGCGCCGTGCGTCACGCACATCGGCCCGGACGGTGCCGGTCACTTCGTGAAGATGGTGCACAACGGCATCGAGTACGCCGACATGCAGCTGATCGGCGAGGCGTACCAGCTGCTGCGCGAGGTGGCCGGGTACTCCCCCGCACAGATCGCGGAGATCTTCCGCACCTGGAACACCGGGCGGCTGGACTCCTATCTGATCGAGATCACGGCCGAGGTGCTGTCGCACGTGGACGCGGCGACGGGCAAGCCGTTCGTGGACGTGGTGATGGACCAGGCCGAGCAGAAGGGCACGGGCCGCTGGACAGTGCAGATCGCCCTCGACCTGGGCGTACCGGTGTCGGGCATCGCGGAGGCGGTCTTCGCGCGCTCCCTGTCCGGGCACGCGGCGCTGCGGGAGGCCTCGCGCTCCCTGGCCGGCCCCAAGTCCTCCCCGCTGTCCGAGTCGGAGGCGGCGGCCTTCGCCGACCG